>JAUVBB010000346.1 GCA_030591445.1 Deltaproteobacteria bacterium | reverse complement strand
TGATGGTGTTGCTGGTGGTGCCGGTTTATCTGGTGCTTTGGGCAGGGATTGCGTTGCTGCCGCCGTTTGGTACGGTGGAAATTGCCTTGGCACTGTCGTTGTTGTTTGTGCTGGGCTACTACTATTTGCAGTTTATCAAACGGCCTATCGACCATCTCTTCCAACGTAGAGAATACGATCGACGAAAAGTGCTTGACCGCTTTGCCAAAAAAATGACCAGCCTGGCCAACCCCGAGGAGGTGGCAAATCAGGTCTTGAACACCATCGAAGAGACGCTCTACCCCCAGAGCTGTTCGATGATTTACCTTGAAAATGGTCAAGAAAAGACCCGAACTATCGTGCGTTCTACCGACGAGCTTCCCTGGGGTCCTCGGCAATTGGACGAACCGACAGAGGTTTTGCAAAAACTTAGGAAAATCGGCGCGGCGGTGGATCGTCGGCAGATCGAGATGGATCCTCGTTTTGAGCAACTCCGACTGCAGGCGCAAGAGTTCTTTGAAAATTGCGATGCTCAGATCATGATTCCATTGGCGCGCGGTCGCAATTTATTGGGCATTCTTAGCTTGGCTGAAAAGCGAAACTTGAAACCTTATGATCAGCAAGACATGGGGTACTTAGACCGACTCGGTGCCGAGGCCTCCATCGGGCTGGCCAATGCGCTGCTCTTTGAAGAAGTAGATCGTCAACGGCGCGATTTGGAAATCTTTGCCAGCACTTTAGAGCTTCAGGTTGAAGAACGAACGCGGGAGTTAAAAGACGCCAACGAGCAACTCCGAGATTTGGACCGGATGAAGAGCCAGTTCTTTGCCAATATCAGCCACGAGCTGCGCACGCCACTTACTCTCATTCTGTCACCAGCGGAAGCAATGCTTGCCGAAAAAAGTAGTTTCCATGACCCGAGCTGGGTCGAAAACTTGGAGAATATTGAAAAAAACGCTTTGACCTTGCTCAAGCTGATCAACGACTTGCTTGACCTCAGCCGGCTTGAAGAAGCGCAGCTTGACGTGCAAATTTCTGAAACCGACATTTGTGCGCTGTTGCAACGCATCGTGGATTTTGCCCAGCCGCTTGCGCAACGCAAAGAGTTGGCTATCAATATCTCGGCCCCCGAATGCCTGTTCTTGCCGGTAGATGAGTCCAAAATGGAGCGGGTGTTTGTCAACTTGCTCAGTAACGCTATCAAATTCACCGACCGAGGCAGTGTGTCTATTCGCATCCTGCCGGTGGAAAATAAAATTGGCGTCGAGATCCAGGACACCGGCATCGGCATTCCGAAAAACGAAATCGCCCATGTGTTCGACCGGTTTCGGCAAGTCGATTCCTCCATCACCCGACGCCATGGCGGCAGTGGTATTGGCTTGGCTCTGGTCAAAGAATTTATCGAGATGCACCAGGGAACGGTGTCGGCCGTAAGCGAAATGGGAAAGGGCTCGACTTTCACGGTCGAGATCCCCCGTCAAACCGATGAAACTGTGTCGGTGGTGACGACCCAACCAGAGGCAGAGACAAACGGAGATGCCCTGCCGCAAAAAGAAAGCTGGGGCGACGAAATCATCAACCGGCCGGAATACCGGTTTATCAACCTTTCTCGCGCCGCCGACCGGCGCCTGATTCAGCGCAGCCAAAGTTCGAGCTTGAAAGACGCCCGTTTGTTGGTCGTGGATGACAACGTGGAGATGCTTAGACACCTGTGCCAGACGCTCGAAGGTCAATATGATGTTTGGCCGGTGGAAAGCGGAGACAAGGCATGGGAGCTGGTGCAAGATCACCGTCACGATCTAATCATTGCCGATGTGATGATGCCCGGCATCAGCGGTTTGGAATTTTGCCGAAGAGTCAAATCCGATCCCAGAACCCAGGACATACCAGTCATTTTGCTAACCGCCCGAGCGGATATGGAGCATCGCGTCGAAGGACACAAGATGGGCGCCGATCAGTACTTGGCCAAACCTTTTAGACAGGCCGAATTGCAGGCCATGATCCACAGTCTGCTTTCCAGCCGGGCTCGCCGCATCGAGCAAGGCGCGCGCAAGCGTACGGCTTCGATGGAAACTCTGCTCAGCGGAATGGCGCATGAATTGCGCAACGCCTGTCACCAGGCCCGTAACGCCCAATCCGCCTTTTGGAGCCTGACCGAGCGATTCCAGCGCACCGAAGAGCCGACGGCCGGCTCAGGAGAGCAACACGCGGAGCGGATCCGACAAATGCAGGGCGTCTCCGAGCGAGCCTTGGGCCGAATCACCAAGGTGGTGGAAGCACTGCAAATGTATACCCGTTTCAAGGTGAACATTCCCTGGGTCAATATTGAACTCGACCGCATGATCGAACAGACCGTTCAACTGGTGACCACGGCCGACACCAAGGGTGTCTTGGTGGAAGTCGCGGTCGGGGCCGATGCCTGGGTGCGGGGACCGAAAGAAGAGCTCCGTCAGATGATCATCAACCTGGTGGAAAATTCGGTTCACGCGACCGAAGCAGGCAAATCGGTCTTCGTTGAAACCAAGCTTATCCCGGGCAAGATCCGCTTGGCGGTCAGAGATCAGGGCTGCGGTATCCCGCCCGAGCAAGTCGACCATATATTTGAACCGTTCTACACCACCCGGGAACCGGGCAAGGGAATGGGACTGGGGCTGGCCTTGAGCCAAAGAACGGTCAATGACATGAACGGCTCTATCGACATCAGCAGCCAAGTCGGCATCGGCACGCAGATTACGATTGAGATTCCCACCATTGAAAACCATAAGGAGGTCGCTCATGACCAGAACCATCCTTCTAGTAGATGACGAAAGAGACAGCCTGGAGCCCATGCGGGTTCTGCTGGAAGAGGAATACCACGTGCTGGCGGCTTATAGCGGCAAAGAGGCGCTTGAGATCCTGCCGACCGCCGATGTGGAGATGATTATCGCCGACCAACGCATGCCCGGCATGAGCGGCGTGGATCTGCTTGCGCGGGTGCGTGAGTATTACCCAAACATGATTCGGCTGATCCTGACCGCCTATACTGACTTCGACGCCATGCTCAAAGCCATCAACGCGGGTCGCGTCTACCGCTACATTATCAAACCCTGGGACGTACGGGATATGCGGCTCGTTATTCGCCAAGCTTTTGAATGGAAGGATCTGCTTGCCGCCAAAGGCAGGCTCGATGCCGACTTGAGAGACGCCCATCGGGTGCTCACGCAACGATCGCTGGAGTTGGAGGCTGCCCACAATACCATCGTCAAACAAGAGAAAATGGCTGCGGTAGGACAATTTGCATCCCAAATGGTTCATGAGATCAAAAACTACCTTCAGGTCATCCTGACCTTGAACGAATATCTTGCGACCACCGATTCGGAAGAGATCGACGCCATCATGGAGGTCCAAGACCAAGCCCTGCTCCTAAACGATTTGGCCACCGACATCATGGAATACGCGCAGGGCAGTCTAGACATTCCCTTTCGCCCTACCGCCACCCCTCCCGCGCGGCCCGCGGAGAAGATCATAAAAACCTGTGGCCATCACCCTCTCTTTGAGAGCCTAGATATTGTCATCAACAGCGCGGATCTTCCCGCCTGGCATCTCGACCCCAAGCAAATTGAGAGATTGCTTTTCAATCTGCTCAAAAATGCGGCCAAGGCCAGCTTAGGCTACGGCAACAAGGAGATCGAGCTTTCGGTAAAAATGGAAAACAACGAACTGGTCTATCGGGTGGTCGACCATGGCAAAGGAATCCCCCTTGCCGCGCGCGATCAAATTTGGGAACCATTCTTTACCCAATGGACGCAAAAGGGAATCGGTTTGGGTCTTTGCATCTGTAAACAAATCGCCGAAACTCATGGCGGCCGTTTGCAGTTTCAGGAGACAGAGGGCGGGGGAAGTACTTTCGTTCTTGCCATTCCGGAAAAGAAGTGATTCATCGATCATCCTGAGCCAGAACGGCTTGTTCCACCAACTCGATCATTTTTTGGTATTTAATTGGTTTCTCGAAAATCGAATTCTTACAATTCCTGACGAAAGTCTTCGCTTCCGCGGTATAGGTTCCGCCGGTCAGAAAAACGAAGCGTTTGGCAAGATCGGGATATGATTGGCTTACTTCGGCGTAAACTTCCATGCCGTTTACACCTGGCATCATTAGATCACAGAAAACAATATCAATATCGGGCCAGGAGGCAACGATGGCCAATGCGTCTGCTCCATTGGCGGCCATCTTTACTTCGTGCTTGCGCAACACTCGGCCAAACACGTGCAACAAGGGCACTTCGTCATCGATGACCAAAACCCGGGCCGGCCTAGTGCTTGCTGGCAAAACCGCTTCTTTTTCCTCGCCATGATCCGGCATTTCTTCAGCCCTGGGCAGAGTGATCCGAAATACCGTTTCTCGGTCAACGTTGCTTTGAAGCACTAGGGTACCGCCCAGTTGTTCGACAAAGGAGTAGCTAATGGACAGGCCCAGCCCCGTCCCCTCCCCGTTCAGCTTGGTGGTAAAGAAAGGGTCGAAAATTTTGTCCCGGATATCAGCGGCAATGGGACGGCCATTGTTGGCAATTTCGATAAACACTTGATCGTCTTTCACACCCGTGGTCAGCCGAATCATATTCTGGTCGATTCGCTCTTTGTCCATGGCCTCGAGGGCATTGATCAGGATGCTGAGAACCACCTGGCCCATTCGGCCACGGCAAGTAGAGATGAGCGGTATTTGGGCATACTCTTTTTTCACCCGGGCCTTGAGCTGAATCAAATTGGCAATCAGGTTCAGGCTAGACTCCAAAACCTCGGTCAAATTCGTCGGTTCAATCAGCAACTCGCCTTCGCGAGTAAACAGGAGCAGTTCCTGGGTGATTTTGGTGATTCTTTCCACCCCGCCCAGGCTCTCGCGCAAGATTTCCGGAATTTCGGCCAAGACCTGGTCCAGCTCATTTTCTTTTCTAAAATCCTCTATCTCTTGGCGTTCCGCGCCCCGGGCATACAAGGAAACCAGCTCTAGCAAGGCCGTGAAACTCTCTTCCAGAGTTTGTAAATTGGGATGGACAAAAGCCAGCGGGTTGTTTATCTCGTGAGCCACACTGCCGGCCAGCAGCCCGACGGTCTTCATCTTATCTGACTGATACAGATGGGCTTTTGCCTTTTCGGCCGCTTGCTCCAACTCTCTTTTCCGGGTCACCTCGTGAAAAAATCCCTGGGTTCCCACCAACCGTCCATCGAGATAATGAGGCACTGCGTTGCCTTCCAGGACAAGGTCTTTTCCTTGTTTGCTAATAAAAGTAGTCTCGATATTCTTGGCCAGCTTGCCATCAAGCACCGATTGAAACATCTCCCGGCAGTAGTCAATGCAGTTGGGATGGATGATATCGAAAATCGACAGTTGGCTGACTTCTTCCGCGCTATAGCCCAAGTTCTCCAACCAGGCCCGGTTGACGAACTGGAATTTGCCATCCAAGCCCACGCTCTGGATCATATCGACACAGCCATCGACAAAGCTCCGGCTACGTTGCTCTTCCCAGCGAAACTTGTCTTCAGCCATTCTCCGCTTGGCCCGCTCGGAGGCCCGGTGCTCGGCAATGACGAGACGCGCCTTGAAGACCGCAACATCGATGGGCTTGGCGATGAAGTCATCGGCGCCGGCGGCCAGGATTTCGTCCAGAATGACCGATTCGCGACTCGGAGTAATCAGGTAGACCACGCTGTTCTTACCGCCCTTGGTTTCCCGAATCTTCGGGCACAAATCCACGCTGCTCAGGCCGGTGAGAGAATACTCGATGAACACCAGTGGATAGACATTCGATTCACACTCCGAAAGCGCAGCCTCTCCATCTTGGCAAATAGTAGTTTGGTGATAGCGGTTCTTGAGCAAACCTTCGAGCAGGGGTTTGGTCATAGGATCAAGACCAATCAGAAGCACACGCATAGCCAATCTCCAAGGTGATTCGTCAACAGCTACTTGGCTACTACTGCAACAACCATGCCTTACTTTACTACAGAAAAACCCTTTTGTTCTCGAATTTGCTTTGTTCCATTCAGATCGGAATCGGGTGATTTTTCAGCCAGTGGGTCTTGGATACCCCACCACCAGCGCAATCAGCCGGCATCATCACCCGAGTTCCGCAATACCGGCGGCTACCGACTGGCGGATCTCGCCCAGCATTTTTTGGTATAGATGGTTGGCCTCGCGCCGGTATTCGACCAGGGGGTCGCGCTGGCCGTAGGCGGCCAGGCCGACGGCGTCGTCGAGGGTCTCTAGGTCGCTGAGGTAGTCGGTCCAGTGCTCGTCGATGGTCTCTAGAAGCAAGAAGCGGGCGGCTTCGATGAGGCCCTGGTGTTCGGCTTCGTCTTCGGTGGCCGGCAGGGTGCCGGCGAACTCGGTCAGCACCTGTTCGGCATCACCGCGGTCGGCAAGAAGCAAGGCGGCGCGCCAATCGTAGATGTTTCGGCGGTGTTGTTCGATAACCATGTCGTACTTCATCACTTCCTTGCGCATGGCTTCGTTCTCAATTTCAACCTTGCGCCGGAGCGACTCCAAGCTGGTCAACACCCGGCCATCGCGGATGGCTTCACCAAATGGCTGGTCGGCCAGACGCTTCCGGAGCCCGGACAGAACCCGGGAGCCGGGATCGATTTCGCCGAATCTTTGGTATACGGGATCGTCCAGACTCAAGAAATAACGGGAGCTACCAGGATCACCCTGACGGCCGGCGCGGCCTCGGAGCTGATCGTCGAGGCGACGGGCCTCGTGCAAGCCAGTGCCGATTACGGCCAAACCGCCGGCGGCCACCACCTGTTCTCGTTCCTCTGCCGATGCCTCCGCGCCACCCAGGGCAATGTCCACCCCGCGGCCGGCCATGTTGGTCGAAATGGTAATCGCCCCCAAGCGGCCGGCCTGGGCAATGACGGCGGCCTCGGTCTGGTGGTTCTTGGCGTTGAGCACTTCGTGCGCAACCCCGCGTTCGCGAAGTAGGTTCGATACTTGTTCTGACTCCCGAACCGAAGTAGTGCCGACCAACACCGGCCGGCCCAGGCCGTATAAGCGTTGGATCTCGCTGGTCACTGCCTGGAATTTTTCCTCGGCACTGCGAAGCACTACCGGGGCCTTGTCCTTGCGAATCATGGGCTGGTTGGTGGGAACCACCAACACTTGCAGGCCATAGGTACTGCCGAACTCTTCGCGCACGGAATAGGCCGTGCCGGTCATACCCGCCAGGGCGGGATACAAGGAGAAGAAAGTTTGGTAGCTGGTCTTGGCCAAAGTCCGATCTTCCGGACGCACGGTGACCTGTTCCTTGGCTTCCAGGGCCTGGTGCAGACCATCGGCGAATCGTTTATCAGGCGATACCCGCCCGGTAAACTCGTCCACCAAGTAAATCTGATCCCCCTCGATAATATAGTCGACATCGCGTTCATACACCGCGGCGGCCAACATGGCATTGTAGAGCACGTGCTGATAAGCCTGGTGCTCGCCGTCGGCAAGATTTTCTATGCCCAAGGCTTTTTCCATCGCCGACCAACCGGCTTCGTTAACCAGCACCTGCCGGGCCTTGCGGTCGACGCGATAATGTTTATCCGGGCGCAAGGAGGCAGCAATCCCACGCGCTTGTAGACAGGCGCCCGGATCATCACCGGACGCCCCGCTGATAATAAGCGGGGTGCGCGCCTCGTCGAGCAGCAACAAGTCCACCTCATCCACCAAGGCAAAGTTCAGCGGCGGCAGCAGCACCTCATCGGGGTGAACCGCCAAATTGTCCCGCAAGTAATCGAAAACCAATTCGTGGTTGGTCACATAGCTGATGTCAGCACGATAGGCCTGTTTTCGTTCCTCTCGCCGAGTGTAAGGATCCAGCTCCTCGGTCACCACCCCCACCTCGAGGCCCATGAACCGATACAGCGGACCCATCCACTCCGCGTCCCGCGCCGCCAAGTAGTCGTTGACCGTAACCAGATG
>JAUVBB010000034.1 GCA_030591445.1 Deltaproteobacteria bacterium | reverse complement strand
GGAAATTTTATTCAAGCATCAGAGAATCCACTAAACGGGAGGTCTTTGGCTTTTGAGATGGGATCTAGGTATGTCGAAATCGGGAAATCCACAAGCCCATAAGGAGCAGAAGCAGAGCAAAAGGAGAACGGGCCGGGCCTGCGGTTTGGCAACCAGAGCCGGAGTCAGGGTTGGAATCCGGCGGAACATCGCAGACGCCGTCTTCATCGGTCAAATTGTCGCAATCGTTGTCCAACTGGTCGCAAATTTCTACCGCGCCGGGGTAAATGTTTGCCTGGCCATCATGGCAATCGTCGCCGCCGCAAAGCAAGGAGGCGTGTCCGTCTCCGTCGGCGTCGGGCACGGCACAGGCGTCTTCGCATTGGTAGGCAGAGCCGACCAAGGTGCAAATCTGAGCAGCAGTGCAGGCCATCGCGCAGGCGCCGCAGTTTGCTTGGCTGTTTAGCGGGGCCTCACAGCCGTTTACGGCGTTGCTGTCACAATCGGCGTAACCGGAGTTACAGGCGCCCATGCTGCAACTGCCCAGCTCACAAGTTCCGGCGGCGTTGGCAAAACCATCGCAGCTGTCGAAGCAAGCCGAGCAGTGGCTATTGCTGCCCAGGGCCACTTCACAGCCGTTTTCGGCGCTGCCGTCGCAATTGGCATAAGCAGAATCACAAACGCTCACCATGCAAGTGCCTTGTTGACAGGTTCCGGTGGCGTTGGCCAATCCATCGCAGCTGTCGAAACAAGCCGAGCAATGGATGTCGCTACCCAGGGCCACTTCACAACCGTCGCTTGGATCACCGTTGCAGTCTTGATATCCGGAGAGGCAGGTGGCGATTTGGCAATAGTCATCGGTACAGAGGTGTTGATCCACTTGAGGAAGCGAACAGTCCGTGGCTTGGCTGCATTCTCCGCTAACAGCATTGCGTGGGAATTGTTCCATGGTGATGCAGTGCATGGCACCGCCAAATTCGATGATGTAACTAGAGTCGATTCCCACCGCGGTGATGGTGGGCAAAACCTGGGCGTAGATGTCCAGGGCGACTTGATCGCTTGCTTCTCCATAGACCGGCACCAGGATCTTGCCATTGATAAATGTGCTGTTGGTGTGGGTTCGAATGGTATAACTGAACTGGGAGAAGTTCCAGTAACTGCTGGGTTGGGGTATCCGTACCACGACATAGCCCAAATCGGCGAGATACGAGGCTACGTTGTCCAAAATTTCTTCGTTGACGTTATCGGGATAGGAAAGCGTTTCGTTGCCCTCGAAGCTGTAATCACCCACCAGAACCGTGGTTTCCGAGACGAACTTCATCCACATGTCAATATGGTGGGTGCCTTCTTGTTCGATGTAATCGATGAAATGCACGCTCTCGCAGCCAAGGTACTGCTCAAGGACGGTACGTGCTTCGGTCTCACCGTTCTCCTCGGCGACATGCACCGAGGCGAAACAGTTGCCGGCGCCGTCGACCTGGAAGTTGCCACCTTCAAAGCTGAGGCCGGGGACAAAAGCGGGAATGCCGGTATGATCGGAATAAGCACCGGGAAAAGCGTTGTCCAGCGGACGGCTTGACCCATAATAGTCGAAGTCAACTAGGCCGAGCTGCAAATCGTCGAAATACATGAACTCTGGGCCAAAATCACGCATCCATACTCCACCGGTAGGAGCAATCATCCATTCCAGGTTTTCCAGGCTGCAAGCGGCACAGCCCTCGATATCGGCCAGCGCCTCTTGTCGGCCGCTTTCATTGTTGACCACGATGGTAACCAAGCCCTCGGCTTGCAGGGGGACCAACATGTCCAGATAGGTGGGCTTTAGCTGGGGCCAGTCGAGGGGCCAACGAAGCAAGGTGCCGTCCAGAGGGCTCCATTCCGGACGGGTCTGTACCGAGCTCGGCGGCGGGGGCGAAATGGCCGCTTGCTGACCTGCGAAAGGCGAGGAATGGGCAATTTCATAGGCTGTTTGCCATGCCGGCAGGTAGGCGCCGGTGACCAGGTCGGGCTCATGGTATGTAGCTGACCCCTGGGGCTGCCGTGTTTCCGGTCCGCAGGCGAAGAGAAACAAGGATGAGAGGATCACGAATATGACAAATCGAGGAACGGGGGAATACGACATATATTTTCTCCAGAGAACTCCTTTCCCCCAGGTGTGTCTACGAGGGCACGTTAGGCGAAAACAAGAATTACGTCAACCCCTTCAGCGCTAGCCGGTCTGGATTTTAGATATCTGTTGACATATTGTCGAGCCTTCAGGTAAAAATACGGCATGTCCATAGCCAATATGTCAGCTGTTGACGATGGGGTATTCCAGAATCTTGCTCGATTTCTGGCTGGTGGATTTTGTCAAAGCCCGGGAGATGTTCCCTGGGAGAATCTAATCCAACAAGCCCAAGGGAACCGGCTTGGCGGCTTGGTACACAGGTTGTTTGCCGGTCTCGATGACATGCCGGCAACGGTCAAGGACACATTGGGAAAGGGATATGCCCAAGAATCCTTCTTGACCATGATGGCAGATCAGTTTATCGGGCCTATCTTAGACTTACTGGCCGCCGAAGAGATACCGGTCTTGGCCTGGGGCGGATTTGCCTATCGGCATATGCTCTACAAGGACCCGGCCGAAAGACCTTCGAAGCACATTGATTTCCTACTTCACCCCCAGGACATCAAGAAAGCTCGCAACTCGTTGGCCAGGGTTGGCTATCGTCGGGTGCTTGCCGCCAGCGACAATATGGGTACCCAAACGACGTCGGCTGACCGTGGTTTTCGCCATCCTCAGTTCCCCTTTCAGGGCTCTTGTGTGAGACTTTCTTTGGTGTGCGGCCGACCGGATCGGCAAGCGGATGATTACGAAGCTCTTTGGCGACGTTCACTGACGCCGGCCCAGTTCAGAGAGAGGGTAGGGGATGAAGGTGCCGGTGAATTGCCCGCGGGCAAGACCCTTCGGTTTTTGGCCCCGGAAGATGCCCTGGTGCAGCAATTTATCCAGAACGAAATACACTCTCAGGATCTTGCCTTGCAGCCCATCTTGGACACGGCGCTGATGCTGGAACATTGGCATCCCGACTGGAAAAAACTAATAAAGCGTACCAAGAAATGGGATGTGGCCGATGCGGGTTACCTGACTTTGCATTTTGCCCGCGAGTTATTCGCTTGTGCGGTTCCGCCGGTGGCTCTGCAAAAGCTCCGTCCCGATGCCGCCCGGCGTACTTGGCTAAGTTACGTAATCAAAAAGAATTTTTTGCAATCCAATCGGTCCCAAAGCCAACGACCTAGCATTTACCAGTATACCGACGAAAAACAAATCCTGGCTTGGCTGGCAGATGACCTCGAATCCGCGGTTGGATTCCCCAAAATGGATCAGATATCCGAGCTGGCTTCGGGCGTGCCGAGCGCAGGCCAACACCGCAAACATTAAAATAAAAAGACAGAACAATACTCTTACGATTTTATCGAGGAAACTGGATGATCTCGGTTTCGACTGGCACCGGTACTTTTTGACCCTGCCCGTTTGGGTCGGAGACATTCAGACAGGTGGCTTCCACCACCCGATGAATGTTGGCTTCTGGCGCCAACCAAAGAAAAGGCTCGAGAGAGGTGAAGGTGCTTAGGCCCAGTATTTTGGCAATCCAGTACAAATCCTTGCCCTGTTGCACCATCCAGCCCGTGGCCGTATGGCGCAAATCGGTCCAGCGCAGCTCACCGATGCCCGCCTTGTCTGCTGCCAGCTGAAAATCTTTCCTCATGAGCAGGCGGCTTTTGTCGGTGTTGAATACCGAACCATCCAAGCGGGTTTTCGGCCGCAGTTCGCGCAGCAGCTTCCGGCAGTCACGGTTAAGCGGAATGATTCGCCCTTCTGGGAGTTGGATTTCACTGGCTTCCATATCTACCCATTGCCAGCGCAAGGCCAAAATCTCGGTTTGTCTCATGCCCGTAGCCAGGGCTGTATGTACCAAGGGTTGCAAATACTTGGGACAGTGGGACATCAGGCGTCTGGCTTCTCGTCGCGAAAGAATCATGGATTCCTAAATCATACCGGTATGCGCCCCATTTGTAAATTCCAAATCTAGTTTTCGTGTCTCAGGGTCTGGCGGGGGCCTTGTTTGAACGCTCATGCAGCCAGGTTTGGATTTCCTTGAAATTATCGTCGAATACCGGGGCGAGGTCGGCATAGCTTTGCTGGGCTTGGCGAGCCAGTTTCAGAGCCCGTTGGCCTTGCTGCTTGGCGCTCCAAAGGGCCCGGGCCAGATTGAATTGAACTTGGGCCAACTGGGCGGCTGGGGTTTGGTTCTCTTGCCACAAGCGCAGTGCTTTTTCGAGCGGCTCGATGGCGCTAGCCGGGTGGCCGGCATCGAGGTGAATCGTGCCCAGACTAAGCAAGCCGTAGGCAGTGGTGCTGTTGTCTTCTGGGAAAACTTGGCGGTAGATGGTCAGCGCCTGCTCCGTCAGGTCCAAAGCGCGGGCAAAATTCTTCTCGCTTCGGTAGGTACCGGAAAGACTGAGCAAGGTATTGGCCACCGATAGGTGCTTCTCACCCAGGGATCGGCGATAGATCTCCAGCGCTTGTTGTAAAACATCGCGAGATTTCTCGAAGCGGCCCATGGTAGACAGAACGCCGCCCAGATTATACAGACCCGTGGCTAGAATGGGACTATCGCGATCAACGGTTAGGGTACGGATGGCATGAGCGCGGGTAAGCATTGCCAGCGATTCGGGGTACTTTCCCTGGGTCCGGAGCACCAATCCCAGATTGTGGGTAATGGTCGCTACTTGGGGATGATTGGGACCCAAACTTTTCTCGAAGATTCTTAGGGCCTCTCGGTAGCGGTTGCCGGCTTGTTCATAATTGCCCTGGCGAAAAATAGTGTTGCCCAACTCATTGATGAACATGCCCACTCTCAGATGTTCGGGACCGTATGCTTTTTGCTGGAGCAGAACCGAACGTTCGTATTCGATTCGCGCATGATCAAACTGACCTTGTTCATAATAAAGCCTACCCAGACCCTTGTGCAGCGCGGCTCGCAAGGCGGCATCTTGATCGGTGCGTGCCACCGCAACCTGCGCGGTTTTTATCAGAGCCTTGGCTTCCTTGAACTGGCCCCGCTGGGCCAGGTTCTCCAATAGCATATTCCAGGCCCGCGACATCAGTTTGTCTTTGCCGGCCGCGGCTGCAAAATGGAGAGTTTCGCGCAGCGCGGATTCTACCTGCCTAAGCTTGCCCAGATCCTTCTGCAGTTGGGCTAGGCTGAAGTAGGCATCGGCCAGGAAAGGGGCGTAAGAGATTGGGTGCGCTTCGTCAATAATTAATGAGACCAGGGCCAAGCCTTGTTTGTAACGGCCGGTGCCGGCCATGGCCGCCACTTGATCCAGACGGGGGCGCAGGGCTTGCAACAGTACGCGCATCCGCGGATCGGCCGGCGGCGCTACCGCCGCGGTCAAGGCTTTCATATCCGCACAAACGCTGATTTCCGGCAGGTTCAAAGCCGCCTCTACCGCCTTATCCAGGACCTCCTGATCCGGTTTCTCGGCAAAAAGACCCGTTAGCGCGCGCAATTGTGCCAGGCGCCGGTCCAGACAGCCCATGCGCAAGTCCAAGGTCCTTTCGGACTGGGTCTCGTGCACCCGGGTTGCCTCACATGCCTGCTGACTCATGCCCGCCCAGCTATCTGCATATTGGTCAATAATGTTAGCCACCTTGTCGGTGGTATACTCAGCGTAAGGACGATGAGTCCCCAAGAAGGCATTGGCGATGGATTGGCGGGTTTCATCATCCCAGACGCCTGCCAATCGATCTTCAGCGCCACGACACAGCTTCTGGCCAAAAAAACGGTGGCCAAATAGGCCCAGAAAGCCCAGTGCCAGCAAAACCAAGATGGCAAAAACCAACGAAAAGCGCCGAAGCCGAGAGTAGGGATCGGCGGACAGATCGTGTAGCAATGCGTCCATCGACGGATATCGTTTGTCCGCATCTACCGACAAGCCGCGATAGACGATGCGTTCGAGCCACTTGGGTATCTTCACATCCGCCGGCGGCGGATCGATTTTTCCGTGAATAACTTTCTTGCGCACCTCTTTGACGGTCGTGCCCGAAAAAGCACGATAACCGTAAAGAGCATAATAAAGCGTGGAGCAGAAGCCGAATTGGTCCGATTTTTCGTTCTGTACTTGTTTCAGAAACTGCTCGGGCGCCATATATCCAGGTGTTCCCACCAAGGTGCCGTGTAAGGTCAACGATGTGCGCAGTTTGCCCGAACTTGCCGACAGGAAATGCAGACGATCTTCCGCCGGCCCAAAAAGCTCCTCATCCGTGTCGCTGGATTCGAGCTTGCCTTCTTCCACCGGCGCATCGGCCAGACGAACCAAGCCGAAGTCAAGAACCCTTACCTGCCCGTCTTTTCCCACCACGATGTTATCCGGTTTGACATCCCGGTGAATCAGACCGGCCCGGTGAGCCGCCGACAAGCCTTGACCGGCCGCCGTCATCACCTGCACAATTTTTTTCCAACCCGGTCGCTTGCGTACCAACCAGTCCTTAAGCGAACGACCCTTGACCAGCTCCATTGCCACGAAAACATCCGAGCCAATGATGCCCACATCGTAGGCCGATACCACATTGGGATGGGACAATTGTGCCAAGGCCTGTGCCTCGCGCAGCAGCCGATCCCGTCCCACCTTGAATCGGCGCGGGTTCTTGGCATATTTATCCAGACGCAAGAGTTTCAAGGCGATGCGCCGGTCTAACTCCGGATCGTAAGCCTCATAAACCACCCCCATCCCGCCGCGGCCCAAAACCCTGAGCACCACGTACCGCCCCACGGTATCGCCCCGCGCCCGGTGCAGAATCTTATTCCCCTCCGCCGGCGCAATTTCCCTCACCGGCCCCGGCACCGCCTTCTCTGGCACAATCTCATCCACCACGAAATTCAACCCCAAACCAAAAGTTAGAACCAAATTATGCCATTATTCCTGCCAAAGGGAAGAAGAAGCTGGCGTTGACTAAATGGCTTCGGGGAGGAAGTAGAGGGCTTCGTCGATGGCGGGGGTTGATTGATCGCATTGGGAGGTGAAGATTTCGATGGTGTCGATGAGTTGGCGGAGCAAGTGTTGGGCGCGTTCGACCATGTTTATCTTCGCGGTGATTTCTTTTAGGGCATTGAGTTGCTCTTCTGGGTCCGAGGCTACGATGCGGGTGCGGATGGTTAGGCTTCGGCCACGAGAGATTTGGTCGGAGGTGGAGTGGATGAAGTCTTGGCCTTTGCGTTTTTTGTGTAGATGGACCGCGCGGCCGAACAACGATCTTTTGGCGCTGGGTTGGTCGTTTGTTGCCAGCGCGTGGAGACGATCGATGGTGTTGGGGCAAGGTCTCATTTTGGCGTCTTGTAATATTTGGACCAGATCTTGAAGATGATCGAGCTCAGCCTGCCCTTGATCCGAGGGTGGGAGCGGATAATGGCCTCTGCCTTGGCGGATGCCTTGGTTTTTCTCGGTAAATATTTTTAGAATGTCTTCCAGATCATCGGTTTGATAGCCGGACTGAGAGAAATAGCAAACAGAGGCAGACACCACCCCCACTAGGATAAATACGCCCCAGATTCTCTGCCAGTCCCAACTCATCTCTAAGATATGCCGAAGGAGGGACTCGAACCCCCACGAGGTTAACCCTCACTAGACCCTGAATCTAGCGCGTCTACCAATTCCGCCACTTCGGCACAAAGAACTGGGCGAGAACTTAGACGTAGCTGGCATTCAAGTCAAGAGTTTTGACCCTGCCAACCAGAAAAATTTGAAATTGAAACCTGGGCGGTTTAGTTTTCGCTTGGCATGGAACAAAGAATCGAAATTCAGGCTCCCGGGTCGGTGGTATTGTCAGGCATTGTGCACTTGCCTGAACGGGGAAGCTCGGTCGGCGCTGTCATTTGCCACGGCATGATGTCGTACAAAGATAGCCCCAAGCACCGTGGTTTGGCCGAAGAACTGACAAGTCGTGGTTTTGCCGTGCTGCGCTTCGATTTTTCGGGCCGGGGAGAGAGCGGCGGGGATTTGATGGGATTGACTTTTACCCGGCAAGTGGCCGAATGCCGGGCGGCTATCGAGAGATTGCGAACTTATCAAATCGAAAAAATCGCCTTGGTCGGTTCGAGCATGGGTGGGGCGGTGGCGATTCTAGTGGCTGCCCTGGGCGAGGTGGATGGCTTGGCCACCATGGCTTCGATTGGCCGGGCAGAACTTTTGCCGGAGCGGGCGGTGGGGGAGCGGGGAGTGGCGCTGTGGAAACGCAAGGGCTTCATTCGCATCCAGAAAAAAGCTGTTGGCTATGCCCTGGTCGAAGACTCTCTCAAGATCGACATTCCGGCCCAGGCCGCCAAGATAAGCTGTCCCTGGCTGCTTCTGCATGGGATGGACGATGAAGTCATTCCGGTTAGCGATGCCCAGGTCTTGTTCGAGGCCTCCAATAAGAAAGCACAGCTCGAAATTGTGCCCGGGGCTGATCATCGTTTTTCAAAAAATGAGCACCGAAAAGAAATTATCAAAAAAATAGCCGACTTCTTGGAGCACAATGTTGTGCCCAGCCAAAACCAGACCATGAGGAATACATGACAACAGAAGAAAAATTGCTGCCCGCGTTTGGTCTTAAAGACTTTTTTACCTGTATCAACCTGATGGGCGGGATATTGGCCATCATTTTCAGCTTTCACGGCCACCTGGATTGGGCGGCCTATTCGTTCTTGTTGGGTTATATTTTAGGTGATGCTTTAGACGGGTATGTTGCGCGTCTGACCCAAACCGGCAACCGCTTCGGTTCCGAGTTCGATGTCATCAGCGATCATGTAGCCCAATGCGTGGCGCCGGCGGTGATTGTTTATATGTCCTATTTGGATATCAGCCCCATCCTGGCCGGGACCTTGGCCAGCATGTTGATCATTGCCGGCTCCATCCGCCATGCCCGGGGGGCCACGGTGGCCACCAACTTTCCGGGTGCTTACATGGGTTTGCCGCGAACCATTTCGTCCTTTCTGGTTATTTCGTATATGAGCTCGGGCTTGCTTATTCATGCCCCGGGCGGACGTTGGGTCGGCGTGGTGATGGTGGTGGTGGTGACGATAGCGAATCTGGTGCCTTTGCCCTTTCGGACCCATCGCAGCGGCCAGAAACTGTACGAGAAAATCGGTGCCTTGGCATTCTTCATTACTACTTTGCTGGCTTTGGTTTTCCTCCGGGCCTACACCTTCGACGTGGTATTTATCTGGATTCTCATTTACACTCTCTTTTCCTGGATGGCCCTGGAACCGCATGAACTGCGGGCATTTTTCGCCCGGGCCCGCGTTTGGTCCAGAGAGGTTCGACAGGCCCAGTGACTTGACGGCCCCCCGCCGATGGGCTATGCGTGCAGGCAACCCGCAAGGAGATTAGAATGGATCTGAATAGGATTCAGAAAGAGTTACAGGAAGCCGAACTTGACGGCTGGCTGTTTTATGATTTTCACAACCGTGATCCCATTGCCTATCGCGTCTTAGGGATTGATTTCGGCAAGTTCACCTCCCGCCGCTGGTTCTATTTTATCCCGGCCCAGGGGGAACCGGTGCGACTGGCTCATCAGGTAGAGCCGACCAAACTTGATGCCTTGCCGGGTAAAAAAGAGACTTACCTGGGCTGGCGAGAACTTCACCAGGATTTGGCCCGGATTCTTGCCGGCGCCAAACGAGTGGCCATGCAGTATTCGCCCACGGGCGCGATTCCCTACGTGTCGACCGTGGACGGGGGTACGGTAGACATGATTCGCTCTTTGGGGGTAGAGGTGGTGACCTCCGCCGACCTGGTGCAGACTTTTGAGGCCGTGATTGACGATGCCGGCTATCAAACTCACCTGAAAGCCGGTGAGAAAATCCAGACCATCAAAGACCAGGCATTTACTTTGATCGGTGATTTTGTGCGTACCGACAAAAGACTGACCGAATATGACCTGCAGCAGTGGATTGTCGAGCGCTACCAGCAGGAAGGTCTTACCTGCATGAACGAGTTTCCCATCGTGGGCATCAACGAGCACCCGGCCGATCCGCATTTCGAGCCCACGCCGGACAATAGCCATGTCTTCAAGATGGGAGACAAAGTACTCATCGATCTGTGGGCCAAGTGCAAAGAACCCGGGGCCATTTTTTACGACATAACTTGGTGCGGATTCGTGGGCCAGGCGCCTACGGCAAAATACCAGGGAATATTCGAAGTGGTTCGCGATGCGCGCAATGCGGCGGTGGAGTTTGTGCGGGAGAAGTTTGCCAAAGGAGAAACCTGTTTTGGCTATGAGGTAGACGATGCCTGTCGGCAGGTAGTCGAACAAGCGGAATACGGCGAATTTTTCATCCACCGCACCGGCCATTCCATTGGCGAGGAAGTACACGGCAATGGCGTAAACATCGACAATCTTGAGACCAAAGACGAACGGCGGTTGGTACCGGGGATTTGCTTCTCGGTTGAACCCGGTATCTACCTGCCGGGGGAGATGGCGGTCCGCACGGAAATAGATGTGTTTATTACCCCGGAGGCCAAAGTTGTGGTAGCCGGCGCCGAACAGGAAGAGTTGGTCTTGATCTAAATCGGAGGCATCATGCGCGCAACTCTATCGTTTTCCAAATCCTTGGCGCTGCTGGTGGTCATCCTGCTCTGTTCGGGGCCACTTCTCAACTGTGAGTGTAGCGAACCCGATCGATTCGGCCCCCCGCAGCTTCAAGTGGATGCCACCGTGCTGCAGTTTGACGACGTGGCAGTGGGTTATGCCCAAACCCGCATTCTGTTAGTCAGCAATCTCGGTGGTTCGGGGCTGCTGCTGGAACAAGTGGCGGTCGCCAATGCCGCCGGCCCATTTTCGGTTCTGGGCGTCGATGGTCCCGATGGAATGCAGGCGATCCCCGATTTCGTAGCCCCGGCCGAGACCATTCGCCTGGTGGTGCAATACGATCCGGCCACCGAAGACGCAGTGGATCACGACGCACTCCAACTGCTGACCAATGATCCCGACGAGTGCAATCCCGAAGACTTGACCGAGAATCCCTGTGAAATTTTACTCACCGGCACTGGTGCCCCTCCCGAAGCAATACTGGACGTGGTCTGCCTTGATGACGAAAAGTGCCCGCCCCCCAATGACACACCTGTTTGCCAGGTCATGATGGATCAGGCCACCAATAGCCAGCCTGAACGGCTGTCACTAAATTTCTGCGAGGTGACCAAGGGCTATAGTCGCTCACTGCGCGCTCGGCTGCGCAACACTGGAAATATCCCTTTGAGCATGACCGGCTTCGAGTTCTTTACCATCGTTGGTGATGGCGGCTTCGCTTTGCTGGCCCCAGAGGAGAAAGACATCGAGATTGCTCCGGGCGGCGATCAAATATTGGAAATAATTTATGCCCCCAGCGCCGAGGGTACTGACAACGTTGGCATTGATACTATCACCAATACCGATATCGATGACGCCGGTTTACCAGTGGGCGAGTTTACAGTGCGGATGCTGGCCTATTCGGCCGAGGCAGATATCAGTGTGTACCCCAGCCATATTCCCTTCGAGGGCGTTATGCAGGGCGAGACGGTGACCGAAGACATAACAGTCACCAATACTGGCACCGGCACACTTTCGGTCACGGAAATAGAAATCACCGGGGGCAGTGCCGACGGCGAGTTTTCCCTCGAGTCGATGGCACCTTTTACAGTTTCGGGTATTGAGACAGCCACAATTAGCGTGATCTATCATCCGCAGGATGCCTTGCGTGATGATGGCTCGGTGATTATTCGTTCCAACGATCCCGACGAGAACCCGGTGGTGATTACGCTGGGGGCGGATGTGCGTCCTGATCTCGAAGTCAACCCGGAAGACACGGTTCGCTTTGTGGGTATTGCGCCGGGAGGCTCTGGTGCCGAGGATGTGGTATTGCGTAACGTGGGTTATGCCGAATTGACCATCACTGATATTGTCATCGATCCTGCTCTCAATCCTGGTAATCCGCCGGTATTCGCGTTGGCGGACTTGCCGCCGGGCTTTCCGGCTAGCCCCTTGGTGCTGCCCCCGGCCGCGAGTCATACCTTCACCGTGAGCTTCTTGGATAACATGAATCTCGCCGATGAGGTGGGCCAAATCGAGATCACCCACGACAGTCCCTCGGATTCGGTCCCGTACCGCATTATTCTCAAGAGCGAAGGTACGCCGGCCAACTTGCCCCCGGTGGCCATCATCGACCCGCCGGTACAAACGGTGCAAGGTTTGGCCGAAATTAATCTCGATGGCAGTTCTAGTTTCGATCCAGACGACGGTGACGTCATTACTCGCTATCAATGGTCGTTCTTGTTTCTGCCCCAGGACGCCCAGGGAAATCAGAGCCAATCGACCTTGAGCACGGAGACCGGCACCCAAACCAGCTTCGTTCCCGACATTGCCGGGACCTACATCGTTAGACTGGTGGTTTACGACTTGCTCAACGTTGCCAGCCAGCCCATTGATTCCGAGATCTCAGTCAATCCTTAGTTGGCGAGTCAGCTTTGCTGCGGGGCCGACGTTTTCGGCGTCGTTTGCGTGACTTTTTCGCCAGCAGTTCCTGTCGGTGCTCTTCGGCCATTTGTTCCAGCTTGGCCTCGAAGGCCACCGTGCGGTCACGGCCCCCGCGTTTCGAGGCATACAAGGCGAGATCGCATCGATTAAGCAATACCTGGGGATCATCGGCATCGTCTGGGTAGGCCGCTATGCCTACCGAAATGGTGAGATTGCCGGCTGGTTGGCTGTCGGTGCGCGGAAAATTACCCCCCGATACCGTTTGGCGCAGTTTGTCGGCGACCGCCTGCGCGGTCTGCTTGTCTTGGCCGGGCAGGATGACCACGAACTCTTCTCCGCCAAAGCGAGCCACGGTATCGATGCTGCGGGTATTGCTTTCTAAGATGCGGGCCACTCCTTGCAAAACCTTGTCGCCTAGTAAATGGCCATTGCGGTCGTTGTAGCGTTTGAAGTGATCGATGTCGACCATCAGCAAGGACATGGGGCTTTCATAGCGGCGGGCCCGGTTCCATTCCAGCTCGAGACGGGTGCGCAGCAATCGCCGGTTGGCCAATTTGGTCAACTCGTCGGTCACGCTCATGTCCACCTTTTCCTGGTAAAGCTGCGCGTTCAAGATCACCATGGCCGCCTGTTGGGCAACCGATGTGAGCAATTTGACGGGTTGTCGGGAAAAAGCGTGGTCTTTGGCGCGCACGAAATTCAACAGGCCCAGGACCTGACTCTTGTTTTGCAGGGGAATGGACAAGAAGCATCCTTGCGTGGGCAATAGTTCCTTATCCTCGCCTTCGAGTGACAACTCGGCCAGGTCGGCTTCCATCACTGTTTTCTTGGTGCGGAAGGCATTGGTATAGATACCGCGCAGCGAATCCACCGCTCGGTTGACCTTCCCCCGCGCTTTTTCATTGAGCGTCGAACGGATAATGAGCTGTTTTTGGCGCGGATCGGCAAGCAAGATGGTGAACTCTTGGAACTCTAATGTGCTACTGATTTTGAGAGTGATTTGTTCCAGCAATTGATTGAGATCCAGGGTGGCGGCCAGGGCGTGATTGACATCAAAGAGCAGGGCCAAATCGTTGAGCCGACGCGTGAGCTTGCGATTGGTTTTTTCAATGAGTCGATTTTGTTGTTCGAGCTGTTCCTTGAGCTGTAGTTCCCGCTGGGCAACGTTTAGCTCAATGTCGGTGTCAAGTTTGGTCGCCTGCATATCGGTCAGATCGGCAAGCAAATCATTGACTTTCTCGGCCAGGGAACCCATTTCATCGCGGCTGTTGACTTTGATCCGGCCCAGAAAATTGCCATCCTGGGCGGCATCGACCGCGCGCATGATGCGATTGAGCGGCCGGCCGATTTTTCTCCTGACAATCAGAACGGTCATGGCGGCGACAAAGGCTACCATCAACAAGGAAATCACAAACAAGAGCGATTGATAGCCGGCGATCTTATCGCTTTGTTGGGCGTGAGAGACTTCCATCTGAATGCCGCCAAGCAAACTACCGACGCTGGCTGAGGAACGCTGGGCGTGGCAATGCAGGCAGCGGGCCTGGGCGCGAATTTGACGCAAGGTGGACAAGGTTTGACTATCCGGCCGGGCATGGACCGCATTGCGTCCGGAACGCAGCCGGGAAAGCAAGTCCGCGGAGACCTTTTTCCCGGGTTCATCGGCATCCTGTGACCAGACAATCCGGCCGTGACGGTCAAAAATCCGGATAAGCACCACATCCTGCTGCAGCGACATAAGTTCGCCGACGAGTTCGTTCATGGGATGGGTCTTGGTTCCCTGGTCAAAAGCGGAGAAACCAGTCAGAAGCGCGCCGGTAGCAATTTTGAGCGATGACTGGGCCTGGAGCAGAGAATCGTTTTTGACCTGAATAGTCATCCAACCCAAGCCAGACAAACTTCCTAACAGGCAGACCAGACCCACCACCAGTGAAACTCTGCGAGCGATGGATTGCTTGAAAAAGTGCTGCATGATCGTCGGTACCTCTCGCGGATAATGACCGCGGGCGCTTCATATACTGTACCAGTTAGTGAGAGTCAAAAGCTATCGACGTTATGGCTGCCTCGAAGTAAGTTTCGAAAAACAAAGAGTTTTGCTATACTGGATACTTCAATATGGCAAAAATAACGGCAAATAATGCCGACGCAACGGTTGGGGAAGGCTTCGAGTTTGACGGAGATACCGTGGCGTCCAGGGACGAGTTAGGAGAGGGCGGCCAGGAATCGGCGGCGCTTGAGCCGGGGACCTATGTCGGCCGTTACATGATTTTGAACATGCTCGGGCGCGGCGGCATGGGCGCCGTTTACACCGCCTATGATCCGGAACTCGACCGCCGGGTGGCGCTAAAGCTATTGAGTATTCAAAGAGATAGCGAAACCGCGGCCCTGCGCTCCCGCGAGCGTTTGTTGCGAGAGGCACAGGCACTGGCCCAACTATCACATCCCAACGTGGTCTCTGCCTACGACGTGGGCACAGTGGGCAACGATGTTTTCATGGCCATGGAGCTGGTTGAAGGCAAGACCTTACAGGACTGGGTCCAGGAGCAGAAGCCCAGCATAGAGAGAATCGTGGCCGTCATGGTGGCCGCCGGGCGCGGTATTGTAGCAGCTCACAAGGTGGGCATGATTCACCGCGATATCAAGCCTGAGAACATTCTGGTGGGCGATGATGGCCGAGCACGGGTGCTGGATTTTGGTTTGGCGCGGGCGGTGGCCGGTGAAGATTTGGAGACGCCGGCCGAAGGTCAGCCAAGTTTGGCCAGCGAAGGATCAGTCAGCGGAGATTGGTCGCACAAGCCGATAACCATGGCCGGCGCAATTATGGGTACCCCGGGCTACATGGCGCCCGAGCAATACCTGGGTGCCGAAGTTGATCAGAGCTCGGACCAATACAGCTTCTGCGTCACTCTGTACCAAATGCTTTACGGCGCTCGTCCCCACAAAGCGCGCAGCTATCAGGAGATGAAGAGAAAAATCACCTGTGAGCCAGTGCGGGCGCCGGCCCGCAAAAAAATAAGCAAATCCTTGCGCAAGATCGTGATGCGGGGTTTGTCTTTGCTCAAAGAAGATCGTTATCCATCGATGGCGCACTTGCTTGCGGATTTGTCTCGCGATCCGCGCTTGTTTCGCCGGCGCTTGTGGATGGCCACGGCAGCGGTGATTTTGCTGGGCTCCGGATTTGGCAGTGCGGCCATCATGAATGCGCAACGGCAGAAAATGTGCCAAGGCGCCGAAGACAAATTTGCCACGGTCTGGAACGACATTCGGCGCCGGGAAGTCAAAAGCTCTTTTGTCGCCACCGGTCGGCCCTACGCCGAGGATACCTATGCCCGCGTAGATAAAATATTCGGCCGTTACGCCCAGGCCTGGACCAAGATGCGCACCGAGGCCTGCGAGGCTACCCATCTGCACGGCGAACAATCAGAGAACTTGCTCGATAAGCGCATGCATTGTCTGGATCAACGCCTGACCGAACTGGGTGCCTTGACCCAGGTGTTTGCCAAGCAGGCAGACGCGCAGTCAGTGGACAAAGCGATAGCGGCGGCCTTGGATCTGACGCCGCTGGCCCATTGTGCCGATGTCGAAATGCTCAGTGCCACGTTTGCGCCCCCGGCCGATCAGGGCAGCCGCAAACAACTTGCCAAACTGCGTGGTCTGCTGGCCACTGCCAGTGCCCTGGAAAGAGGTGGCAAGTTCGCAGAGGGCAGCGCGATTACCGAAAAGGTTCTGGACGAGGCCCAGCAAATGGATTACCCGCCCATCGAAGCGGAAGCCTTCTTTTTGCATGGCGCCTTCTTGATGGCGCAGGGCAAGGCAAAAGATGCAGAAGCCAATCTTTTGAAGGCGGCCCGCTTGGCTGCGCTTGCCAAGAATGATCGCCTGGTCAGCAGGGCCATGACCAACCTTATCTATGTTATCGGCTACCAACAAACGAGATTCGCCGATGCTCTGCAAACCGCCGAGTTGGTGGAAGTCTCCGTCATCCGGGCCGGCAATGATCCGGTTCTTGAGGCTGGCCAATTGAAGAATCTGAGCATCATTCTGGTTCACCAGGGTCAGTACCAGCGTGCCGAAGAGGTTCTGCGTAAATCAACCAGTTTGCTGGAGGGTCAGGGCGAGGAAAACCTCCTGAAATTGGCACACCAGGAGGATTTGCTGGGCATTGCCCTTTTTCGCCAAGGTCGATGGCAAGATGCGCTACGCTACCATCAACACGCCTTGGCGGTGCAAGAGAGAATTTTGGGCGCGGAGCACCCGAGTGTGGCCGCTAGCTTGGACAATATGGCCAATGTCTTAGAAGCGCAGGAGCGATATCAAGAGGCTTTGAAGCTCTACCAGCGTTCACTATTGATTCAGGAACGAGTGTATGGAGTCACTCATTTGAAGACCGCTATACCCTTGAATAACATTAGCAACGCCCTGAAGAACATGGGCAAATGCGCTGAGTCATTGTCGTATTCGAAGCGAGCAGTGACCCGCCTTGAACAAAATCTGGGTAAAGATCATGTCTTCGTGGCCTTTCCCTTGACCAATTTGGGTGCCTGTTTGCGCGAGTTGAAGAGGACGGCAGAGGCTCTCCCGGTACTGGAAAGGGCGCTGGCCTTGCGGACTACCAAGGGCGCGGAAGCTTATGATTTGGCCGAGACAAAATTTGAGTTGGCCAGAGTCCTGTGGAACGGTGATCGCGATCGTCCCCGTGCCACCGAGTTGGCAAAAGAAGCGCGCGCGGCTTGGGTCAAGCCAGGGAAAGATGGGCAGAAGGGTCTATTGGCCGTCAATGCTTGGCTGCGCGAACGTGAAAAGAGCTAAGCGTCTTGACTTTTGCCCTTTGGGACGGTTGTATCGGGCCATGAAAATGACCCAAACAAGCAAGAAAACCTTTGCCTTCATCATTGCCATATTGACCTTTTCGCTTGGCTGCCAGAAGCGAGTTGATTCGCCCGAACTGGGGCAAAGGACAGTAGAGCGGCAAGAATCCACGGCGGTGGATCTTCCTGACGAAGCCAGCGGTCTGGTCAACTTGGCCCGGGCCCAGAAGCTGCTTTCGGCAGGTTCACTGGATGACTTACTCAATGTTTTCGAACCCGGCCAAATTCCCCGCCTGACCGAGCATGAGCGAAAAACGCTGGCCGAAATATTCTTTCGGGCGGCAAAAAAAATACGATACCAACGAAAGGAAGTATCTTATTCGTCTCTGTTCTGTGAACGAGGCTTAATGTTGCAAGCAGAGCATTTGCCCTTGTTGCGCTTGCAGATCAGAAACTATTTGCACGCTGATATGGAACTGGTGAGTGGGGCGGAAGAGTTGGCGGTAGCCTTGGTCAAAATCTCGCCCCGGTCGCAGGAAAACCAATTTCTACGCGGTCGGGTGGCCATGGAGCAAGGGGAGTACGATGTGGCGATTGGCTGGTTGAAAAAAGCTGCCCGGGCCGGCCTGGACCATGAAGACAAACTGGTGAACAAGGCTTGGGCGATGTTAGGTCGAGCCGAAGCACAGCAAAAAGAAATCGATTCGGCACTGTCCATGACCCAAAAACTTGAAGCCATGATGGTAGACGTGCGCAAGAAGCCCAAAAAGCGGACCAGTCGGAGATATCGCGATTCTCCCCGGCTTGGGTCAGACCCAGCCGTCGTGCTATACATGGCTTCATGGTGCGGTTACTGTGGCAAAGCGCGTGATTTGCTCAAGTCTCTTCGGGTTCCCTTCGTGGAGAAAAACATCGAGAAGGACCCGGAAGCACTCCAACAGATGATGGCCTTGGCCGAAATGAAGGGCGTGGCGGTAACCGGTATTCCCGTGGTTAGGGTGGGCAATGATTTGGTGGTGGGTTACAATCGCCTGCGCATCGTGCAACTGATCAAGCAGCAAAACCCATGAATCTTTCGTTCTTTTTCCTTTCCTTCTGGTGTCTATGCGGGCAGCTGATACTGGCGGCGCCGGTGTTGAGCCAGGAGTACAGTGTTCGGCTGGCGGTTGCCAGCGGTCAAAAGCAGATCCAGGTACAGGGTCGGCAACTGACGATATTGGATGGCGATCTGCAAGATGTCCTGGTCGAAAAATCCAATCGCCGCTGGCTACTCGTTCACTCCGGGCAGGGTATCCGGCTAAACAAACTTGCGCTCCAACCGCGATCGGTGATTTTGCAGGCCGAGGGAGCCATCACCGTCGCGGGACGCAAATTGTTGGGCCAGGTCGAAATCAGTGCCAAAAAGAAAGGTTTGCAAATTACCAATCGAATGGCGCTCGAACGATACCTGGCCGGTTTATTGGGCGCCGAGATGTCAGCCAGTTGGCCGCTGGCGGCTTTACAAGCGCAGGCCGTAGCCGCCCGCACCTTCGCCCTTCGACGTTGCCTTGAGCGGGAGGGCAAGGACTATGATCTGGAGACCAGTACCCTGGACCAGGTCTACCGCGGCATCGGCCTCGAGACCGAGTCCACCCACCGGGCGGTGCGTTCGACCGCGGGGGAAGTAATTACCTACCATGGCCTGCCGGCCGAGGCACTTTTTCACGCCTGCTGCGGTGGCCGCACACGATCGGCTTTGGAAGTGTTTGGTAACCAGGTCGACTATTTGCAGGAGGTATCTGACCCAGATTGCCATGCCTGTCCCGCGAGAAGCTGGGAGATCGAAATCAATAGAGCCGCTTTGGCGAAAGCCTTGGGTAAGGCAAAAGGCTTTCGCGGCAAGATTGCCTCTCTGCGCCGCCGGGCCGATAACGTCATTGAAATCGTAGGCAGCGACCGAAAAATCATCTCTTTGCCGGTACGTGAATTCCGGCGCCGCCTCGGTGCCAAGAAAATCAAGAGTACCGTCTTTACCGTTACCCGCAAAGGCCAGGCTTGGTTATTGCGTGGCCAGGGCTATGGGCACGGGGTGGGCATGTGCCAATGGGGCGCCAAGGGCATGGCCGATCGAGGGGAAAGCTACCGCGCCATCTTGAAGAAATTTTACCCGGGTACCGAGATTCGGCGTTTGTACTAAGCTCTCGTTCGCTGATAAGGAGTATTATGCAACTTGCAGATTTTGCTTTTCACCTGCCCCCCGAGAAAATTGCCCAGGAACCATCGCCAAGTCGGGACGCCTCTCGCCTGATGGTGGTGCCGCGGCAGCAGGGAGATTTTCAGCATCACACCTTTGCTCATTTGCCGACCATGCTGCGGGCCGGTGATGTTCTGGTGGTCAACGATACCCAAGTGATTCCGGCTCGGCTGCGGGGGCACAAGGAAAGCGGCGGCAAAATCGAAATCTTGCTCGACCGGCCCTTGGACGAGGCAAGCATTGTCGACGGCTGCACCCAACAGAGATATGCCTGTCTGGTGCATGCTTCGCGCCCGCTAAAAACCGGGGCCCGCGTCTTGTTGCCGGACGGCGGGCAAGCCATTGGCGAAGGTCGCAATCCGGATCTGGGCGAGAATCATATCTTGTTAAAGCTTCCGCTGCCTCTGGATGAGTACTTGCGTTGCCATGGCGAGGTGCCTCTGCCCGGATACATCAAGCGCCAACCCGGCTCCGATGCTCGCTTTGCGCAAGATCGAAATCGATACCAGACCGTCTATGCGGCAAAACCAGGCGCAGTTGCGGCCCCCACTGCCGGCCTTCATTTTACCGAAGAGATCTTGACCCAGATACAGCAGCTTGGAGTCGAGTTGGTGAAGATTACTTTGCACGTAGGGCCGGGAACCTTTTTGCCGGTGCGATGCCAGGATGTGTCCCGCCACCGCATGCTGCCCGAGCGATACCAGATAGGCGAAGAGTCGGCCCAGGTAATCGGGCAAGCGAAAAGTGACGGTCGCCGGGTGATTGCCGTTGGCACCACCGTGGTGCGGACCCTGGAAGGAGCTTGGCAGCAAGGGAAACTGGAGCCCGGCCAGGCCGAGACCAATATCTTCATTCGGCCCGGCTATCAGTTTCAGGTGGTCTCGGGTTTGGTGACCAATTTTCATTTGCCGGAGTCAACCCTGATTATGCTGGTCTGTGCTTTTTCACAACGCGAGCGGATTCTTGAGGCTTACCAACAAGCCGTGGCCAGTGGTTACCGTTTCTATTCCTATGGCGATGCCATGTTTTTGGTATGAGGTGCAAGGTGGAAGATAGATTGTCATTTCGACTTATTCATCAAGATCAAAGTTGCCCGGCTCGTAACGGAGAGCTGACTACGCCTCGCGGCGTGGTGTCCACTCCGGTTTTCATGCCGGTCGGCACCGTGGGCACGGTCAAGGCAATTGACCCCGAGGAACTAACCGCGATGGGCTATGGTTTGATTCTGGGCAATACCTATCACCTGATGTTGCGGCCGGGGACCCAGGTCGTCAAAGATCACGGGGGCCTACACAATTTCATGGGCTGGCCGGGCGCCATTCTTACCGATAGCGGCGGCTATCAAGTATTTTCTTTGGCGGCGCTACGGAAAATATCAGAAGAGAAGGTGACTTTTCGAAGTCATATCGATGGCTTGGCTTGTGAGCTGAGCCCGGAAAGCGCCATTGATATCCAGCAGGACCTGGGCAGCAACATAATGATGGTACTGGACGAATGCCCGCCCCATGATGCGGAAAAACAATACCATTCAGACAGCATGGCGCGCACCACCCGCTGGGCGCGGCGCTGTTTGGAGGCCCGTAGCCCACAAGGCGGTGCCCTGTTCGGTATCGTACAGGGCGGCATGCACCTGGACCTGCGTAAGCAACACCTGGAGGAATTGGCCGCGCTGCCCTTCGATGGATTGGCTTTAGGCGGTCTTTCGGTGGGGGAGGGACCCGAGCAGATGGACCGGATTGTGGCGGCCATGGGTCCCACTATGCCCGAGAATCGTCCCCGGTATTTAATGGGCGTGGGTTTGCCCCAAGATATTATCCGCGCGGTTGGCCATGGGATCGATATGTTCGATTGTGTGGTTCCCACCCGCAACGCCCGCAACGGTCAACTCTTTACCTGGGACGGACCCATCCAGATTCGACACGCGATCCACACCCGGGATACCGAGCCCGTCGACCCGAATTGCGCGTGCCCGGCCTGTCGTCGATTTAGCCGCGCTTACCTGCGGCACCTCTATCAGGCCAATGAAATTCTGGGTGTTCGACTCAACACTTTGCACAATTTAACATTTTATGCCGAGTTGATGGGCAGAATCAGAAAAGCCATCGCCGCCGATGATTACGATCGCTGGTCGCAGGCAGCCTTGCATAGGCTGGAAGGCCTGGAAATCGAAAAAAAAGTTTGATCTGCCTGATCAGTTCTGCTAGTGAAGGTTGGCCGTTGCGGCGGCAACTTTCGATTGTTCAGATCAGCTGTTGTTTTGGCAAGGAGTTTCAAAGTGAATCAAATACTTTATGCAATTATGGCGCAAGCCGATGGCGCGGGCGGAGGCGGTACAGCTCCGGGGCCTCAGGGGTGCGAGCAGATGTCGGGCATGATGTTGCCAATCATGCTTATGTTCGTGATTATTTACTTCCTGATTATTCGTCCCCAGCAGAAACAACAAAAGAAACAAAAAGAGATGGTGGCAGCACTGGGCAAAGGCGATAAAATCATCACCAATTCCGGTATGTTTGGCACCATAACCGGTTTGACCGATATCGCCGCGACCCTAGAAGTCGCCAAGAATGTACACATCCGAGTCCTGCGCAGCCATGTCGCCGGGCGCCAACCCGAGCCCGGGGAAAAGGCGCCCGAGGGCAGCGGCCCGGGTGACAAGAAGTAATCGAACTAAACCTCAGTCGGTGGTGAAGATATGCCGTCGGCGCTTTCACGTATGAGTCGCTTGCGAGGACAACGATGGAAAAGGCGTGGTATTGGAAAGTTTCTTTCGTGATGGTCTTGCTGTTGGGCTCGGTGCTTTATCTCTTGCCCTCTTTGGTGCCGAACGCGCTGCCCAACTGGTACAAAAGTGTATTTACCAAGCGCATCAATCTCGGTCTGGATTTGCAGGGCGGAATTCATCTGGTTCTGGGCGTAGAGCTAGAAAAAGCCCTGCAGGATAAATCCGACCAGTATGCCGGGGACTTCAAGGAGATGATGAAGGACAAGCGGATTGCCTTTGACCGGGTGTTTCGCGTGCCCGGTTCCTGGGATATTCGCATCGAACTCAAGAATCCAGGTGATGAGAAGAAGTTCCGTAAACGCATCCTGGACGAGTACTACTTCCTCACCGATGTTGACTTAGATGACGAGAAGCCCGGTGTCATCCAGGTGACCTTCCGCGAGAATCATGTGAAGGACTTGCGGCGCAACGCGCGCGATCAGTCGCTGGTCACTATCAACAACCGAGTCGATGAGTTGGGTGTAACCATGCCCAATATCGCGCCCCACGGAGAAGAAGGCATCCTGGTGCAGCTGCCGGGTATGTTTGACCCCGAGCGTGCCAAGAGCTTGCTGGGCCGGACCGCGCAACTCGAGTTCAAGTTGGTCGATGATCGCAGCGACTTCATCAAGGGACTAAAAGACCAACTGCCCGAAGATATCCGGATGGATTACAATACTTACAAGGGTCCCAACGATGAGCCCATCACCGAGACTTTCTTGCTCGCTCGCGGAAAAGGGACCGAAGGACGTAACCGCTTATTCGATTTCTTCAATAATGTAAAAGAGATTGAGGCTTTTCTGGGCGAGCAAACCATCGACGCCAAAATACAAAAAGAAATTCTCATCTTGCTCAAGGGTGGATTGGACGAAGACGAAAAGAAGCAGATCCTCACCCTGGCTGGCCAGGTGGAAGCAGGCAGCAGCCAGACCGAAGAACCTGCGGAAGCAGCCGAAGAGACCGAGAAGGCAGAAGCTACCGCGGAAGCCAAACCCGAACCTAAAAAAGCGGTCGGCCAGTCCGATTTTGTCACCAAATTGGCCAAGTTGCTGGAAGGCAAAGTTCCCTACGATCGCGAGATCGGCATGGAGCGAAAAGAATACGATCTTGAGATCGAGTACCGAACCTATTACTTGGTTCGCGAGACGGCTCTTACCGGTGATTATATCACCGACGCCAGTGTGCAGAACGACCCATCCACTGGGCAACCCGAGGTCTCGTTGAACTTCGACCGACCCGGGGCCCGGAAGTTCGAAAAACTCACCGGAGCGCACGTGCGCGAACGGATGGCCATCGTGCTCGAGGGCGAAGTTAGCTCGGCGCCGGTTATCCAGGGTCGTATCGGTGGTGGCCGCGCCCGCATTACCATGGGTTCGAGTCGTGACTACAACGCCACCCTGGCCGAGTCTCGCGATTTGGCGGTGGTCCTGCGGGCAGGCGCCTTGCCTGCGCCGGTGCGAATTCTTGAAGAGCGGACCGTGGGCCCGACCATGGGTGAGGATGCCCGCACCAGAGGTATCGAAGCCTTGGTCATCGGTTTGGTTCTGGTTTTACTCTTCATGGTGTTTTACTATCGTCTCTCGGGATTGGTAGCTGATTTTGCCTTGGTGGTCAACGCCGTGTTCATTATGGCGGTGATGGCGGCCTTTCAGGCGACCCTGACCCTGCCTGGTATTGCTGGCATCATTTTGACCATTGGTATGGCCGTGGATGCCAACGTGATTATCAACGAGCGAATCCGAGAGGAGCTGCGGGCGGGCAAGACCCCGCGAGCAGCCGTAGATGCCGGCTATAGCCGGGCCTTTTGGACCATTTTCGACGCTAGTTTTACAACCTTGATTGCCGCGGTAGTTCTGTGGTCGTATGGCTCGGGTCCGATTCAGGGTTTTGCGGTCACCCTGTTCATTGGCATTCTGGCCAGTATGTTCACTGCGATCTTTGTCACCCGGTTGGTGGTTGACTACTTGACGGTTCGGCTGAAAGTCAAGCATCTGAGCATCGGATAGGCAGCACAACGGAGGAATACGATGGAATTCTTCAAGCCGGGCAAAATTCATTTCAATTTTATGGGCCAACGCAAGCCCTTTATGTATCTATCGGTACTTTTGGTTGTCGCCAGCATAAGCCTGGTGGTCGGCAAGCAGGTGGCCGGCACTATCAACTGGGGCATCGATTTCGCCGGCGGCACGGTCATTGATATGGAGTTCGATAAAGTTATCGCCGCCGAAGAGGTCCGCCGGGTCGTAAACAATTTGGGCTACAAAAAGAACGTCATCCAACGCAGTGGCCTGGGCAGCACCGATGGTAAATCGCAGTACATCATCCGGGTGGAGCGGATCGCGGTTATGGATTCGACCGCCGGTGAAAAATTGGAAGCTGGGTTGAAAGAGATTTACAAGGAGAAACTTGCAAATTTCGATTTCAATGCCGACAGCGGGGACCAATTTGAACTGCGTTTTAGCCAAGCCATGGATGAAAAAACCATTAAGGCTTCCTTGGCCAAGCTGGTTCAAAAAGTGGGAATTGAAGAATTGGGCACTGTCACTGTCAAGCGGCAGGGCAAAGGCGATCAGAATCGTTATCTGGTGCTGATGACCGGTGTGGCCACCCAGGTGGAAAAAGCCATGAAGAAGGTTTTCCCTGCCGCCAATCCGCATTTGCGCAAAGTTGAGTTTGTGGGGCCGCAGGTGGGCAAGAAACTACGCAATGACGGCATCTTGGCTATGATTTATGCCATCGCCGGCATTCTGGCCTATGTGGCTTTTCGTTTTTCATTGCAATTTGCTCCCGGCGCTGTGCTGGCCTTGGCTCATGACTCCATCCTCACCATCGGTTTTTTTGCCTTGTTTGGACTGGAGTTTAACCTGACTTTCATCGCGGCCATCCTCACTGTTATCGGTTACTCGGTCAATGACACCATTGTGGTCTACGATCGTATCCGAGAGAATGGTGCGCGCATGCGTTCCCAATCCATTGAAAAGATTATCAACTCCAGTCTCAATGATGTGCTCAATCGAACCATATTGACATCCGTGACCACCTTGCTGGCCTTGGCTGGTTTGTTGGTGATGGGTTTTGGCGAGATTCGAGATTTCTCCATCGCCATGTCCTTTGGGGTCGTGATTGGTACCTATTCTTCCATTTACGTGGCCAGCACGGCTACGATTTATCTAGATAGAATCGCGAAGAAAATCCACGCCTGACCGAAGGAATCATGCAAAAAACCTGGGAAATCCGCGACAGCGACGAGGCCGAAGCGGAGGAACTTTCCCGGAATCTTGGGGTGCACCCGGTCATTGCCGGGCTGCTGGTGGCCCGCGGAATCAAAACCGTCGCTGAAGGCCAGCGCTTCCTTAACCCCAGTTTACAAGACTTGAGCGATCCCAAAACCATGCAGGGCGTGACCGAAGCTGTCGATCGCTTGATTGGTTCCCTGCGCCAAGGGGAAAAGATTTGTGTCTACGGTGACTACGATGTCGACGGGGTTACCTCGGTCACTTTGCTTCTGCTTTTTCTCCGAAAAATCGGCTTGACGGTCGACTATTATATCCCGTCACGCTTGGAGGAAGGCTACGGGCTGAATGAGACCGCGGTGGCGGAAATAGCGGCCCAAGGCACCAAGTTACTTATCACGGTAGATTGCGGCATTTCCGATTCGGTTCCTATCCTGGCGGCCAAAAAAGCCGGCTTGGACGTGATTGTCATCGATCATCACCAGGTACCCAGTGAGCTTCCCGCCGCGGTGGCGGTGTTGGATCCGCACCGGGAAGACTGTCAGTTCCCAGCCAAGAACCTGGCGGCGGTGGGTGTCACCTTCTGCTTGGTCATGGCGCTACGAGCACGCCTGCGGGACATGGGCAGTTTCGATCAGTTGCCCGAACCCAATCTGCGTGAATATTTGGATTTGGTCTGCTTGGGCACAGTGGCTGATATTGTTCCCTTGCTGGAGGATAACCGCATTTTGACCCATTTTGGCTTGATGGAGTTGAGCTCGGGTCGGCGGCCTGGGGTAGCTGCCTTGAAGGAAGTTGCGGGCATGC
>JAUVBB010000316.1 GCA_030591445.1 Deltaproteobacteria bacterium | reverse complement strand
CCGGGGATGCCTACCACCGCCGGGATGCCCAATTCGCGGGCCACCACCGCCGAGTGCGAGAGTGTGCTGCCTCGTTCCACCAAAATGCCGCTGGTGGTGGGAAATAACGGGGCCCAGCCGGGGTCGGTGCGTTCGGCCACCAGGATCTTGCCATTGACCGAAAGCTCATCCTGGGGGCTGTGGATGATGCGCGCCTCGCTCTCCACCACGCCGGGATAACAACCGAGACCTTGGAGAGTTCGGCCCGGCGTGAATTCTCTGTCTTGGGCGGGTCCCTGGTATCGATTGCCATGATAGACGGGGCCGATGGTTTCAAACCGATGGGGCAGTGCCTGGGTCTCGTAAAGGGCAAACTCGGCTTTACGGGCCGTTGCCAGCGTAGCCAGATCAGCACTGACGGCGCGACCCTCGTGGTAGGCCAGCAATTCGTCAACGGTCAGGTAAAAAACATCGCGGGCATGATCTAGTTTGCCCACCTCGGTGAGACGGTCGCCCAGGGCCCGGTACACGTCGCGATACAAACCAAACATGCGGGTACGGGCCAGGCGCATGTTCTCTCGGTATTTCACCGCGTTTCGGGCAGACCACAAAATTTTCTTCATCTTGCGCCGCGAAAAAAGGCCCAGCGCAGCCCCGAGGGTCTTTTCGGCTGCGTGGCGATTGCTCTGCTCTCGCAATGCCAGCGTGGCCGGGTCCAGGTCGGGCCGGTCAAGATAGTTGCGCAGAACCTGGATCACAAAAGCTGGATTTTCGCGCAAGGTGATGGTCTCCAACTTTAACTCGCCCATCACCCGATCGCCGTAACGCTCGATATAGGTTTCGATCTGGGCGTAAATGGCTGGTTGAACTTTTTGCAGATCGGCCAACACGTCCTGAGCGTCTGGGGGCTCGAAGCATTTCCTGGCGGCGGAATCGCGCCGGATATCTCCGGCCAGGCGCATGAGCATGCGCGTAGGCTCGGTAGATTCAATGCCCTCTTCGCCGGCCATCAGATTGTTCATCAAGGCATTGGCGTTTTCGACGCCGGCTTTGGCCAACAAGCGCCGCAGCCGCCCGGAACTCATCATGACCCAAAAGTCGTTGATGATGGGCACTTGCCAGCGGCCCAGAATCTCGGCATCAATTTGGGCCAACATCTCGATCAAGTCGGAATAGCTGGCGCCCGGCAATTGCTTTCGGTCGAGCTTGCCATAGGCGACATCGAACTCGGCCAGGAAGCGGGGCACGTTCTTACCGAGCTTGCCAAACTCTCGCAGCAAGCGCAGCAAGCCAAAACCTATGCGGGGCGCCCGTTTCAACTTCTGCCCCCAGGTCAGTACCTGGTCCTCCACAAAATCGACGGGCTCGGTCAGCCCCATCATTTTTTCCATGTCTTCCTTGTTGCGACCAAAGGAAGGCAGCAATTGCAAACCGCGATACCAATTGTTGATGTTGTAGTAGATTCGCCCGCGCACCAAACCCAGCAAATTGCGCAGGACCGGATCCAGGTCCAGGAGCTGATCTTCGGGGACCTTCATGGCCCGGGCGGTCTGGGTATAGACACAGGCATAGGCCCGGGTCGCAAAAGAAAAGGTCAAGGGCGTGGTGACCCCGCAATAACTCTCTTGGATATTGCTATTGTCAAACACCAAGCGCGGACCTTGCTGGTTGTCAGGCTCGGGCAGCCGGGTCATGGGCCGCGCCTGCAGCAGATAGAAGCCGCCCTGGGCAAAGGTCCACTCAATGTCCTGGGCTTTGCCCAAGCGGCTGGCCACTCTGACTACTTCCTGGCCCAGTTCGACGACTTGTTCCGGGGAAAGACATCGCTTTTTGCGCAAGGCAGGCTCTACCGCTGTCGTCACCGTACCGCGCCCGCCGTCCGGCGCCGCTTCGATGGCCTGGTCTTTATCGGCCAACACATGCGAGACTTCCGCGCCGCCATGGCCAAAAACATATTCGTCGGTATTGCATAGGCCAGAAACTATGCCCTCACCCAATCCCCAGGCGGCAGTGATCAGCGCATGATCGCGCCGGCCGCTGACGGGATGCGCACTGAAGCACACGCCCGAAACCTGGCCGTTTATCATTTTTTGAACCACGACCCCCATGGCCGGCAGAGACAGGCCTTCGCCGATGCCAAGTCGATAACGCAACACCCGGGCAGAAAAAGCGGATGCCCAACAACGCCGAAGCGAGTCGGTTACTTCTTCGAGACTGGTTTGGAACAAAAAGGATTCTAGTTGGCCGGCAAAGGAGTGAGCACTCGAGTCCTCTCCGGCCATGGAACTTCTCACCGCATAGGGTCCCGGGCCAAAATCAGCCAAGACCGCCCGCAACTCTTCAGCCACCGCTCTTGCCACCGGGGCATCGAGCACCGCTGCCTGCATGTTTTTGGCCACCTGGGCAATCTTCTCCCCAGTAGCGTCATCTTCTAGATTCAGTTGCTCTAACTGAGCACAGGCGTCACGCAGCAGGCTCCAGATACCGGCATCGACAATGTGTTGCATCCAGGCGCCATTGCCTAGCACAAACCAATCAGGCACCCGGGCCCCGATTTGATGAAGCCGGGCCAAGCCCATCGCCTTGCCGCCGACCTCCGCTTCACCCGAACCCAGGACATCTTGCGGCTTCAGCAACAAATGACGGCTCATAGCCACACAATGCCTCGCTGGGCAATCATCGCCGCTACCATGATTACGTTGCTGGCCAACATGGCCAAGCCCACCGCCGCCTCATTCAATTTTCGTCCAGCGGCCGAGGGCGCGGACCTAAATTTCATCAGCGACCAAAAGGGAAAGGCGAGGGTGGCTACCAGCAACAGGTACCAGAACCACGAGGGCGCCCCGAGAATGATGAACAAGAGCTTGACCTGCACCGCCACCGCCGCCAGCAGCAAAACCATCACCACCACCGGCGCGTGTGACACCCCAAAGATCTTGGCATAGGAGTCCATACCCTCACGCTCTTCTTCTGGGCCCCAGGTCTTGCGGGTAATCTCAAAGGTAAATCCAGAGAAAAACATTAAAACGCCCACCCAAATCACTTGCAGTGGAAGCAGTTGCTGCCCCATGCCCATCTGCGCCAACCAGGCCAGCATCATGGGCGTGACCAGCATATGAGAAACCGCGTACAGAACCAGTCTGGGCTTGAGCCATTCGCCAATAAAAAATTCCTTGGCCATCAGCAGACTCCAGGCCATCACCACCAACCAGAACATGGTAACCAGACCCAAGCCGCGGTCGAACCAAATCGAGACGGCCAACTGCAAAGCGATGGCGATGACCCCGGCAACTTTCAGATGGCTGAGCCGAATCAAGCCTTTCTGCAAGACCCGTTCCGGATGCAGGGCACAGTCAATTTCGTAATCCTTGTGCTCGTCAAAAATCCTGAGCATGAGAAAAAAGCACCAGCAGGCAACAAAGCCCAGCAGATCCCAGGCCGACACTGTCAACGCGTCATCGCCAGACAAAAACCGGCCAAAAAGAAATGCCGACACAAAAAGAATAAAAAAGAGAAACCAGTTGGCCACCGGAAATCTCTCGCTGATCCAGGCAAAGAATCGAACCGGCAATGGGCTGGAAAGATTGACTTTGTTTGACATATCGAACCTACTCTCTTTACGATATAAGGGTGTCGTCGGCCTATAACACGGACAATGGTAATCTAGCAACCTGGATACTCCGCCATGCGGAGACCCATCCCGATAGGCTCGCTTTACACATCCCTAAGAAATGGGACCAGACCTCGGTAAGCGATTTTCAAGAGTGCTCCTACCAAGAACTTTCCGAGCGCGTCGGGCGATTGGCGAGCGGTTTGAAAAAACAGGGTTTCCAAGTTGGCGATCGCGTGGTGCTCTTGTTCCCGGTCTCGATTGAACTCTATGCCACCGTGATTGCTCTTTTGGCCCTTGGAATCACGATTGTATTCATCGATCCGGGCATGGGTTTGCGCAAGGTGCTTGCCGCCATCAAGGATTCTCGGGCCAGAGCCATCATCAGCGTGCGCGCCTTGCTCCGACATCGATTCTGGCTACCGCCCCTGTGGCGTCTCAAGAAGTACTCTTTCGACTCCACTGGCCTGTTTCTGCGCCCTTTTGACTCCTTAATCGGTCCATCCTCGGAAGATCTAGAAATCCAGAAACAAATGCCTGACGATCATGCCTTGATCACTTTCACCTCCGGTAGCACCGGCCGCCCGAAGGGGGCCGATCGCACCCATTCACTATTGGTGGCCCAACACAAGGCTTTACGCACTGCCTTCCCTGACAGTGAAGACGATGTGGATATGACCTGCTTCCCGGTCTCGGTCTTGCACAATCTGTGCTGTGGAGTCACCTCCGTGCTGCCGCCGGTGAATTTCGCCGCCCCGGCCAGTACCAATGGCGCTCTGGTACTGAGTCAGATCCGCAAGTACAAAATCACCCGTGTCGCCGGCCCGCCGGTATATCTTGACCGATTGATTTCCCACATGGAGTCATCAGGAGAACGAAGCCCCCAAGTACGCGCCATTGGCTCAGGAGGTGCGCCCGTGCCTCGTTCGCTTTGTGCCCGCACCCGCGCTGTCTTCCCCCAGGCCGAATGCATTGTCGTCTATGGCTCAACAGAAGCCGAGCCCATGACCCACGTCAGCATGGACGAGATATTGGCAAGCGAAGGAGAAGGTTTTCTGGTAGGCACTCCGGCCAGTGGCGTCACCATCGACTTGGTAAGCCTGCCCGAACCTGCTCCAGCCCTAGATGACCGCGGCATGAGCCCGTATCGGGTAAAACCAGGAACGACCGGTGAAGTCGTGGTGAGCGGACCTCACGTTGTGGCCCACTATGTGGACAATCCTCAGGCCGATCAGGAAAACAAATTGTACCACCCGAACGGCCAGGTCTTTCATCGGACCGGAGATCTGGCCCGATTTGACCAGACGAATCGTCTTTGGCTCACCGGTCGCATAAAGGACCTGATTCGCTACCAAGGTCGGCAGCTATCGCCTCTGTTGGTAGAGGCCCGCATCGATGAAATTGAGGGCATTGAACGTTCCGCGCTCATCGCCAAGCGTCGAAGCGGAGAGACCATCCTCCTGTTCGAGCTACAAGCCAAGCAAGATGAAAACGAGATTCAGACCAAAATTCGGGCCGTGCTTAATGACTTGAAACTTTCCGAACTGAACATCCGCCAAATTCAGAAGATTCCGACCGATTCCCGCCACAATTCCAAAATTGATCGGCAAGCGTTGACCTAAACTGTAATTTTATATAGGTTTCTTGGCTGGAGAGAGTTTTTGCGTAGCGAAGTGGCCAAAAATCTGAATCTTGATCAAATCCGTTATAGTCAGGTCTGGGAAGATCATCTGCTATTGGAGAGAGGCTTGCGTCCTGGCCCTAAGGACGATGTTTTGTCCATTGGTAGCGCGGGCGATAATGTCCTGGCCCTTCTGCTAGGCAAACCTCGTTCGCTTACGGCTATCGACATGAGCCCGGCACATAGCTCATTGCTGGAACTTAAGCTGGCCGGTATCCGTTGTCTGCAACACGATGAGTTCGCCTCCTTGCTGGGCCTGCGCGACGATCATGATCGGCTTTCGCTTTATTCTCGCATCCAGGGCAGTTTGCCCCCCTATGCCCAAGAGTTTTGGCAGGATCACGGCGAACTACTCCAAGCCGGTCTGCACAATGCCGGTCGTTTGGAAAGTTACTTTCAGGTATTTCGTTCTGAACATTTACCTCAAATTTGTGACCCAAGGCTCATCGAGTTATTTCTGCAAGCCTCCGATATGAAGACCCAAGCAGGTATTTTCGCCAGAATCGCCACCCCTGCTTTTCGCGATTGTTTCTGTTGGTACTTCGGCCGCAACATGATGGAAAAACATGGCCGTGATCCTGCGCAATTCAAACATGTCGCCAACGAGGATGTGGTAGGTAGCTACTTTTTTGGTCGCTTCAGGTATGCCTGCACCCAGATTCCGATCAGAGGAAACTTCTATCTGGAGTCATTCTTGACGGGGCACTATCGCGACCTGAACCTGGCCCCTCCCTATTTGCAACCAAGCGGCTTTGCCAAACTCAAGACTTTGGTCGACCGGGTCAATGTGGTTACCGATGAACTGGAAAACCACTTGGACCACGAAGCCGATGGGCGTTACAACAAGGCCAATCTATCCGACATCTTCGAGTACATGAGCGAAGATCTTTCCGACCGCGTCTTTTCAGCCATCGCAAAAAAGTTTCGTAAGCAGGGCCGTTTGGTCTACTGGAATCTGTTGGTTCCCAGACAGCGACCGGACAAGCTCGCTGAGCAACTTTCGCCCCAGATCGAAGAGGCAAAGCAACTCTGGCAACAGGATCGCTCCTGGTTCTACCGGGATTTTCATATCGAGGAGCTGATTTAATGATTGATCGTTTCCTGCATTGGCGCTGGCTGGCCGCCGCTTTGTTGCTGGTGTCGGTGGCGGCTCTTTCACCTGGCTTGCAGCGGGCCATGGTCCCAGACAATGCCTTGAGCGTCTGGTTCCTCGAAACCGATCCCCAGTTGAAAGCCTACCATGCCTTTCAGGCCCATTTTGGCAATGACGAAGTGATCCTGCTCTCGGTGACCGAAGCGGATGGCATTTTTACACCCACGGCACTCGCCCGCCTGGATCGGCTGCAGCAAGGCTTGACCGAAATCTCCGGCATCGAGCGGGTCATTTCCATACTCAGTATTCAGGACCTGGTCGACACCCCCCAAGGACTAAGCTACCAAGCCCTGCTGCCGCGCCCCTTCCCTTCCGCCCAGCCAGAGCTTGACCTTGTCCGAGACCAGGCCACCCAAAGCCTGGTCTTTCTCGATCGCCTGATCAATACCGATGCTACCCAGGCCATGTTCTGGATCCAAATGTCGGTGATGGCCGACATCGATACCCACCGCGACGGCATTGTCTCCGCGGTGGCCGAACTGGCCGATCGCGAGCTTGGCGAACTTCCTCATCCCATGGGAGGCATCGGCGTCATTTACTCGGCGCTGAACGTTATCACCCAGCACGATTTCGGTCTGTTTATCGGCCTGGGCTACTTGATTATGTTTGTCATGCTTTGGTGGATTTTTCGCTCGGTCCGCCTGGTTTTGGCTGCGGTGGGAGTGATCGTCTTGGGCAACCTGGCCTCCCTGGGCGTATACGGATTGCTGGGTTACCAGATAAACATGGTCACGGTGGTTCTGCCTTTGCTGATCGTGGTTTTGGGCATTGCCGATGCCGTGCATTTTCCGGCCATGTTTTTCCAAGTACTGGCCCACGATGCCGGCCTGTCGCGTTACCAACAGGTCAAAAAAACACTGCAAATTGTGTGGAAACCTTGCTTGCTGACCACCTTGACCACCATGGCCGGCTTCCTGGCTTTGGCCAGTTCCCCCATGAAGGTCATCCGCGATCTGGGCATCTTCGCCGCCATCGGAATTTTCGTATCTCTTTTGGCCAGTGTGGTGCTGATGACCCTGGCCTTCTTTGGCTTCCATGCCGAGGCAAAGGTCCCTAAACACCGTTGGCTAAAACGTTTCCTCACTTTCATGCAAACCCAAGTCTCTCAACATCGGCTGGCTTTTGGCTTACTAAGCCTTCTGCTGGGAAGTATGGCGGCCTGGGGTGCCTGCCTGGTTCAGGTCGACACCTATACCATCGGTTACTTACCTGACCATCACCGCGTGGTGCGCGACCACCTGGCCTTGGAATCAACGTGGGGTTCCTATGCGGTGGTCGACTTTCTGATCCATCCAGCCGAAGGCAGCTCGATGGAAGACCACGAGTTGCTCAACGGCATGGAAAGATTCATTGCGGCCGCAAGGCAGATGCCGGAGGTTCGCAATGGCTTCAGCTTGGCCACTATTTACCGGCGGATGAACCAGGTAATCGGCGCAGACAAACCGGTCGATGAAGCCTGGCGCGCGGACGAAATTGCCCAGTTGTCCCTGGTGATCGAGAGCGAGGACTTCGATTGGAATCGTAAGAACCCAGAATTCGCCGACAATGTCTTGGCCCCTTTCACCAATCAAGACAAAAGTTTGGGCCGGCTAATCCTCATTGGCGCCATGCAAAGCGCCAAGCAACTCGAAAGATTACTGGGGCAAGCAGAGCAAATGGCACGCGAGGCCATGGGCGACATTGCCACCATCGAGGCCGCCGGCTATCCGCCCTTGTATGTTCGCATCATCGACTATGTCATGCGCTCTCAGATTCGCTCGTTTTTCTTGGCCTTGGCCTTCATTTTTGCGCTTATGTTGTTATGGTTGCGTTCTCTTCGGTTGGCTCTGATTAGCCTGGTCCCCAATGTGTTTCCCGTCTTGGTCATCATGGGCGTGATGGGCGCCTTTGGGATTGACCTGGATGTCGCCACCGCGACCGTAGCCGCCATCGTCATGGGCATTGCCATTGACGACACGGTGCATTTTCTCCATCATTGGCGTCTGGCCGAAAAGACGGCGCCGATTGGGAAGAGGCCCTGCAAAGAACCTTTCGAGCTGCCGGCATGCCCGCCTTGGCCACTACCTTGCTTTTGCTGGTGGGCTTTCCGGTTCTCTTGTTGGCGGGGGTAAAGACCGTGGTCGCCTTTGGAATTCTTACTACCATAGCAGCCGCCGCGGCATTGTACGGCGACCTGGTGATTTTGCCCCTGGTGCTTCGGGCCAGGCCTATCCGTCACCGCAAGAGCAGACAGTGACCTGAAGGAGTCGTTGCATGAAGCGGGAAAGAAGGACATCGAAGCGAATTGCCTTTGCCGGACTGCAAGCGCAGCACATGCGTCTCGATCTGGGT
>JAUVBB010000227.1 GCA_030591445.1 Deltaproteobacteria bacterium | reverse complement strand
ACCGCCCCAGAGGTCAGCGCCCCGACCATGCTGACTTTCGTCTTGACCGTGTCCGACGGCCTGCTCAGCGACAGCGACGAGGTCTCGGTATTCGTAAACGACAGCGCCAGCGGCGATGCGGTCTATGACCCCTCCCTGCAAGTACCGGCCTGCCACGGGCCAAGCGCTAGTTGCGACTCAGGCGGCCTGCTCGACGGGCGCGCCAATTTGGGCCCCGAGGCAAACGCATCCAACACCCTGTACGCCAGCTGTGCCGATGGCACATCGGGCAGCTACCACAACGACGAATCCATCGACCGCATTCGCATTGTCTCTGCCGATGGCGAAAACTTCGCCCCCGGAAAAACCGTAAACCTGGAAGTCACGGTCTGGGCCTGGCGGACCTACACCGCGGACCACCTGGATATCTACGCCACCGCCGACGCCAGTGTGAACCCGCCGATCTGGACCCTAATTGGTACCTACCAACCTACCGGCGCCGACCAGCAAGTGATTACGGCCAGCTACACCCTGCCCGCGGGCGGCTCGCTGCAAGCCGTAAGAGCCAACTTCCGCTACTACGGTTCGGCGTCTCCTTGCTCCACCGGCAACTACGACGACCACGACGACCTGGTCTTCGAAGTCGGCACCAGCTCCGGCTCGCAGGCCACTTATGATCCTGCGCTGGCCGCCCCAGCCTGCCACCAGGCGGCAAGCAACTGCGATTCGGGCACGCTCCTCGACGGCCGCGACGGCAAGGGCCCCGAAGCCAATGCCCCCAACACCCTGTATAACACCTGCACCGATGGCACTTCGGGCAGCTACCACAACGACGAGTCCATCGACCAAATCCGCATATTCTCCGCCGATGGCAGCGACTTCGCCCCCGGAAAGGTCGTCAACGTGGAAGTCAAAGTCTGGGCCTGGAGCTCCGGCAGCGCCGACCACCTGGACCTCTATTACACTGCCAACGCCAGCGCCAACCCACCCGCCTGGACATTGATCGGAACATACGAGCCCGGTGGCGGTGGCATGCAGACCTTGAACGCCCAATACACCCTACCCGACGGCCCATTGCAGGCCGTGCGCGCCAACTTCCGCTACCACGGCACCCAGTCCCCCTGCTCCACCGGCAGCTACGACGACCACGACGACCTGGTCTTTGCGGTATCTGAATAGACTCCTGCTTAACAAGCCCTGAGTAGCCAAAACCCACTAGCGTCCCTGCTCTATCCTTGTCTATTCTCTAGCAGCGCTCTGACGTTCCGGGACAGTTCGGCCAAGTTGTAGGGTTTTTGGAGAAAGCCACGGACGCCTTCTCGTAGCGAGGTTTGGGCCTCGCCGGCAACGCTGTAGCCAGAAGAGAGAACTGCGACGATATCTGGATTAATCTTACGCATCTCCAAAAAAGCAGCGCGCCCGCCCATTTCGGGCATCACCATGTCGAGAATGACCAGATCGATGTTCTGCCATTGCTTCTGGTATACTTTCAGGGCTTCAGCGCCATTTCGGCACTGCACTACCTGATAGCCCAGCCCGCCGAGCATGCTGGACACGGTGGTCAAAACCAAGTCTTCGTCATCCACGACCATGATGGATGCCGACCCGCCCATCACTTCAATGACCGGTCTGGTTTCGTCCATCGCAGATGTTTTTTGGCTTGGAGCCAGAGGAAAATGTAGCTTCATGGCAGTTCCGTGCTTCAACTCAGAAGAAACACGCAAGCTGCCCCGGTGGGTATTGATAGTGCCATAGACAGCCGCCAGACCCATCCCGGTGCCTTTGCCCTCCTTCTTGGTGGTAAAGAAGGGCTCAAAGATGCGACTTTGGATTTCCCGATCGATGCCCATGCCGGTATCCTTGACCAGGATCTCCAGGTAGGCCCCCGAAGAGATGTCAAAGGAGTCGGAGCGGCAAAACTCCTGATCGAGATCGACGTTATCGGTAGCAAATAACAGTTCGCCGCCATCGGGCATGGCATCGCGGGCGTTGATGGCCAAGTTTAACAGGGCATTCTGCAGCTGAGTTGGATCACCTATGATGACGGATTTTTTGGCTTTCAATTGCTGCTCGATGCGGATGTTCTTATCAACACTACGAAGCAGGAGAGAGGCTACCTCATTGATGATCTGGTGAATGTCGACAGGGAGGGCAAGGTAGTTACCCTTGCGCGCAAAAGCCAGAAGTTTGGCGGTTAAATCAGCGGCGCGATTGGCCGCGGTCAGGATATTGCCGACATATTTTGAAACCTCCGGTTGTTCAAGCATAGTTACCTGCACCAAATCGGCGTTGCCGATAATTCCCGTGAGCTGATTATTGAAATCGTGGGCCACGCCTCCGGCCAGCTGTCCAATCGCCTGCATTTTTTCCGATTGCCGCAAACGTTGTTCACTTTGAAAAAGCGCCTCCTGGGCCTGCACCCGGGCAATGGCTCCCCCCGCCAATCCGGAAATGATCTCAATGGTACTGAAGGCGCTTTGAGACCATTGGTCAACACTGCGGGAGGCCAGATTCATGCATCCAACCACCTGGTTCTCATGGCGAATGGGCACAACGGCCACTGCCCGCAATTTTCCTACTTTATCCTCTATTTCAGGGGGAAATCCCAGGTCGGCAAAGGAGAAAAACACTGATTCTCCTTTTGAAATCAAAACGGCCTTGTCGCTATCCCGGTCAAAATGCTTCACCGCATCAACAAAGACTTTGGGCAAACCTCGGTGGACCAGCATGTCAAGCTCGCCCGTCTGTTGGTCCCGCAAGTACACGCCGCCAGCGTCAATGTCTTCGATTTTAAGGGCGTGCTCAATCAAACTGGTCAATATCTCCGATAGACCGGCCGCCGTGCTGAAAGCCAGGCTCAGATCGCGCTGAAGACGCATGAACCGTTCGGTCTCCTTGCGCTCCGAAATATCCACCATGGTGGCAATTCTAGCCTTCTGGCCGTCGTAATGAATGTCGGCACTGCGAACCTCGATCGGAAATCTGGAACCATCTTTCCGAATGGCCACCACTTCATAGGGACCGGCGTTCCCTGCTTCTATATGAGCCATAATTTCTTGGTGGTACTCAGGAGCAATTATTTTCAACATGGCATTTTCGCCCGCCATCTCTTCTGGCTGATAACCCATCATCGCAAAAACTCTGGCGTTGGCGTTCAGAACCACACCGTGATGATGGATGACAATCCCAACCGGCGCGGTTTCCGACAGAATGCGATACTTTGCTTCACTCTCATCCAGAGCCCTACGCGAATCCTGCTCGCTTTCTTGCTGGGCCTTTTGCTTCAATCTCTCGATTTCAGCAATGAGTTGATCTTTGCTCTTTTCGCGATAGTCCACGGATTCCCACCCAATACATCTGCTGCTGCCAAAATAAGGATACTCTTTGGCGCAGCATACAAGAATTCAATCCAAATATCATCAATCTTGTCAAACCAGCGTAGGCGAGGCGGGAAACTGACACCATCTGTTGCGTGTGCACCTTTTGGTTGCGTTTTGGTGGGTTTTTCGACGATTTTTTACGGCCAGAATTATCCTAACATACTGTAAATAGTCCAAATAAATCATCCTGCCGAGTGGCATGAATATTGCGGTGTGTTTGGGGAGTCATTTTGTTCGCTGAGCAAAACTGGGCACTTTTTTGAGGAGCGAAATCATGTTGAAATTACGGGGAATCAAGTTGGTTTTGGTATTTTCTTGCTGCGTGCTGGGCTGCAACGATTCCAGACCGTTGGATTGCCTGGATGCCTTGGCAAACAATGAACCGCTGGCCCAACAGAGCAGCGCATTGGTGGCGCCAAATGCGATGAGTTTTAACGCCATGAGCTTCAACGCCATGACTTTCAATGCCATGACTTTCAACGGCATGACCTTCAATGGCACCGAAGAAAATGCGGCCTTCCTGCAAAGCGTAAGTCTCAACGGCATGCTGCTGCAAGGTCAGGCACTGGCGGCAATCGGCGACCAAGCCACCGAGATGGATGAGGGCGGTTTTTGTTTGGCGCGCTTCGGGCTTGAGGAAACCAGCTTCAGTGCCAATTTGCCCAACGGAGATGTCCTTGCGGGCACAAACTTCATCGGCGCCGAATTCATGGGTTTGATCTCTGACGGACGTTCGGTGCGCTTGCGCATCGATGACGCCCGCAGGCTGCCGGCCCCGAACGACGACTTGCTAAGCTATTCGGTCTCGGCCCTAACTGCATCCGGCTACCAGCCGCTTTGCGGCCTTGATGATGATGGCCTGGCCATCGGGGCTATTCCGATCAAAGGCACCTGGGATTACCGTGAGGGCATGCCCGGCGCCGGCAGTCATATCGAAGACGCCAACGTCTTTACCTTCGCTTGCCGCGGCTATGCCCTGGCCAAATGCGTCGAGTTTGGCTACAAACCTTGGCAATCGGTCGAGGGAGTCTCCCTGGGCGTCATGCACGAGGCTTGTGTACGCATGGTGCGCGCGGATTATTGCGGCGATGGTCGTTCTTGGACCCAAACCGGCACCCTGATCAATTTGTACGACAGCCTCAGCATTCAAGTAGACGAAGCCGATTGGCTGCCCGAAGCCGAGTGGGGTCTCCAAGGCGCCCGCTGCATGCGGCCCGACAATTTCCGCTATGAAAAACCAGACTGCTACGAATCCCTGGTCACCCAAAGCTGCGGCACACCCGTCGACTTCCAGGGCGGCACTTTGCTGGTGACCGAGTTTCAAGGGAATTGAAATAAGGACGCAGTCTCAACCCCGCCCTCCCCTCTGAGCACGGTTCGTTATCCTCCCCAAATCGGAATGTTGTTTTGGTTTCGCTGAATATGCGGTAAATACCTTCGCTAAGATCTGCGAAGGAGAAGTCTTGAAAAAGCACTTACTGGTACTCTTGTTAGGAGCATGGCTTTTTCCCGCGACCGGGCAAAGCGATGAATTGCGATTGAACATTGCCTTCGACCAGCCCAACTTGGTCGAGACCGCGGCGGGGACGGTGCTGAAAATACCCGGGACTCGCTTGCTGGCCCATCCCGGCGAACCGCTGCTGCCCCAACAAACTTTCTACTTCGTGCTGCCACCGGGGCATCGGGCAAAACAACTGCGCATAAGTTCGCCGCGCATCCAAACCATGACCGGTGCTTTCGACATCGCGCCGGCTGCCTGGCCGGAACCATTGAGTGGCGTGCGGGTCCCCTTGCCCGTCTTGCCCAAGCCTTCCATCTACCAAAGTGACCAACTCTTTCCGGGCACTTGGGCCCGCCTGGGGTCGGTGCAATACCTCCACGGCTACGCTCTGTTGCCAGTTACGGTCACGCCCCTGTCCTATCAACCGGGCGCGCGGCGCGTCCGGCAATTGCGCGCGGCCACGCTGGTAGTGCAAACCGAGGCCAGCGGCGCCCTGCGCACAACCCGGGCCACGCGCCGAGACAGCCAGGCCGTCCGGCGCCGGGCCGATCAGGGTACCGCGGTCGGAAAGTATGTTGCTTTTGCGCCCCGCGCCCTGCCGCTGCTGGAACCGGCTACTTACGATTACTTGATCATCGCCCCCGAGGCCTTTGTGGGCCTGGGCGGAGAGAGCAGCTTGGAAGCCTTACGCGATTTTCGCCAAGCCCAGGGCAAGTCGGCTCACATCGTTACCCTGGAGTGGATTCTGGCACAGTATCCGGGCACGCGGCCTGACGGCGGTCAAGACGACGCCACCCGCATCCGCGCGTTTCTGACCGAAGCCTACGCCGAGTGGAACCTAAGCTATGTACTGCTGGTGGGCGATGCCGATGCCGACGATGTCGGCGAGGAAAGCGGCGATCTTCTGCTCGCCATGCGCGCGTTCTACGTCAATACCTATCATCCGGAAATCAGCCCGGACAGCCTGCCCTCCGATATGTATTACAGTTGCCTCGACGGCAGCTTCGACGCCAACCAAAACGGCCGCTACGGCGAGCGCGACGACGGGCCCGATGGCGGCGAGGTAGACTTGCTGGCCGAGCTTTTTGTGGGCCGGGCACCGGTCGATAGCGAAACCGAACTGAGAAATTTCGTGGCCAAGACCCTGGCCTATGAAGCCGGCGCAGGCGTTTGGCTGGCCGAGGTCTGGATGGTGGGTGAGCTTCTGTGGAGTGATCCGACCAACGTGTATGGCGCCGAGAGCCTGGATCAACTGGTCACCGGTACCGACATCGGCGGCAATCCGATTCTGGGATTTGATAGTTTTCCATTCTTTCAGATCCACTCGCTATACGATCGCGACCAAGAGGCCGGCACCACCTGGAGTTCGGCCGATCTGATGCCGATACTCGATAGCGGGCCTCACATCGTCAACCACCTGGGCCATAGCAACGTGACCTACAACATGCGCCTGATGAACAACCATGTCGACTCGCTGGTCAACGCGCGCCCTTTCCTGCATTACTCCCAGGGTTGTTACAACGGGTCCTTCGACAACCGCGCCGCTCCGGAAGCCGGCGGCTTTGTCTACCCACAGGATTGCATCGCCGAGCATTTGGTCGTGGGTGAGCATGGCGCCTTTGCCGCCATTGCCAACAGCCGTTATGGTTGGGGTTCGTCCTTCGCGACCGGCCCCAGCCAACGCTTTCACCAGCAGTTTTGGGATGCCTTCTTCGCCGAGGGCGTAGCCACCATCGGCCAAGCCCTGGCCGACAGCAAAGAGGACAACGCCGCTGCTTTCACCGACCCCTTTGTCCGCTGGGTCGGTTTTGAAAACAACCTGCTGGGCGATCCGGCCGTGGTATTGAAAAAAAGCATCAACACCAGCGAACCGCTCATCGGCATCTATCCCCCGCAGCTCGACTTCATCTCCATCCATGGTTCCGCTGCCCCAGAGGCCAAGACCCTGGGCCTACGAAACGACGGCCTCGGCACCCTGTCGTATACCGCCTCGGTTGACCAGACCTGGGTCAAACTCGATCCTCTTTCCGGAGAGGCTCCGGTCGATCTAACAGCTATTGTAGATCCAACCGGCTTGTTGCCCGGCCGCCATGAAGCCATCATCACTTTCACCAGTGCCGAGGCCGACAACAGCCCGGTGACCACGAAAATCGAGTTCTTGCTGGTCGAGGTCCCGGACGAACGCGTGCCTCACCAGGCAATGGCGCCGGTCCTAGACGGCGTGCTAGCCGACGGCGAATATGCCCAGGCCCTAGCCTTGGCTATCGACCCCAACGCCGCCGGTAAGACCATGCTTTACCTGACCGTATCCGGGGCCAAGCTCTACCTGGCCATCGATGATCAGCTGGATCCGACCGACACCGGCGGCGACCGGGTGAATCTCTATTTCGACAAAGCACTAGACGGACAGTGGCCCACCACCCCGGCCGACGAGGGCGTTTATTCCTTCATCGCCTATGACGGGGGCAGGACCTTGTTCATGCCGGTCTTCAATGGCGGTGCCGGTGCCCAAATCGACTATCGCGGTCGTGAGCGCGACCCCCAAGGTTTTGCCGCAGCCCTCGGTTTCGTTGACAACCATCGGGTATACGAACTCTCCTTGGACCTCGAACTGTCTCATCTCAACATCGGCCCGGCCGGAAAATTTGGGCTCTATTGCGAAGTACAAAACTCCGAACAGATGAATCCCGGCACCAACACCGGCACTTGGCCCTTGGATGTTCCCGAGAAAGACGACCAACTCTTCTTCGGCCGCCTCGACTTGCTGCCCCAAGAGTCCTGGTTGGATGCCCTGCCGCGTAGTCTCAGCTTCCTGGCCACCATCGACCAAGAACCGCCCGCGCCCGAGACCCTGCAGGTGGTCGATCTACTGGACCAAACAATTCCCTTCTCGGCCAGCAGCTCGGCCAGCTGGTTGCTCACCGGCCCCGACTCCGGACAGACGCCGGCCGATCTAGAAATCTCGGTCAATCACGCCGGTCTTGATTTGGGCAGCTACCAAGGCGAGATTCTTTTCGATGCCCCCACGGCCGGCAACAGCGCGCATTCGGTGCCAGTCACTTTGACCGTGCTGGCTGACGGACCCCTGCTGGTAGTCAACCCAGAATCCTTTGATCTGGCGGTCAGCCCGACCGACAACAACCTCCGCTTGCAACTGACTCTGCACAACCAAGGCAACCAGGAGATGGTCGCCGAAATAAGATCTACCCATGCCTGGCTGGCTCTTGACCCGGCCAACCTAAGCATTGCCGCGGCCTCCAGCCAAGTCGTCGAACTGACAGTTGCGGTCTCCGATCTGAGCCTACGAAACAGCGAAGCCGAGATTCACATCGAAGCCCCCAACGCCGCTGGCAGCCCGCAAACCGTCCCCGTGCGGATCACGGTTGATATGGACAACAGCGCCCCGCCCTGCCCCGCACAGTTAGCCCCCGCCGACGGTTCCCAACGCTACTCTCCCGTGGAACTGACCGCCACCACCGTGCTCGACCCGGAAGGCGACGAAGTCTCCTACCGATTTGAATTTTTCGACACCGCCGGCAAGAACCTCGACTCCGGCCTCGGCCAAATATCGGGCAACAGCGCCCTCTGGCAGCCAACAATCGCTTTGGCTCCCGGCACCTATCGCTGGCAAGTAACCGCTATCGATGCCTTGGCCGCCGAAAGCGATCCGTCCCCGTCCTGGTCTTTTGCCGTCATCGCCCCTCCCGTCGATACCGATACCGGCTGCAGCTGCGCTCACGAAACCCAGCCCAGTCGGCTCTGGCTCATGCTAATCGCAATGGCTTGGCTGGTGACCTTTAGGCGACGAAGATGATTTACCGAAGCTCTCGCCAAGGCTGATCGTCGATCAGCGGAAGCAGAAAGGGTCAATGGAATGCCAAAACCTGCCTACCTAGTCCTCGCGGTCTTTGCTGGTCTTATTGGTCATATCGACCCGCTGGGGGCCGAACCCTTGCCGACCCAGATTTCCTTGACCGAGGCAGATTTTTTAAAAGTGCAAAATATCGAACCCGATCTGATGCTAATTACGCATGGATTGAACCGGGAGCAATTTGGCTATATCCCGGCGCGGGAGGACGCCCAAGCGCGTGGCCCGCGGGATTTTGCCATTGACCAACAGGGACGGGTTGTGGTTCTCGACACCGTAAAGCGCCGAGTGGTGCGCCTAGGCAAGCGGCTGGCATTCGAAAACACTTGGTCGGCACCCAAATCCTTACGCAAGGTTTTCTGGAATAGCGATCGGCTGGTTTTCGTGCCCTTTGTCGGTGAGCAATTCTGTCTCGACGATGCCCAAACCGCGCTCCTCAAGACCGGCCCGACCAGACCAAAGCCCGCACCATCAGTGCGTGCCATCAAGCTCGACCCGCGTTCCTTCCTGGTCTTGGGCAAAGCCCAGGCTAACTTTCGCTGGCAATTGGCCTTCGAACGAGATGTGCTAGCGGTCTATCCCCTACCCGGAAGTGGCAAAGACCAACGGGTTTTTCTGCGGGTGGATTTTATTGTTTCGCCGGCACCGCTCAGGCTTGACAGCGAGGTGTATGTCATCGCGGTCGACGGGACTGCCTTGGCCCGCTTGCAATTGCGGCCCCCGGGCGAGGCCCGGCTTTTGCACGACGCCAAGGCCGGGCCCGATGGCTCGGTTATTCAACTGTGCATAGAGGAACAAGGAACCGAGGTGCTCCGATGGCAGTTGGCAGATTGAGCCCTTCGAAAATGGCTTGGGCTCTGGCCTTTTCGCTTCTGGCCTCGGCGCCGGCTAGCGCCCTCGACCGCGAGAGCGTGATCGAAACCGCCAAGGAACATACCTACTTGCCCTGGCACTGCGGGCCGGAAAACCTAGTCGTCGATTGTGGCGACGGTTGGGAAAGTGATTTTACCGAGGGCGATTATATCGGCGTGGCCTACGACTGGGACGGTTCGATGACCAGCGAAGAGTATCTCGCCGGTCTAGCCGATGGCTTGGGCGCAGGCTCCCACTCCTGGCATGGCTCTTTGTCATGTACCGTCGGCCTGGATTGCTCCGGCTTCGTGACCCAATGCTGGCAGAGCGAATTGAGACTTTCCACCGCCACGATTCCAAACAGCAGTTGGGAAATCGGCATCGACGACTTGCTGCCCGGCGACGCCTGGAACAATCCCGGTAGTCATGTCGTCTTACACTCCGGCTGGCTCGAAGATGGCAGACCCACTTTCTACGAGGCCACCCCCCCGCTGACCAAACACACCACCGACGTCAGTCCTTCCTACTTGGTAGACTACACCCCCGTTCGTTATGCCTGGATGCCAATTGAGCAAGAAGTGCCAGGCCTGGGCACAGTCTCCGATCCCCACCTGGTCAATTCTTTTCCCTACCTGCACTTCGGCAACACCGCTCTTTCCGACATCTCAAACTTCGACGCCTATGCCTGCGACCCGGACAAAGCCGAACCCGGACCAGAGATCTACTATCGGATCGAGTTGCCGACCAGCGGGCTTATCGACATCTCCTTGTCTAGTCCAGCCAATACCGATGTCGATCCTCATCTCTTGGCTTCCCTGGACGCCGACGACTGCCTGCAACGTCACGACCGACACATCGCCGCCGACCTGTCCGCCGGAACCTACTTCCTGGTGGCCGACACCTACCACTCAGCCGAACAAGCCGGCCCCTATAAACTCACCATCGACTTCACTCCCGACGAGCCCGTCGATCCCGTCGACCCCCCGACCGAAAACGAGAGCGGATGCTCTTGCCAAACCGGACCTGCCCAGGGCAGCACAATATGGCTACTGGTACTCATGGCCGCACTGGCAGGAAGTCGTCGAAAAAATGAAACCCGGGAACGGTTCTGAGTGAGATCACCGCTTGCCGGATTTCGCGGTGCCGTCCCGGCCGGCTTCCTCGTTCTCGTCCTCCGCCGGAATGCAGATGGTCTGGGAGGTCTTAACCTCCACCATCTTCACCTTGAGACACTGCGGTTTGGGGCTGCTCTTGGTGGGCGGAACGCACCAGAACAACGAATCGCGGCCGTTCTCGTTGTGAACGATCCAGGTGAAGCTAGAACTTCTGCCCGGTTGCAGCTCCCGAATGTTCAGCGACGTCCCAAGCGTCTGAGGCTTATGAAGACATCCCGAGGATGTCGCCGCCAGAATGGCCAGCAGTATCCCAAAAAGACTTCGCCCATCAAGCATCGTTGCCCTCCTTAACCGAAGTTCTGGAAAGTTCTGGAACAAGAGCATGGTACTACAAATACAGGTGGCCGTAAAAGAAGGACACGCGCAGACGCCCTCAGGCTTAATCCAAAGTCGTAGACCTTGATCATCTGAGCATGGTTGATGCTCCAGGCTGGGCATGAGAGCACTTGTTTAGCGGAACTTGATCAGAGAAATGCACAAATTCGCAAATGACCTATTCTT
>JAUVBB010000078.1 GCA_030591445.1 Deltaproteobacteria bacterium | reverse complement strand
TAGCGCAGGCTAGGCAATTGTCATTGTCGGGGATAATGCAAGCACCATCGCAGCATAGTTGGCCGGCATCGCAGTGGGTGGTGGCGTCAGTGCAACCACAGGTCCAGCCGTCGGTGACGTTGCCTTGGCAGATACTGCCGCCCTCGGCCGGGGTGCAAACATCGGCGCAAGTGGCGCAGTTGTTTGGGTCGTGGTTGATACAAGTCTCGTCGCAGCATAATTTGTCGGCGGCACAGTCGGTGCCTGTTTTACAGCCGCAGCGGTAGCCTATGGCATCGGTGCCTACACAGGTCAGACCTCCGGCGGTTAAGTCACAGGCCGTGTCGCATTTGGTACAGTTGTTGTCGTCGCGGGCAATGCAAGTGCCACCGCAGCACAGTTGGCTGATGGCGCAGTCGGCGTCGGCTTCGCAGCCGCAGTGCCAACCACTGCCGACATCACCCAGGCAAAGTTTGCCGCCATTTTCGGGGCTGCAGACGTCGTCGCAGGTGGCGCAGTTGTCGGCGGAGTGAATCAGGCAGGTATGAGTGCTACAGCAGAGGCGATCGGCGGTGCAGTCGCTCTGATTCTCACAGCCGCAGCGGGTCTGATCATTTACCACTATGCAGGCAGGGGCAGCGTCCTTGTCGCAGGGGTCGTTGCAGTCGCCGCAGTGAGTATCGGTGCCCAAGAGGGTTTCGCAACCGGCATCGGCGGTACAGTCGCCGTAGCCGGTGGTGCAGTCGAAATTGCATTGACTGTCTACGCACAGGGGGTTTTCGGTGTGGGGATAGGCGGAGGTACTTGCGCAGTCGTCTTGGCAATTGGAACAATTGTCGAGGTCGGAGACGGTCTCGCAGCCGTTTTCCTTGGAGCTGTCGCAGCTGAAGTAGCCAGACTCGCAGGCATTGAAATCGCACTGGCCGGTTGCGCAGGTGACGCCTACGGCATGAATGGTTTGTTCGCGACAGTCGGTGTCGCAGTCGCCGCAGTGGTCGATTTCGGTGTTGAGATCGTAACAGCCGCTACCGCAGCAAGCCAAATCGCCACTACAGGGCGGCAGGCTGCCGCAGCGGCACTCGCCTGACTCGCAGCGATTGGCGGTGCCTTCGGGACATGCCGAGCAATCAGAGCCACAGTGGCCGGCATCGGTGGAGGGTCCGGAAAGAGTGCAATCCGTGGACAACACGCCACTTTCGCACTTGTAGACGCCCTGTTGACAGACACCGGCTTCGGGTAGGTAGCAGGCCACATCGGCACGACACTCTACAATGCTCAGTTTCAGGGTCTTCTCCGCGGTTTCGCCATTTCCCCGATTAGAACTATCGGTTACCATTATGAGCAGACTCAAGTCCTGCGCCGTCTCACTTGGCACCTGGCCGGCCTTGGCTCGAAGTTCGCCAGTTTCGGCATCGATTTCCAGCCAGCCGAGCTTGTCCGCCCCGGTCTGTATTTCCAGGCTCCAGGAAAAAGGCTCCAGGCCCCCTACCAACTGAATGGCCTGTCTGTAACCCTCCTCCCCAACCACCGCGTCGGGCAAACTCAGGCTATTAATTCTAACCGGTTCTCTCTGCTGACACCGGCCTTCGAAGTCACATAAGAAACCGATGATACAATCGGGATTTACATCGCACTTTGGATCCGTCACCCGCTCAACACAGGCAGTGAAGAGTAAGAGCAGGCATGCCACGCATATTTTACTGGCTAAGATCTTCTTCTTCATCATTCCTCCCATGGATCTAATTGCGTAGATCCGACACATCAATCCGCGTATCAAGTCACATCCAAGTCGCCTGACGGGCGCCAGTTTTTAGACGGGGGGAATGTAACACAGGCGTCGGCCGCGCGTGAATATTTTTTCCTCACGGCCGCCAACATTCCAGTGCTGTTTGATCACTGGACTAAGCTGGCCTGCTCGACTATGAAGAGAGTGTTACCTAACCTTCTGCTCGATGAGGAGATTTCATGTACATTCACAAAAAACTGGCACTGACCATTGCCTTTGCTTTGTTGGTCAGCATTCCAGCCTGTAATAAAGACAAAGACACAGGGTCCAAGCATAAAAGTATCGATGTATCTTCCTTGGTCGGACCAGACTTTTTGAAATACATTCCGGCAGATTCACCATTTGTGATAGTCGGCTATGAACCTATTCCCGCTGAACTAATTGAAAAATCTGGAGAGATTTACAAGTTTATGCCCGAATACTTGAAACAAAAAGTTCTAAACGAGGATCTACCGGCTCCACAGAAAGAGCTCTTTGATGAACTGATTGACAACCTAAGCATCAAGGGCTTCGAGAATTACGGCGTAAAACTCAGCACCCGTTTCGCTTTTTATGCCTTGGGCGGTTCTTTGGTCCTGCGCATGGAATTATTGGATGGTGACAAGCTCAATAAGCTCATTGCTCGGGCATCCAAGGCCGTCGGCGAAAACATTCCGACCGCCAAACTGGCTGACACGGAGTACTATCGCGTGTTGGCAGGCGAAGCACTGATTGTTTTTTTTGTCGGCAAAAAGGAATTTGTGGCGGCCGTCATGCCCGCGGGGCTTGAAAAAGACATTATGCCCTATGTGCTCAATCAGAAAAAACCGGCTAAGAGCATTGTTGATAGCGGCAAGTTGAAAAAGATCATTGGCCAATACGGATTCAAAGGCTACATGCCTGGATTCATTGACAGCAAAGCCATGGTAGATTTCTTTTCTGGAAACACTGATCTTTCTAAAAAATCATTGAAGGCACTTGGGATAGACTTTGAGATGACGCCGATCTGCCAAACTGAGTTTATGCAATTGGCCAAAGTGATTCCCAGCATGATTTTTGGCTACTATGAGTTTTCAGCCAAACGCTTGAACGGCATGGCCATGATTAACATCAGAAATGACATAGCCAAAGAGCTCATCGATCTGCAAGCGCCCGTGCCATTGTTGGCTAATTTGCATAAGCACAAGCCGATGATCGCTTTTGGATCTGGCATGGATGCAAAGAAGACCATCCACTGGTTCAAACAACAAGTTGCCAAGATTGCGGCCAAGCCCTACCAATGCCCGATCCTATTGGGTATAAATGAGGCAGCCAAAAGCTCGGCCAAGCACTTTGCCTCATTGCCGCCAATCGCCACCGGCTTCAGAGGTACCGTGGTGATTGCCAACAAGTTCAAAATGACTGACAAAATGCCCGAAGTTGGGGGCTACGCCCTGTTGAACCACCAGGACCCAATGGCCTTGGTGGCCATGGCCAAATCGATCCCTGCTTTGGCAAACATTGAGATCAAGCCCAATGGCGAACCGGTCAAAATCACCCTACCCTTGCCGATTGCCGGTGATGTGTATGTAGCCGTGAAGGACAATCAGCTGGGGCTCTCTTTGGGCCAAGAAGCCGAGAAAGTCGCCATGTTAAAGGCCTTGGAGCTGAAAGCCGAGAAAGCCGGCCCTGCCTTTGCCATCAGTTATGATTATGGACGCATCTTCGAATCAATGGCCCCCCGAATGGCAGGTATGGGTGGTATGGAAGCCAACTTTATCAATACCTTGAAGAACTTTGGTCTCCTGACCGAAGCCTTCTATTTCACCGATCAGGGCCTGCAACTCGATTTCTTGTTCGACCTCAATTGAGGAGTTTTTGGTGCAGATAGACGTACTGCAGGGCCTGCAAACGGGCTTTTTGTTGCAGGTTGGCTCTCACTGAGTGGCCGCCGTCTTGGTGTTCGAAAAATAGGGCATTCTTGCCCATGGCCTTCATGCGGGCGGTCATTTTGCGCGCGTGAGCTGGGTGGACGCGATCGTCTTTTGAGCTGGTGATGAAGAACACCTCGGGATAGTCCCGCTCTTTCTTGAGGTTATGATAGGGGGAGTATTTTAGTATGGTTTCGCGCATGTCGTCTTGGCGGGGGTCTCCGTACTCTTCCATCCAACTGGCGCCGGCCAGAAGAGAAGAGTAGCGAATCATATCCAGCAGGGGCACTTCGCACAGCACGGCCTTGTATAGGTCCGGCCTTTGGGTGAAGGCCGCGCCGACCAGTAGCCCGCCGTTGCTGCCACCTTCGATACCCAGGCGGTCAGATGAAGTTATGCCGCGGGCAAACAGATCTTCGGTCACGGCGATGAAATCATCGAAGGCCTTTTGCCGGTTTCCACGCAGGGCCGCCTTGTGCCAACTGGGCCCGAATTCGCCGCCTCCGCGTATATTGGACAGGACATATACGCCCCCATGCTGAAGCCATAACTTCCCGGCAATCTTCAAATAGCGGGGTGTCATGGAGACCCGAAAGCCGCCATAGCCATACAACAGAGTTGGATTGGCGCCATCATACTTGATGTCTCGGGGACGGATCACGAAATAGGGAATCTTGGTACCGTCCTTGCTTTCAGCAAAAAACTGCTCGGTCACCATGCCGGAGGAATCAAAGATTTCCTTTTGGCGTTTTATTCGACGAGAAGTACCTGGGCCGTTTTGAGATGGCTCCAATGCATAAACAGTTTTGGGAACAAGAAAACTCTCGGTAACGATGTAGATTTTGTTGCTGGCGGTAGCCTGGCTCATGATCGACACCGAGCTATGGCCGGGTATATCGACTTGTGCTCGCTGCCATTGTCCATCCTGATCCAGCGAGAAGCGCAGCAAGTCACCCTTGACATTCTTAAGCGTATTGACAAAGACAAAGTCGCGAGAAATGCCCAGATCCTCGACCGCAGAGTTGGGCCCGGGTTCGAGCAACACCTTCACCCGATCTTGCGACTCGGAATCAATGGCCACCGAGACCAAGGCCCCTTCTGGCATATTGCCCATGGGCGATTGCAGCAGAAACAAGAGCCGGCCATGAAAAACGCCCTGGTAGTCAGCATCCAGGGGAACCTCCACTCTGGTTTTCTTGAAGTTCTCATCAAAAATCCAATACTCGGCCTTGAAAAAACTCACCCGACGAACGCCTAGTGTGACTGAACCCTCAGGGCGATAAACCCTTCCCATCCAGAGATAAACATCCGTTTTTTGACCTTCCATCACGAGCGGCGCCTGGTCCAATGCCTGGCCACGCTTCCATACCTTGATCAAACGAGGATAGCCGGAATCCACAAGCGATCCGGGACCATAGTCCGTGCCAACCGCGACCCGATCCCGATCGATCCAAGTGATGATCGACTTGGCCTCGGCAAGATGGAAGCCATCAGGCACAAAAGATTTCTGATTCAAATCAAATTCCCGCACTACGACTGCGTCCTTGCCCCCGCGGGACAATGACACCAGGCAACGCTCGTAGGTGGGCGGCAAACACTTGGAGCCTTTGTAAACCCAGTTTTCCGTATCCGCCGCGGCCAGGGCATCAAAATCGAGAAGAATCTCCCACTCAGGTTCACCCTCGGACTCATAAGACTCAATCAGGGCCCGGCGCCACAAACCATGGACGTGCTCTTTGTCCTGCCAAAACGAATAGACATAGGGTCCCCGAATAGCCACTCTCGGAATCCGGTCCTTGTCCTGCAGAATCTCGGCCGCCTGCTTTTTGAAGCCCGCAAAGCGAGAATCGCCCTGCAGAAGGTCAAGAGTGACCTTGTTCTGATCCGCAACCCATGAAGCAGACCGCTTACTCTCAACATCTTCCAACCACAAGTAAGGGTCATGCAAAGATTTTGGATTGGCCTGGTGAGTAGAACAGGCACCGAAAAAACCCAGCCAGCAAGCCACAAAAGAAAATCTAAAAATCATATCGCGCACTTTTATCTCCATCGAAGCCCCCATTATGAAAGATGACCAAATTTATGAGTCCATCAGTTTCCGCATGCCATCAGAACGCTTGCTAGTCAATGGATTTGTCACTCATTTTTCCGGTATAATTTTCCATAGTAAAATGTGGCATATTGCTTGCGCTTAGCGGATATTGGCGATGACAGCGAACAGAGGGAGTTGCCAAGCAAGTGGGACAAGATAATTCTGAAAATCTCCGCAAAGGAATTGTGCTCAATGTGCTGGGTGCTTTCTGGGGGGCATTTTATCTGATTCCCTATAAGGCCGCGGTTCAGGAAATGAGTCCGGAGATGTTGGTTTTGCCGATGCTCTTGTGCGCGGCGGGGCTAAATACCTTTTATGTCTTGCTTGTTCAGAGGGCAAATCCTTGGCAGCTTGATGGCACGGCTTTGTGGGTGGGCTTGCTGCTGGGCGTGTTTTCGGCTCTGGGCAACGAGGCCATGGCCCACGCTCTGGTGCGAGTCGATCCGGGACTGGCCGCGGTATTGTTGCGGGTGCAGGTGTTTATCGTAGCAGCCGGGGGATACTTGTTTCTGGGCGAAAAAGTTACCCTCCGTTTTTGGCTGGGTGTCTTTCTGGCCATGATCGGTTTTGTTATTTTGACCGGAGCATTTACCGACATAAAAGGCGCCTCGCTGGCGGGCATGGCCTGGGTTGTTTTGGCGGCGCTGATGTTCGCCTCCATGCAGATTCTGATTAGAAAAACCATCAAGCGTATTGATCCGCTGGTGGTCAACAGTTTGCGGCTTTGGATAGCCTGCTTGTTAATGGCCTGCGTGCCGGGAAGACCCACATTGCTACTTGAAGCCCCGCCGCTCTTATGGTTCTACGCGGCGGCGGCGGCTTTGCTGGGCCCGGTCATCAGCAGAATCTTTCTGATGTTGGCGCTTCGGCACGTTAAGGTTGCGGTCTCGACGCTGATATTGTTCAGCGCCCCGGTATTTGCTTTTGCTTTGGCCGGCCTGTTTTTTCAGAAATGGCCCGGACTATTGGAAGTGATCGGAAGTTTGGTGATTCTTGCCGGAATTGGCCTGCCGGTCTTGGAAATGCTGGGCCAAATTGGTAAGGTACGAAAACAACAAAATATAGATTAGGGAAATGATTGGGGGTCAAACAGTGTCAATACGGCTTGGAACAATTCGCACCCGCTTGCTGGTATTCGTTGCTTTGCTTTCCATTTCGATTTTGTCACCGGCTTCGCTTCTGGCTCAGGAAAAGTCAAAAAATCCGGACCAGAATCTTTTGTCGCCAGACAACAAGTCATTGGTTTTGAAGAAAATTTTGCTGGATCTCTTTGATAAAGATGAAGAAAAACGGTTCAAGGCAGTGGGGAGACTTGGTGAAACCAAGGACTTGCGGGTCTGCGACTTGCTGTTTTTCTTTACCCATCACAATTCGGACCGTTTCCGACTGACGGCAATCGCAGCTTTGGGGGAAATCCCTGACTTTCAGGTGGCTCTACATTTGCGCGGCATATTGCTTTCGTCCGCGGCATCGCCGGCCGCAAGACAAGCGGCGGCAGCCGCATTGGCCAGACACGGCAATAATTTTGCGGCGGAAGTTCTCTATGACGCGCTGCTAGAATTGAAAGAGCCCCTCTCGGCCACGGTTCGTGAAATCCTGGAGTCCAAATTTCCAGAGCGTTTGGCCTATATCGAAGCCTTGTCCCGGGGCGACTGGCAGGCAATTGCCGCGGTCGAAGGAGATACCACTCTTGCCGAGCTTCTGGTGGCGTTGTCGGACAGACTGTTTCCCAACCGAAGACGCCAGGCCGCGCTGTCTCTGGCCATACTTGGCGATCCGCGTTCAATTGCCGCCTTGGAGGATTTGGCCGCGGCCGGCGATGAGGGCTTGCGTGGGCTTGCGATCGATGCCCTGGGCAAACTTAATCATCCCCGTAGCACCTACGCATTGAAGCGACTGCTAAACGAGCGAGTGAACACGCAAGCGGTGCTTTCGGCCATGCTTGCGCATGATAACCCTTTGGCCGCGGGCTTGCTTCTTGATCTGGTCTGGCAAAAACCCGATCTTTTTAGGAACGAGGAAAGGCGCCAGCAGGTCGAGGAACTGATCGGACGCGCCTTACCACAAAGGGATCGGGCGCGAAAGTCGTACGCCTCGCCGCCGGATGCGGCCGCCGAGGTCGAAATGCTACTGGACCTGCTGCAAGGTGATTCGATCAAGCGACGCGAGTCGGCCCTGCGCAGGGCGGCCGAGACCAGAGCGGAGATCCTGGCGGCCCTGGTTCCCGAACTAAAAAAGCAAAGCTACGCCAAGTTCATTCTGCCGGCTCTGGAAAAGTATCCGCAGCCAGAAGCCGGGGCCATCCTGGCCGGATATATCGCAGACCCAAATCATCCAATCGATTTACGCCTGGATGCGGTTGAATACTTGGCTTTTCGCAAGGCTCCCAGTGCGCCCGATCACCTGATCGCCTTACATCAGACCAGCAAAGATGAACAACTCAAGCTATCGATTCGAAAGCACTTGACCCTCTATCATCTGGAAGCGGCCCAGAAGGCCAACCTGGTCCATGTTACCGAGCCCCGAAAGAATCGTAGCGGAGTGATGCCTCTGGCAGTTAGCCTTGGGCTGCATGGCGGCTTGGGCATGTACCTGGTCTCGGAAGCGGCCAATCCCACCGGTGGAGCCACCATTTATCTGCCGGTCCTGGGTGGGACCATCATCGGCGTTGGCTCATCGCTCTTGCTTACCTGGAACAATCGCGAATTCACCACTCCTCAGGCTTTCTGGGTAGCCACCGGCGGATTGTGGGGGCTAACCGAAAGCGCGCTGCTGGGCCTGGCCTTGAAAAGTGAAGATGGAGACAGTTCCTCAAGATTGGGAAAGGCCCTCTTGTTTACCGGTCAGACCGCCGGCCTGGCCTTCTCGTGGTTAACCCGCGACTCGCTGGGCAGATCCGCTGGGCAGCAATTGTTCATGGATATGTCCTTGCTCATGGGCGGCCTGGGCGGCGCCGGCATCGCCATGCAGAGTAATTACTCCGAGAAAGAATTGGCCACCTGGGCCTTGCTGGGAAGCAGCTCGGGACTTGTGCTCTCTGGCTTAATGGGCCGCAACTGGTCCTACCAGAACGATGATTATTGGCAAACCAGCAACTCGATCTTGTTGGGTTCCTTGTTCGGCGGCCTACTCGCCAGCTCGATCCACTCTGAGCCCAGTGACGAACAAATCGGCGGTTTGGCCGGCATCGGGGCTTCCTTGGGATTTGCCACCGGAGCGCTGTTGAGCGCGAAAAGCGATCTTTCCCTGAAAGAGCTCGCCTTCTTGGATCTTTCCCTGGCCATGGGCTCACTGGGAGGCTGGGGCGCGGCTTGGCAAAAGGACCAACGCAGCGATGCCTGGACCGATCTTTGGATCCTGGGCGGCGGCTTGAGCGGGCTCGCTACCGCGACCCTTCTGGGACCTCGCTTGAAACTGAGCACCGCGGACCATTACCAAATACTCTCTACCCTCGGGATGGCCGGCTGGTCAGGCATGCAGTTGGCCAAGACCTTACAACCCCACCGAGAAAAGGCAGCCACCGGCGGCCTGATGTTGGGAGCTTCGCTAGGCTATAGCGGGGCTTTGGTTCTGAGCATGCTTCACGATCTGCCGCCCAAGGAAAACGCCTTTATCAGCTCGGCCTATCTGGCCGGCAACCTGGGCGCTCTGGGTCTCGCCTGGCAGAAAGAGAACCCCTCCGAAGCCTGGACTGCTGCTTGGTTGTTAGGAGGCGGGGCTCTGGGCTTGGGCGCCGGTTTGTGGGGCCGTGATCTAAAGTTCGAAGGCCTAGACTACCTGCAGATGACCGGCATGAGTTTGACCGGAGGCTGGGCCGGCGCCTTGATTGCCACCGCCGCCCAGCCAGGCTTTGAAAAAGCCCGTTGGGGAGGCTTGCTGCTGGGATCCTCTTTGGGTTACGCCGCGGGCTCGCTGCTTTCGAGCTATACCGATCCCGCGCTGGGCGAGATGAGCTTCATGGCAACCGCCATGCTGGCCGGCAATCTGGGAGCCTTGGGACTGGCCTTGCAGGACGAACATGCCTCTGATCGCGATTATGCCCTGTGGCTCTTGGGTGGCAGTGTAAGCTCTCTGGCCGCCTCGGCCTTATGGGGACCTACGCTCAGCTTCTCGGGCCCTGACTATATGCAGATCGGCGGAGCCAGCCTCTTGGGCGCTTGGACCGGCTACTGGGGAATGAGAGCCATACGACCCGGACCCGAAAACGATCGGGCTGCCTGGGGTGGCTCGGCTCTGATGCTTTCACTGGGCTTCGCGGGTGGCAGCGTATTATCTGCCTTTAGCGATCCTTCCTACGAAGACATTATTGATCATACCATCGGCTTCGGGCTGGGAAGCGCCCTGGGTGGCGGCACGGCCATGGTGATCGAGGATCTTCCCGAATGGGCCAGCTTGTCATTAATGCTGGGAGGCGGTTGGGCGGGAATTGCGGCGGCGGCGATGGCGGAAGATCGCCTGCATTTTTCCAAGAACGATCGCAGTCTGCTTCTTTTCGGCGGCGCTTGGGGCTTATATCACGGTTTGGCCTTGCGCGAAGCCTTCGGGCAGCACCGCTATGATGCCGACAGCCGCACCATGTGGGGCTCGGCTTTGCTTGGAACTACCACCGGGCTTATTGCCGCGGGCAGCCTAGCGCAGTTTTACGAACTTCCGCCCAGCATGGTGGGACGGGTGGGCCTGGGCGGGCTCTACGGATCGCTGATTGGCGGGGGTTTGGGCACTTTGATTCCCGCGCTGGCAGACCACGGACCTATGGCTCTGGCCTTATCCGGAGGATGGGCGGGTCTGATGTCTTACGTCTAGGTTCCACCGGCCGATTTTAGCGCCACAGACTATTTGGCGGTCGGCGTAGGTGGCGGCTGGGGGCTGTGGCAAGGTTATTTGATTGGCACGGCGGTATCGCTTTCCGGCGACGACTTAGATGCGGCGGCCACCCTCGGCTTGGGGCTGGGCTTGATCTCCGGAGATCTCTTCGCCCGCGCCACCGACATGGAAATATCGGGCCTGGTCTTCACCGAACTTTCTTCTTACGCCGGCTCTGGACTGGGTGCGGGAATTCCCTTGCTGTTCTCCGGCAGCAAGACCACCCTGGTGGCCGGCATGACCGCGGCCGGTGGCTGGCTGGCCAAGCTGGGAACGGCCTGGATAGCCAAAGACTTGAAATTCCGCGCCAACGACAGCTGGGAATACCTCTTCATGCAAGGCTTCGGAACCTGGCAAGGACTTGGATTTGCCTTGGCGGCCGACGCCTCCGATCGGAAAACCCAGGGCGCCGCCTTGCTGGGTCTTTCCACCGGCTTCATTCTGCCCATGCTATCCAACCGCTATCAGGACTTCTCCACCATAGAAGACCTATTCATCTTCGGAGGTGCTTCTTGGGGCACCTGGATTGCCGGTACCGGGCTCTACGCTCTTTCCGGGCAAGACAACTCCGCGCTCACCGCGGCACTTATCGGCGGCGACATCGGCCTGCTCGGCACCGCGTTTCTGCTTTCCGATCTGATGGAAGTATCCCCCAGAAAAATGGGTTGGACGCAACTGAGCGGAGTCGGCGGCATGGCGCTAGGCACCAGCCTAACCGCCATCTTTACCTCGAATCCGAGATACCTGGCCGCCGGCATCTCACTAGGATCGGTGGCCGGGCTGGTAAGTGGCGCGATTTGGACCGGCATAAGCATGCGCGCGGAAGAAGAATATCCGCGGCCCGCAGCCGACAAACAAGCACCCAAAGCCACGGCCATCAAGGCCACCGAAGCCGAAAGAGAAAATTTCAACTTTTCCTTGGGCAATCTCAGCTTTAGCGAAGTCCGGCCCTCATTTTTCATGCTTCCCGCCCCCGCCGACAACCCCAAAGCCCCCGCGGCGATGATCTTCGGACTCATCGGGCAGCTGTACTAGGATTTAAGGAAGGGACCAAAAAAATAGGCAGCGGAGTCGGATCCCAATCGTTAGGATCCGTATCCTCCCTGCCTCACGTTTCTGCCCACACTCCAACCCCAACCATTTCGCCGTCCATCCTCCCAGCCCACCGACACCGTCCATAGCCTGCTTGTTCTCGCTATTTCGACTACACTCACTAGTAATAACGAAAGAAGAGCAAGGATCGTTTCAGGGTGACGGAAAATAACACTCTAGGAACTTTTCGCTGGCTTGACACGTCGAAGCAAGTAGCAGACAATCATGGTGCTTGCAGCTAAATGAGTGAAATGGCGAACAAAAAGCCTCACCTACGTTGTGCCCTGGTATGGGAGCGGACGGTCTTGGAAGATCGATTGTTTCCGCCTTCAAGTCGGGTCACGGTCGGCCACCATCCGCGGGCTACCTTTACCCTGCCTTATACCGGTTTAGGCAAAAACCATGTATTGTTGCGCCACGGTAGCCGGGGGACCATTCTTTCTTTGATGCCGGGAATGAAAGGAAAAATCAAGATTTCCGGCGTTACCCGAGAGGCAGAAGAACTGCTAAATGACCAGACCTTCGCCGAGCGAAAAGGCGACGAGGTTCGCTTTACCTTGGGGGAGGGAGACGAGGGAATACTGGTTTTCGGCAGAACGGGCCTGATCTTCCAGCCAGTGACCGACATGGGCGAGGCTCCAACCGCCCGTTTTAGTCAAATCGTGGGTGCTGACCCCCTTACCAGCAAACTTTTTGGCATTGGCTTTGCCTTGGTGCTGCTGTTTTCCTTGGTCTCGAAGCTATTCGCGGGGCCACGCACCGAGTTTACAGTTGAGCAATTGCCCGACCGGATGGTTTCTTTCGTCGTGGAAGATCCGGCGGCGGCTAATAAGTTCAAGCAAGAAATCAAGGAAATGCGGGAGAAAGAGGTCAAAAAGAAGCGTGCGGCCCGTAAACAGGCTCGCCAGCAGAGAAAAGCAAAGAAGGAAAAAGGTGCCGATAAAAAGACGGAGCCAGGCAAGGATCGCGCAACCGAGAAAATTCGTAAAAAAGTCACCAAGAAGGGCGTGGTCGGTGCCATCGCTTCGGCCCGGGAACAAGAAGGGGCCCTGAAAGATGTCATGGGCGACGGCGGTCTGGGTATCAGCTTGAATACGGCCGTCAGCAACCTGAATCGTGGATCGGCGCAAGCTCGCTTACTGACCTCCACGGGTACCGGCGGTGCCTTTGTGCCGGGGCTTTTGTCCCGACGGGGCACCAGCGAGGCTCTGGGCGAAGGCGTAGCCGATGCCCAGCCGGCCACCGGTCGCACCGGACGACGGGCCGGTCAACGCAGCCGATTGGCCGGCCGCACGGAAAGAAAAGTTACCCTGAGCATGCCCTCAAGCGCAGCCCAGGTAAGCGGCGGTAGCTTGTCGCGGAAAGAAATCTACGCGGTGGTATCAAAAAACAAAGGGGCCATCCGCTATTGTTACGAATCTCAGCTCATGCGCTATCCTACCCTGCGCGGTAAAGTAACCGTTGATTTCATCATCAATACCGATGGCTCGGTAAGAACGGTCAAAATCGACAAGAGCAGCATCAGGCCCGCCGCTCCTCGTGACAAAGTAAACCGCTGCCTGGTAAAATTCGTGAAACGGTGGCGTTTCCCCAAACCCAGAGGAGGCAAAGTGAGGGTCATCTATCCCTTCACTTTCGGACGCACAAAATGAGCCGTCTCGGTCTAAAACTGGTGCTGGCATGGGCCATAATGTTCAGCGGCTGCAGCGAGGTAGCCTACTACGGGCCTTTTGCCCTATCGGTCCCCACCGAAATCATGGAACGGGCCGCCAGCCGGGTTTTCCAGCTTCCGCTCGATCAAGCAGATCGTGACCAACAACAAAGATTGATTCAATGTCTGGACACAGAGCCTGACCGAGATCCACCATGCCTTTGCACTTATCCGGTACTCACTGTCGCTGAGCAAAATATTCGGTTGGATTATCTTCTGCGTAATGAAGAAAATGTCGGAGCCAATATCATGGTTTGGCTCGGCCGCGCCCTTGCTCCGCATGAACTTAGCCCGGCGACTTTTGGCGAGTTGCCCGATATCGAAGTCATTGCCGAACATCATTTTGAGATTCCCGCCGGCACCCAGATAAGCAATTCATTTTTGGAAGACGAGATCGCTACCGCCAAATCCGCCCTGGCCGAAAAAAGGCACATTTCATGCGACCTGGATGTCAGTGCTTTGCCCACTCCCGTGCAATTGTACTTCGGCCTCTTTCTTGATTCCTTAGAGCAATCCACCATTTCGGCTGAATTTTCCTTCCGGGTCCGGGAAAACGGCCCATGAAAAAACTCCTGCTCTTGCTCTTGATCATTTGGTCGCTCTGGCCGGCACTGACAAAGGCCGAACTCCCGCCCTGCACCGTGGTCGAACCCCAAGCGCTGCGCGGATGGCTATTCAAAGCAGCCATGGGCCCGGCCGTCTGGACTGGCCCGGTAGGCGAATCCAGCGCGCTTGGTATCGGGCTGACCCTGGGTACCGGCTATGAGTTCCTTTCCTGGCTGGCGGTGGAAGCGACCTGGACCTCGGGCCTGCACGACACCCGCCAGCCAAGCCCGCCGGCCCCGGGCAGTTTTGCCACCCACGCCTTTCATTTCGGCGGCCGCCTGGCCTGGCCCATGTATCCTTTTGATTTTTTCGTTCGCGGCGGTGCCGGTTGGACTTGGTCGATACCCAATATTTTGATCCGCATTGAAGAATTCGACGGGCAGGCGCAATTGTCCTGGCTAGGGGGCGCCGGCATCATCTGGCACACGCCCCGAAGACGAGTCTGGCTGGGCCTCGAATGCAACGCCATCGGCGCCATCAACTCTGCGCTCGGCACCTGGATTGTCTCTACCGCGGTGCTTGGCGTGACCCTCTGAACCAGTTTAATCCTTCAGGTGAATGTGGGAAAATGCGCTGCGACCGGCGTAGACCGCCTGCTCGCCCAACCATTCTTCAATGCGAAGCAGTTGGTTGTACTTGGCTACTCGCTCGGAACGAGACGCTGAACCGGTCTTAATTTGGCCCGCCGAGGTCGCCACCGCCAAATCAGCGATAGTGGTGTCTTCGGTCTCGCCGCTGCGATGAGAAATGACCGCGGTCATGCCGTGGGTATGAGCCATGTGGATGCAATCAAGGGTCTCGGTCAGGCTGCCAATCTGGTTGACTTTAATCAAGATGGAGTTGGCCACGCCGGTCTCGATGCCCTTGGCCAGACGTTCGGTATTGGTGACGAACAAATCATCGCCGACCAGTTGGACGTGATTACCCAAGGCCGCGGTCAATTTCTCCCATCCGTCCCAGTCGTCTTCCGCCAATCCGTCTTCAATGGAGATAATCGGAAAACGCTCAACCAGATCACGGTAGTAGTCCACCATCTGTGCCGAATTGAGTTCCTTGTCGTCTCCCTTGAGCATGTATATGCCGCGCTTCTCGTCATAGAACTCGCTGGCCGCCGGATCAAGAGCCAGGGCTACGTCTTTGCCCGGCTTGAGACCGGTCAAAGCTATGGCCTCCATGATGACCTCAAGGGCTTCTCCGTTGGAGTCTAGTTGGGGGGCAAAGCCGCCTTCGTCCCCTACTCCGGTGCCACGGCCTGATTTGTTCAACACCTTCTTCAGTTGGTGAAACACCTCGGCCCCGTAGCGCAGGCTCTCTCGGAAACTTTCGCCGCCCAGAGGAACCACCATGAACTCCTGCAGATCGACATTGTTCTGGGCATGTTGACCGCCATTGATGATATTCATCATGGGTACGGGCAACACGTGCGCGTTCACGCCACCAATGTAGCGATAGAGAGGCACTTCCAGGGCCATGGCCGCGGCCCGCGCGCAAGCCAAAGAAACCCCCAGGATGGCATTGGCGCCCAGCTGTCCCTTGTTGGCAGTGCCATCCAACTCGCACATGATCTTGTCGAGATGAATCTGATCAGTCGCGTCCAGGCCGATGAGTTCGGGCGCGATACGCCCGTTTACGTTCTCAACCGCCTTGCGCACTCCCTTTCCCAAATAGCGTTCTTTATCTCCGTCCCGTAATTCCAGTGCCTCATGTTGGCCGGTACTGGCACCAGAAGGCACGGCAAATCGCCCATATGCCCCCGAAACCAGACCTACTTCCACTTCCACTGTCGGATTGCCACGAGAATCAAGAATTTCTCTGGCCCGCACATCAATGATTTCAGTCATGTCGCCTCCTCCGCAAAAAGAAACACCCTGGAGCAACCCCCGATAGAACGCCACTCCGACCAAGCTACCAAACTAAGCTATGAATCAAGGCAAACGCGTATCATAGCCAATCGACAGAATGCAAGCACAACTGGCAGTAATGCAGGTTGGGAAATGTTTGTTTATGAGAAAAAGGCTCCTTGGCCAGCTAGGATGCCGGGGCCGTGGATTTCGGGGCGCGGACGGGCGAGTTTAGTCTTCTTCCTCGTCGTAGTCGATGATGATAACTCCTCCTTGGCCGTCTTCATTCTCTTCGATGTCGTCATCTTCGCGACTGGCCGGCGGAGGACACTCATCAACAGGAATCTCAAGGCTCGGACGAACTCCATCCCTCTTACGCATGTTGCGCCGCTTGAGCTCTTCAATGATATAGGCGTCTAGCATGCTAACCCTCTCGTTCCTTCCTCCATTATAACAGACGCAAGAAATATACCAAAATTCAGCCTAGCCATGCTTCGAACAACTCGTTGATTCTTTGTCGTTAAATTTTTCTACTGATCCAAGCTGGATATTGAACTGTGGTAAAAAAGGCAACAATCACGCAAGAATTGTCACAGCTAGGCGACAATTGCGTACTGTCGGGCTTGATGCCGCGGATGCTTATTCAGCGTTTATGACCTGGACTCGGCGCGTTTCTTGAACGCCGCCAGCAAGTCGGGCAGCTCATTGTTGACCAGCACTGACACCACCGACTTGGGCACCAGCATACCAAATTTGACCTCTGCCGAGTAAATGGCCTGGCATTTCCCCTCGCCCGCGGACGAAAGCTCCCAGGAACCATTGTTGTCCTTCATCATTTGCCCTTTGACGAAGGTCCAACTCATTTTTTTCGGTTCTTCCAAGCGGTATCGAAGCTTGTAATAGACCGTGGCTCCCATTTTCTTGACCCAGTGGGTCACTTCTTTAACATCCCCGTCATCGCGTACGACTTCGACTTTGGTCATACCAACCACGTCCAGGAACTCGGGATAGGCGTTGAAATCCGCCAAGACCTCAAACATTTTTTCCGGTTCGACGTTGATTTCCAGGGTCCGGGTTGCGGTCGCCATGTTTGCACTCCCATCATTTATTTTATTAACGGTCTGGCCTTCGATTCACTCGTTCTTTGCATAGCATCAATCTTGATGACTGTCTACGAATCGAGCCAGCGATTCACGCGCCCGATAGGAGCTACGCACCAAAGGACCGGCCAGCACGTCTAGGCCAATCTCCCGGCCATGTTTACGGAAGATCTCGAAGCTCTGCTCGGTCACCTCTCGGCTCACAGCCAGATGCTGTTGGCTGGGGCGAAGGTACTGTCCGATGGTAAGCATTTGGCAACCGGCCTCGCCAAGTTGGCCAAGCAGGGTGATTACTTCCTGGTCCTCTTCACCGATTCCCACCATGATGCCCGATTTAACCAGCATGTTTCCTTGGGCCGCCGCCCCGGCCAGCAAAGACAAGGAGCGAGACAATTTGGCCTTTGGCCTGACCCGCGGATAGAGCCGTTCGATGGTCTCTACGTTGTGATTGAAAACATCGGGGCGAACCGCAAACACAGCAGCGCCGGCTTCGGCATTGCCACCGAAATCCGGTACCAATATCTCCACGCTAACACCCGGGCAGATCTTTCGTATTTGCTCCACACAGGCAACAAAATGCCCAGCGCCGCCGTCGGCCAAATCGTCACGGGTCACCGAGGTGATCACCGCATGGCTCAGACCCAATTGCCCGACTGCCTCGGCCAAGCGGCGGGCTTCGTCGGCGTCAACCGGCAAAGGAGTCTTATTCTTGGCCACCGCGCAAAAACTACAAGCGCGGGTGCAAACATCGCCCAGAATCAAAAATGTGGCCGTGTCCTCGCCAAAGCATTCGGCAATATTGGGACATTTGGCCTCTTCGCAAACGGTGTGCAACCCCGCGCGCCGCATGCGTACTTTCACCCGGTGTCGATCCGAGAGCCGGCCCGGCATGCGGTAGCCGCTCATGGTTATTCATCCACCAAATGCACCGGAATGCCGCAATTGCGACAAATCGGATCCTTGGAGAGTCTGCCACATTGGTGGCAGCGGCCACTGCGCTCGCTTGGTTTCGATTCGTCTTTCTTGGTCTTCAATTTGACCCGCGACAACATCCGTCCGCAATTGTCACAAAACTTCCCTTCGGCTTGCTCGGCACCACAATGTTCACAACGCATAGGGAACCTGTCCTTTCTAACCAACTTCGGCAAGATTGAGTTTTTGCCCCCAACGGTTCTTGAGCGCCTCGCGTAATAAGCGATGCTCGGGCAACTGTAAGTGGGGATCTTTTGCCACCAAGGCAAATGCCTCTTTTCTGGCTTGGGTGAGAAGATCCGCATCCCGGGTCAAGTTCCCAAAAACAAAATTTGGCAATCCAGATTGGCGGGTTCCCAGAAACTCTCCTGGACCGCGAATGGCAAGATCTTCTTCGGCGATTACAAATCCATCGGTGCTTCGCTCCATGACCCGCAAACGGGTACGGGCGTCGTCCGAGGATAGATTGTGGGCAACCAGGAAACAGGTGCTGGGCTTCTGCCCCCGCCCTACCCGACCCCGCAGTTGGTGTAACTGACTCAATCCAAATCGCTCGGCATGCTCGACCACCATGAGGGTCGCGCGGGCAACATCGACCCCTACTTCGATGACGGTGGTGGAGACCAAAACATCCAAATCCCCGCGAACAAAGCGTTGCATGATTTCGTATTTTTCTTCCGCGGCCATACGCCCGTGCAGCAAACCCAGACGCAGTCCCTGCAAAGCCCCGGTCCGCAGCCGCTCAAACATTCCACTGGCATCGAGCAAGGCCATCTTCTCGGATTCCTCCACCAATGGATAAACCAAGTATGCCTGTCCGCCCGCTTTTACTTCGCGCACAACTGCTTGGTAGGCTTGGCGCACTTGCGTGCCCTTTAGCACAATCGTCTTGACCGGTAGGCGGCCGGGCGGAAGTTCGTCTAGCACAGACACATCAAGGTCACCATAGACCGTCATGGCCAGAGTGCGCGGGATGGGAGTAGCGGTCATAACCAACACGTCTGGCGTCAGACCTTTTGAGCGCAAGCGCGCCCGCTGCATGACCCCAAAGCGATGCTGTTCGTCGATGACACAGAGCCCCAGTTTGGCAAATTCAACCTGCCCCTCAATCAGAGCATGGGTGCCAATCACCAGTTTGACCGAGCCGGCGGCAATTTTTGCCAGCGCTTCCTTGCGAGCAGCGCCCTTTACCGATGACGAAAGAAAGGTCGAACGCAAATCGACATTGGCCAACAAGCCCTTTTCCACCAGGCTAGAGACCTGTCGATGATGTTGCTCGGCCAGAATCTCGGTGGGCGCCATAAAGGCGGTTTGGGCACCGGCACGCGAGGCCACCGCGGCCGCCAGTAAGCCTAGGGCGGTTTTACCAGAACCCACATCTCCCTGCAGCAGTCGGTTCATGGGCCGGGACGAGGCCATATCGGCCACCAACTCGGACAACACGCGTTTCTGGCCCCCGGTGAGTTCAAAACCAAACAGCAGTCGCGAGAGTGCCAACAAGTCATCGGGCGCACTCAACCGCGTGCCCTGCTCGTTCTTCCATCGGCTGCGCCGAAGCGCCAGCGCCAACTGCAATACCAGAAACTCTTCGAAAACCACCCGCTGTTGGGCCAAGGAACGCCCTTGATTGAGTTCGTCCAGGTCGGCATCGGCGGCGGGAAAATGCACCGCGCGTAGCGCCTCGGCGATGGGCGGATATCCATATTTTTCGCGAAGACTACTCGGTAAATTGTCCTCGAGTTTTTCCGCGTAGCGCCGGACAATCCGCCGCATCACTTGCCTTACGATCTTGGGATATACGCCTTCTATCTCGGCATAGCGGGGAATAATCGCGCCAAAATCCTCGCCGGCAAATTCACTGGCACTGCCTTCTTTCTCCACGTC
>JAUVBB010000473.1 GCA_030591445.1 Deltaproteobacteria bacterium | reverse complement strand
TTTTGAGTCTCAGCCCGACAATCTGGATCAGCTAATCGATCCGGCTCCAGCATCCGTGTATGCCACGGTCAGACGCGCGAATCCGTACTTTAACTTCCCGGCTGTGCCCGACGGAAACGCTTTGATACGTATCCACTTTTTCGACGACTGGAGTGAAAACGACGGCCGTGCCTTTACGGTAAGCATGGAGGGTCAGGATGTCTTGACCGACTTTAGCATCATAAATGCCGCCGGCGGGTTGGGAAAGGCCGTGGTTCTTGAGTTCGCGGTAAGCGTCGCGGATGGGGACGGGCTGCAACTGGCTTTCGACCAGGCCGATGGCGGTGATGCCTTTTGCTCGGCAATCGAAATTCTCGGGGAAACCGATGGCTATTCAGTGGTCTTGCACTGGCAAGACAATAGTAGCGACGAGAACGGATTCAGGATTGAGCGCAAGGCTGGTGCCGGCGACTTCTCCCGCTTGGCGACCGTGGGTCCAAATGTGACTACCTACACCGACTTAAGCGCCCAGCCCTCGACGACCTATAGCTATCGCGTTTTTGCCTGCGCCGGTGCTACCGACTCCATGGCCACCGATGAAATGGTCATCGACACTCCGGGCGAGACGGAACCCGACCCCACCCTCATCACCAACCCGTCCGCCAGTGGGCAAGAGCTAATCGCCGGTAGCATAGTCCAGCTTGACGGCAGCGGTAGCAATCTGGTTTGGGCCTATGAATTTACCGCCCAAAACCAGGGGCCCACCGAATTTGGCCACGGCCCCAGCGCGGCCCTGGTCATTCCCACGGGGCAAGGTTATCCATCCGAATTGACCGTGACCCTGACCGGCACCGGTGGCGTGGATCAACAAAGCCATACCGTGATTGCCAGCACCGATCCCCGCATCACAGTTCTTGCCCCCAACGGTGGCGAGACCCTGGTGGCCGGACAAGAGGTCTCCATCCGCTGGCAAACACAAGTGGTCCAAGACGTTACCCTGCGGTTTTCCGCCGATGCCGGTGCTACTTGGGAAGTCATCGAGTGGACCATCGATCACACGTCACCTAGTTGGGGCGAGTACCGATGGACGGTACCGCAAGTGGCATCTGACCAGTGCTTGATCGCTATTGCCGCCTATTCGGGATCTCCAGGTGACGATTCTGACGACTTATTCGAAATTAGCAAAGACGAACTCTCTCCCGATCAGCCCGAGATCACGGTCAAAGGTGCCGGCTGCGCGCATACTTCCGGCCCGGACTCCCCACCGCTTTTTGGCGCCATCATCCTTTTCTTGCTGGTCTGGCTGACCCGCCGAGGCGACTATCGCCAAGTATAATTTTCCACCGCCATCATTACCTTGACCTCCCAAGCCAGTGCCATGGCAGACCTACAGCTAGATGGAGAGGAGAGCGGGGGGTGGGTAGATTCCAAAGCGCTTAGGGGACTACCACGGTTTGTTCGATCAGTAACCGGGTTCGATCATTCCCGGGTTTTGTGTCCCCGGGTTCTGTTATTTTGGTTCTAATTCCATTCCGAAATGTCGACAGTGGCTCAGCGTGCCCGGTCTACGGCTGGTTGGTATCTTTTTGTATGAAAGTTGGGCTTTGCTAAGTTCTCCCAGGGCGCAATAAGACAGGGTCATCAGAAGATGAGCGCGACCGGTCGGCGTGAGCAGAAGCGATTGTTGTCCCAGGCGAATGGTTTCGCGATAGTTTTTCCGGTCGAAATTCTGGCGAGCCTCATAGAGAATCTCATCAAGCTGTCCGTCGTCAGTTGATTTTTTCTTTGGTGGGCGAGTTGGTTTTGTTGGGGTAATTGGCTCCGGTTCAGGTTCAGGCAAGGGAAGCTCTGGTGTCGTTTCTATTTTTTTCACGGGGGCAGCTTGCTTTTTTGGGGCTATTTTTGCCGGCGGCGGTTCTGTTGGCTTACTGGGCAGAATAAGCCAGGTCAGACCCGCCACAATTGCCACCGCGCCCAAGATTTTTATGAATCCTGTTTTTGAACTGGTGGAAGGTTTTGACAGCAAGCTGCTTGGCCTTTCTTCGGTTTGTTCTGAGAAACCCTGCTTTAGCTCCTCGATAAACTCTGAAACGGAGGCAAAGCGCTGGGCCGGGTCTTTGGCCAAAGCGTGCCGGAAGGTGGTGACCATGGAAGCCGAGTATTCTTTGTTCAGCAGGTCCAAGCCCTCGGGTTCGGCATGAACCACCTGATACAAGGTGCTGGCCAGGGTGTCTCCCCGGAAGGCTTGCTGCCCGGTTAGCAGTTCTATGGCAATCGCCGCCAAGGAAAATTGGTCGGAGGCGGGACCGATGTCCTGGTTGCGCCCCTCGGCTTGCTCGGGCGACATGTAATGGGGCGTTCCCATCAAGGCCGAACCGGAATTGAGGTTTAGGGTTTTCTGGTTGAGCAGCTTCGAAATACCGAAATCCAAAATCTTGACCTGCGGTTGGTCGGATGACTCATCTTTAGCCAGAAACACGTTACTGGGTTTGAGATCACGATGGACAATGCCCTGGGAGTGCGCGGCTTCCAGGGCCGCCGCCATTTGCCTAAGAATGTGATGGGCCAGGTCTCGGGATATGGGGCCCTGGGCCATACGGATAGCCAGGCTTTCCCCCTCTAGGTATTCCATGACCAGATAGGGGGTGCCATCTTCGAGCGCGTTGAAGTCGGTTACTTTGACAATGTGCGGATGCTGCAAACTAGAGCAAATCTCGGCCTCGCGTTGAAACCGGGCCTTGGTTTCTTGATCGCCGGACACTTCGGGCAGTAGCACTTTGATGGCCACATGATGATCGACCAAACGCAAGTGTTCCGCCTCAAAGACTGCCCCCATGCCCCCAGATGCGATTTGTCTGATAATCCGATAGGTGTCCGACAATACCGAGCCGTTGGAGACGTTGGCGCGATTGGACCGTTTGGTGGTGTCGTCCAAATTAGGCGCTGGTGTTTTGTCTCCCTCACTCATGACCTCAAATTATAGAAGGTGGAGGACCTTTCAGTCAAAAAAGCGGGGACTGGCGCCGGGCTAATGTCGCGGACATATAATTGTCAACGGGCCTGGGCAATGTGATAATTCAGAAGAAAGGTGCCGATCTGATGGATTACGAGCCTACCGAGTCGGATACAACGGATGCCAAGGAACTGCCTGCATTGTCGCGGGGTACCTGTGTCGGCCGGTATATCATTTCCGATTTGCTCGGCCAGGGGGGTATGGGGGTAGTATACCGGGCCTTCGATCCGGATCTGGGCCGGCCGGTGGCCTTGAAGATGTTGATGGTTCAGAAGCTGCCCGATCAGAACACAGACGATTGCTCTCAGGATCGCTCACGCCTATTGCGCGAGGCCCAGGCCCTGGCCAAGCTGTCGCATCCGAACGTGGTTACGGTCCATGACGTTGGTACCTTTGAGGATGCGGTTTTCATTGCGATGGAACTGGTCGAGGGCAAGACCCTGGGCGATTGGTTGCGGACTTTGACCCCGACGGTGGAGGAAATCCTGACGGTGCTGATGGCTGCCGGCCAGGGCTTGACCGCTGCGCACGAAGCGGGAATCATCCATCGGGATTTCAAGCCCGCCAACATCATCATTGGCGAAGACCAGCGGGTGCGGGTTCTCGACTTTGGTTTGGCCCGGGCCGCCAACCTGCCCCAGGAGAAGTTTGAACTGGGCAAGAAGCAGGACCGCCCGCCCGCGCCAGTGCCAAAGCAGAAAAGAGCAAGCGCGGCCGGCGACGATTCTGATACCATCAACTACCTTTCATCCTCTCTGACCGAAGCCGGAACCATCATCGGCACCCGTGCCTACATGGCGCCGGAACAGTTCGAGCGCCGGCCGACGGACGAACGCACCGACCAGTTCGCTTTCTGTCTGGTGCTGTACGAAGCCTTGCATGGGCACAAGCCTTTCGAGGGGCAGTCCGATCATGGGCTGGTCAGCAATATGCTGGAGGGTAAAATCCTGCTGCCCCCAAAGCCGGTTTTGCCCGACTGGATGATGAAGGTCTTGCTGCGCGGTCTCAACGGCAAGCAGGAGGACCGGTACCCGTCGATGGCCGAGCTGCTGACCGGACTAGGCAACGACCCGATGCGGGCCATTCGTCTGGCGCAGGCGAACCGCCGGAAAAAGATCCTCTGGATGGTAGGTTTTTTGCTCTTCGTCGTCCTGACTGGCTCCGGCACTTGGTACGGTATGACCCGAGGCAGCAGGCTGTGTGGGGGCTCGGCAGAGAAGCTGGCCGGGGTTTGGGATGACAATTTGCGGGAGAAGGTAAAGCAGGCATTTTTGGCTACTGATCGTTCTTATGCCCAGGCCACCTTTACCCGGGTCGCGGAGCTTTTCGAACAACGGACCCAGCAGTGGGTATCGATGCGCACCGAGGCTTGCCAGGCCACGCACATTCATGGCACCCAATCGGGTCACTTGCTCGATTTGCGCATGCAGTGTCTGGACCGGCAACTGGACGAGATAGGGGCGCTGGTACAGCTGTTTGCTGCCGGCGCCGACGGCGAGGTGCTGGACAAGTCCGTGCTGGCGGTCTCGAAGTTGTCTGGGCGGCAACGTTGTGCCGATGTGCTGGCGCTGCAGGCGGTCTTTCCCTTGCCCGATGATCCGGAAGTCAGGGCCCAGATCGAGGCGCTCTATCGGCAACTGAACCAGGGACATGCTCGTAAAGAAGCGGGCAAGTACCGGCAGTCGCTCGAAGTTTTGCAACCGCTGCTGGAACAGGCCCGGGCACTTGCCTACCCGCCGCTGCAGGCCAAGTTCCTGTTTGAATATGGTTCCTTGCAGGTGGATTTGGGTGAGCAAGAGCTAGCGGTAGATCAGTTGACCCGGGCCTGCGCTTTGGCCATGGCCGCACGAGACGCCGAATTGGGGGTGCGGGCCAAAGCCAAACTTATCTATGTCCTGGGCTACAAACTCTCGCGCTTCGACGAAGCCCTGGGCGTGGCGCGTTTTCTCGACAGCGAAGTGGCTCGGGCCGGCGGCCAGGCGCATCTCTACGCCGATGTCTACCGCAATTTGGGAATCGTGTACTGGGCCAAAGGGGATTATCCCGCCGCCAAGGAAAAGATGGCGCAATCCATCCAATACCAGGAAAAGGCCTTTGGCGCCGAGGATCCCAAGGTGGCCATTTCCCTGGGCAACATGGGCATGATCCTGCGGGCGCTGGGCGAGGCCGATGCGGCGGCCGAACACTATCAACGGGCGCTGGCGATTTACGAGCGAGCCCTCGGTCGCGACCATCCCAACGTGGC
>JAUVBB010000061.1 GCA_030591445.1 Deltaproteobacteria bacterium | reverse complement strand
AGGATTTGACCAATTCGGCGCATTCGTTGACGCAGCCGTTTAGGTAGTAATCCACGCAGTCGTAGACATCGGGGTCGGCGCCGCAGAGATTGGGGGCGTAGGTTCGATAGTTGAGTACCGCCCAGCGCACGTCGCCTTCGGTAAGGCCTTCGGCGGTTCGCGGGCTGCAGGTCAGCAGGGGGTCTGAGGGGTTTTTACTGCCGGATCCGGTGATGGGGGCGGCGCTTTGGTCGGCGGTGCACTGGTTGAGTTGGTAAATCGAATTGGCGCCCAGATGGGCTAGTTGTACTTCGTTGGGTTGATCGGGATCGGCGACGATCTTCATGCATTTGAATTGGCTGTGGTGGTTCATGCCTGGCCAGTCGGTCGCGGGCTGATCGGGATCCCAGGGAAACTGGCTGAAGTCCAGGCCTTGTTTGCCGCCAGCGGCATCGAAGTCGGTGTCGGCCTTGCGGATGCAGGTACGCCAGTAGGGGCCCTTGTTGGTGTCGGCCTCGTCTTGTACCAGGCTTACCCCCAGGCCGGCTGCGGCATCGGTCAAACGGGATTTTTCCTGAATGTGATAGTTGCCGGCGGCCTGGCAGAATCCGGCGGCGGAGTCGCAAACTTGGCCCGGGCAGTCGGCGGGAGATTGGCAAGCGGTGGCGGTGGTTGTGCCCGGTTTATACCAGCCGCGATGCAGCTCAATGAAGTAGGCAAAGTCCAAAAAGGGTTGATAAGCCGGATTCATGTCTCCCGGCACTACCATGGTGTGGAACTCGTTGACGTCTTCCCGGTTGTTGTCGTTGAAGTCGGCGCTTGTGTTTACGCAGGCTTTGGTCAAGCTGTTGAGTTCTTCGGCGCGCAGGCTGCGGCCAGCCGAGTAAGGCGGGATGGTGTCGTCGCCGCGGTTGATCTCGGTCTGGTCGTCATTGCGTTTGGACTCGTACATGGCCACCGGTTGGGCCAGGTCTTTGTTGTAGCTGTTGCCGGCCTCGTTTTGCAATCGATAGCCGGCAATAGCGCGCAATGCGCAGCGGGCGTTTCCCGAAATAATGGGGTCGGAATGATCGATGGAGGTTTGGGCGCCGATGCGTACCCAGCCGTCGCCATCGAGGTCGCAGGGTTGCACCCCGATGGGGGCAAGCGACCAGTAGTATCCCGGCAGAGTGCGGCAGATGCAGTCGCCGTTGCGGGTCAGGCTTTCGCTGTAGGGTCCGTCTTCGCCGGCGGCGCCATCGTCACACAATGGACAAAGCACGCAATTGCCGTCGTCATTGACCAGGCCCAGCTCGCCGTTTACGCCCGTGCATTCGGTGGAGCAATAGGCATCGACCCCAGGGCCCTCAACGCACATCTCGGAGCCTGCGCAGCTGACATCGGCACAGGTGGTTGGCGCCCGGCAGCGACCGGTCTCGGCATCGAGAATCTGGCTGGCTTCCAGGCAATCGCCGCAGACGGCCTGGCCGGGTGTGTCTTCTACACAGGCGCGGCCCAGATCGGCACATTCTTGCAAAATGGAACCGGCTTGGTCGGGTGCGCAGCTGGCCTCGCTTGGTTCCACGCAAATTTCCTGCTGGGCATCCCACTGATAGCCTTGCTCACAATCGGGCAGACACTGGGCATCTTTACCGGCGCTGGCTTCCTGGCAGAGCTGATGAGTGGCGCAGCCCACCTGGGCGCAGCTGCGGGTGTCCCGGCACTTTTCGCTGGCCGAGTCGCAGACTTGCCCGTCCGAGCAGTCACTGGTAGAGGAACAGGTGCCCGAAGGGGTCGAGCTGGAACAGTTGACCAGGGCGGCCACCGCCACCAGCCAAAGGATGAGGGTCCAAGGGTTTTTCACGTTCTGCCTCCTGGTTGGCATCATCTTCTTTTTAGTCCAGCTGGGTGAAGTCGGTATAATATACGTAGAGCAGGATGTCGTCCAGTGATTGCAAATTGATATCCTGGTTGGCCTTCTCGTCGCGCTGGTTGATGGTAAGCTCCCAGTTGGAATTTACCATGGGCATGTCACGCAGGCGCTTGTTCTTATAGACATCGCCTTCGACCACATTGCCGCTAAAGGCCCGCTGCTCGCCGACGATGGCATTGAGTACGGCGGTGCGATGGGGAAAGCGGAAGAATGTTTTCTGGCCATCGACGCCCAGGACAGTGCCGGTGCCCCGTGGGCTCAGATACAGGCGAGCCACGGCGTCGCCCAGATCGGCGCCTAGGATTTGGGCCTCGATGTAGCTAACCTTGTGGTTGCGGGTCAGCGGACTAAGTTCATCAAGCCGGCTGGCGAAGGGAATCACGATGTAGCCGCGGGCATCAAGCAGGGCCACGTCGCCGAGCCGGTCGCGCATCATTTGGGTGCGCTGCTCTTCGGTTAGCGGCAGGCTGTTTTCGTCGTAGCGCCCGATGTTGAGAATTTGATCCCGTAGCGAGAGCACGGCCACGCGCAAGTCCGGGTTGCCGTATTGCTCCTCGAAGGCAATGAAGTTCGATTCCAGTTCGCCCAGATAGGCCTCGAGGGTGATGTCGCCGTGGGCCACCATGCGCACCAGGAACAAGTCGAGCAGCGGGGCATAGCTCTGGCTGGTGTAGTATTCGTAGACCTTGGTGGCCCGGTAGGCCGCACCCAGCGCGGTATCGAAGGTGCGGTCCGCGGTCAGGATGGCATCGTTTTTGTAGATGCGGAAGTTAGGGTCATTGCGGGCGGCGGCTACATTGATGGCCAACTGTTCGGTCTCGGACTGCTCGTCGCGTACGCGCTGGGCTTCGTTGACCAGGCGCACAACTTTGGAGGAGGCCAGTTTGAGCCGATGCATGGCTTTGAGCAACTCTACGTGCAGGGAACCGATGTCTAGCATGAGGGTGCGCACCTTGGCGTCGGAGTCGACGCGGGCGTAGTCGCATTCGCGTTCGAGTTGCCACTTGCTGGTGGATTTCTCCAACTTGGCGATGTCGGTCTCTTGGGCGGCGATGTGGGCATCGAGGCCGATGAACAAGCCCTCCCAGAGGGCGTAGCCCACGGTCAGCACGCCGATGTTGAGCCCCGAGATGGCACACTGACCGGTCAGGGGGCTGCAGTTGGCGAGAGTGGCGATGTTTTCCGCGTGCTGCATGACTCGCTCGGTGGCATCGCGGGCGATCTGGGCGGATCGAATTTTTTGCTGGTGGGTGAGGATCTCGCCCTGCTTGTCGAAAACGTATTGGGCGGTGTCTTCGATCAGATCGCACATGGTCTCGACCCGATGGCGTTCGATTTTCATCTCGTCGATCTTGTCATCGATGTCCATGCCGGCGCGCTTGAGCGCCAGGGCGGCGATGTCCACTTCGGCCATGGCCTCGTGGATTTTGCCGTTGCCTACCAGCCCGCAAGGGTCGGCGGGGAAGTGGCGGAGTTTGTCATGCATGGGGGCATACTTGGGGGTGGCGGCGTAGATACGGCCGTCGTCGCCTTCGAAGGTGCCGCAGAGATCGCCGAGCTGGTTTTCGTAATTGTTGCGGATGCTGACCAACTCGCTCTGAAAGGCCTCGGCGTCGGTGTCGAAGCTGCGCTCGGTCGAAAGCGCGGTCACTTCCTTGGTGGCGGCCACCGACAACTTTTCTTTGGCTAGCGCCATCGCTTTTTCAAAGGCGTTGATGTCGAAGGGATCCATGGCCGGGAAGGGTACGTAGTCTGGGGCGTAGCCAAAATAGGTTTCGCGATCGGAAATGGAATCGTAGACATCGCGCATCTTGCGCAAGGCCGAGCGGTAACCGAGTTGGGCCAGTTCGACCCGCTGGCTGATTTGCGGCCAGTCGGCCAGTTCCACCACTCTTTTCATCTTTAGCATCATGCGGGACAAGACCACCGACTCGAGATAGGTGGACGAATAGGCCCGGGCCACCACCCGGCGGGCGATATCGGGCCGGTTGAATTGCTGGTAGCGCTTGGCGATTTCGCTCCAGGCGCGCGATTTTTGAGTGGAGGCCCGAATCAAGCGATCGAAGTAGGCGGTTACCGTGGCCTGGGTGACGAAGCTGGTCTCGCTGGTACCGGTCGATAGGGTCTGCCAGATCAGGGGGCTGAGCTTAGAGAAGCGGTCCAGAGTCATCTGGTAGTACTGGGTGGCCTGGTATAGCGTGACCATCTCGAAGCCGGCGCCGCCGGAGAGATTGATGCCGTCGGGCGGCTCGAATAGGCTGCCTTCGAAAGAGCGGATGGCCGAGCCGGCCAAATCGAAACGCGAAGCAAAGGCGCTGGTATAGGCCTCGTCGCCCATCATGATCAGCAACTCGGCCAGCAAGCGCTCGAAGCCTTCGTGTACCACTGGCAGCTCTAGTTGGTTGCCGTCGGCGTCTTCACTGACTACCAAATAGGCAAAGGTGGTGCGCAAGAAATCGCGTACCTCTCCGCGGATGTCAGCGCTCATGTCGCTGTCGTGTTCGGTATAGAGATAGACCAGGCAGTCGACGCGCCCGGCGATATTCTCGATGCCCTCGGGGTCGTAGCAGTAGGGAATAGCGGCCGAGCTCTGGGCGCAGATAGAAGGCGTGAAACCCAAGGTCTTGCCGGTGCGGCTGCGGAAGCGGGTCTTGTAGCGAAAGGCGTCGTGGACCGCGGCCGGGGCGTTGAGAAAAACCATGCCGCCGGTATCGGCCTCTTCGTAAAACACCTTGTCCTTGCGAAGATCGAGGCGGTCATCGCTGCAGTAGACCTGGTCACTGTGGTCACAGCGCCAGACCGGATCCATGCGAATGACGTGATCGGGCATGGGCCCGCCGTTCTCATAGGCTTCGGTGTCGGCTTTCCAGTCATCGATGGTTTGCCCACAGTGGCCGGCGCTTAGAATCTCGACCTCGACCGTGTTGTGATAGCTGTCTTTGGCGTAATCGTATTTGTCGTCCTCCTCGCCAATCTTGACCCCGGTCTTGATGGAGCCGGCTTCGAAGTCGTTGTCGCAGTCGAGGCCGTCGAGCATGGCCTGGGTATCGGCCGCCGGGTTCTCGCGGGTCAGGGTGAAGTAGGTCACTCGACTGTCTTCCGGACATGGGACCTGATAGTCACTGGAGCCGACTTTTACCCGGCCGTCGATAAGTCCGGTGTCTTCGCAGTACCAGTGGACTTTTTCCTCGCTGGCAGCGGTGATTTCAGGCGTGGAGGCTGCGTCGGGGCCGCCTTCGAGCAAGGTATTGGCCAACTCGTCGACGTCGGCGGCATTGTCGGGATCGTAAGCCGTGCCGGTGGCTTCCTCGATTTCATCCAACAGTGCTTGGGTGCAGGTGACGGCCGGCAGCTTACTGTCAAAGATGCGGTCTTCGACTACTTCGGAGCCCTGGTAATCGCTTTCTTCCAGCAGGGCGGTGCTGCGGGTCAGGTGCATGATGCCATAGGCGGAAAAGCCCTCCAGGTCGTCTTCGCCCATGAAAGAGGCGAAGTGCTCCCGATAGATCAGAAAGAGATCCTTGCCGTTGACCAGCGCGCCATCGATTAGGCTAACCGTGCGCAGGCGCGTGTGCCCGTCGGGGATGGGGTTGGAGGCAGCATAGCTTTGGTTGAGGGCGGCCAAAGCGGCATCGTCGCCGGGATCGCCAAAGGGCAGCATCCGATCCCGGCATTCGGAACGGTACCAGGCGCCGTCTTGTTTGCTGGTGCCGGTCAGGAAGCCGGGTACCAACCAGGGGATTTGCTGGACCTCGTAGCTGGCCTCGGCGTAGTTGGCACAGTCGTCGTTTTCCGGGTCGCTGATCACATAGCGTCCGCCCACCAGCACCTGGGTGGCAAAAGTTTTAACCGGGCAGATGACCACGCCCTTCAGGTTGGCTTGGCACTGAGAGGGATCGATATCGAATTCGAGTTGCACCGCCGGGTCGCCGGCGTAGTGCAGGGTTTTATCGGTGACGATCTTTCCCCGTAACATGGCCGGCGTGTCTTCTTGTTTCAGGTTCATGGCCATGGGAAAGGCGACGGCGCCGGTGGGAATCGGTTTGTCCTTTAAATCCTGGGTGTAGATGCCGTAGCCTTCGGCGCTGTCATCGGGAAAACAGGCGTTTTCCTGCAGGCTGCAATTGCCGTATTCCTCCACCCAGGGATACTTCCAGGTCTCGTCGAGGGTGGAGTTGAGCATGGCGATGAACTGATCGGATGTACGTTGGCCGTTTTTGAATTCATCCCAAAACACCAAAAAGGCGTTTTCCAAGCCGGCGGTACTGCCAGAATCTTGCCAAGCGCTGATGCCCTCATCACGGAAACTGGCAAAGGTATACATGTTGCCGGACCATTGGCCTTCGGGGCGGCTGACGAAGGTGAGCAAGAGTTCCTGATGACCCATTTGGTGGTTTTCGATTCGGAGCACACCGTCCCAACGATACTGTAGATCTTCATCCACGACCGAACCGGCCTCGTTCAGCAGAATCTCCACCGACGAAAAGGGGGCCAGATGCACCGTTATCTCCGGTTCTTTGCTCAGCGCGCCGGCCTCGCCCATTTGCAACCAGAACAAAGGCTGGCCATCATCGCGGTGGACGCTGACCGTCCCGTCTTCCCCGTAGCCGGTGTGGCGGTATTTGCTGATGACAAAGTCCTGGGGCGCCGGATGTTGGTTGTCCAGGATAAAGGATCCGCTGGGCTGGGTATTGGAAAACTCGATTCGACCTTTACTGAGGGAGAAGTTGCCCTCCGGAACTGCTTGCGCCTCTTCCGCGGAAGCCTCGGCCGGCATGCAGAACCCATTCACTCCGTCTTGCGGAACACAGACCCGGTCGCTGCTCTCGCAGGGCAGATCGGTGTTGTTGCAGGGCTGGCGGCACACATGCCGATGGCAACGGGTGCCGTCTTGGCACTCGTCGTCGGTCTCACAGGTGGAGTAGCAACTGCCATCAATGCAGGTCTGGAAATCGGGGCACTGCGAATCGTTGTGGCAGGCTTCGGACTGCGCTTGGCTAAGGGAGGCGACCAGCGAGCCACTGGTAGAACCAGTCGGTGCGCAGGATCCGTTGACGCAGACATTGTCGCCGATGCAGCCGTCCATCAGCCCCTCGGCCGAACAAGGCCGGTACTCGCCATCAGCGCTAAGCAGGCCCTGGCGGCAAGGCGAATAGCACTGCGGGTTGGTAGGTGGCTGCAACTCGGAGACGCACAGGTCTTCGACGCAGATCATGCCCGCGGTGGTGCAACTGCCGTCTTCCAGACAATCACAGCCCTGGGTACCCGGATCGCACAGTGGCTCGGTGGCACTGTCGCCCGAGCAAGCCATCTGGAAAAAAAGAGAACCAAGCCCAATGATTACCAGATTCAAATAACGCATGAGATTGTCTCCTTATTGAAAATTCGGATTGAGGCAAAAGTACGTGGCGCTTACGTGTAGATAACCGGCGCCGTCGTAGGTCGAATCAAAAGTGATGCCGCCGTTTTCAAAAACGTCGTTGCCAACCGGATAACGGGTGGTGGTCTCACCGGGCAGGCGGGCTTGCCAACTGCCGTCGATGCCCGAAGCGGTATTGAAGTACGCCTTGCCCAGCATGGCGATGCAGCAGTCTTCCTTGCCGCCACCGCCATCGCCGGCGCAGTCGGGCAAGCCGTTGGTACAATCGCTGGCATTCCACTTGAACCAGTGCGCGGTGCCGGCGCCATAGTCGGGATCGATCTTTGCGCAGGTGGTAATCTGGTTGAAGCTCTGGCCGCCGAAAGTAAAAGTACTCTCGGCGGTGGCATCGGCGAAGACGGCGCCATCTTGCAGGCCGTTCGCCGTGGTCGCGATCTGGGCTTCTTTGGCGTACTTGGCCCGGTAAGAGCGAATGGCATAGGGGGAAGACAGCAAGCGCTGTCGTCCGGTCAAAGGCACAAAATCAGCGTCCCCGGCGCTTTTTACCGCGACCGCTAAAAAGACCGCTTGTATATCCATGTCTAGTCGATCGATGGGCTCGACGCTGCCAATGACCAGCGAGAAGCGGCCGGAGTAAACCGATACTTCACTATGGGTCTCCGGCCCCCAAAGCAAATTGCCCGCGGTCTGGTCATCATAGAGTTCTACTTGGAAATCCACTTCGCCGATGATCAGGTCGCCGTCTTTTTCCAGTACCCCCTGATATGGAATCTCTAGCGGAGTAAAATCGGGCAAGTCAGGATTCAGGTAATCGGCAGAGACCCACATGGCTGCCCCAATGATACCCAGCAACACCCCCATGATCGAAACTGTCTTTGCTTTGTTCATGAAATTTTTCCTTTCACCCCTCTAACGGACTAGGCGATATTGCAGGACCAAGAACTATTTTGGAACGCTAATGATACACCCAAAGGCCAAAGTTCGGAAGGAAATCCGACATCGGAAAATACGGATAAACGAGTTATTCCAGGCCACTAACTTGATGGCCTTAAGTCACTTAGGGGAACAATATATTGCAATACAATGCATTATATGTCACTATATTGACATTGATACTAAGCTGGTCGACAGACAAAGGAGGCTAAGATGCTCAGGATTATGCTTTGCCCCAATTGCCGGTCCATCCAGAAGGCCGGAGTCAACTGCTCTATTTGCAAGTGCCCGGTACATTCCCCCAGTCCGGAGCCCAAGCAGGAACCAGAGCCAGAACTTGAGCTGGTGGCCGCGGTGCCCACCCGCAGATCTGCCTTTAGGCCCCATCGTTAGTGGACTGGCTTACATCGGCCGGATCTGAAAAGTAAGGTATCCCCAGATAAAGCCGATCAGACCAGCCAGCAGGGCATACAAATCGTGAAAGCGGAAATAGAACTTGCTGGACACGGTTTGTCGGTAGGCGGGTATGCCAAGCTTGGGCCGGGTCATGCGCAGGATGTAAGCGTAGCGCTTGGGTTGGTATAGTACTTTGGTCCAGATTTGCTGGTTTCGTTTTACGATCCGGTTTTGCAGGAAAACGCTGCCGGCCTTCGCTTGGCCCAGAGCTTTGCCGGTTTTTGATGGCGAGCTATACAAGCGGACTTCATTTTGGACCACTTTGACGAACAGATGCTCGGATTCGGCCAAGGATCCATTCCAGTAATGGCTCAGGTTGTCTGGAATTACCCTGGCCAGAGCCAAGATGATCAGAAAGCCGATACCGAAGCCAAAAAACCCCTTAAGTAGTTTCAGGGCCCAGGGGGGCACTTGTTTGACCCGACGTAGGAGCAGGATCAGGCCGAAGACCAATCCGCCTCCAGCCAGTATGAGCAAGCCGATAGTCAGGGCCGGGTGGGGGGCGAGAAAATAGAGGGCGAAAAATTCGAAGTCGGCCAAGAGATAGAAAATGAAACTACGCCAGATCAGGTAGAGTGCCACTGACCCAATAAGCAAGTATAAGGCCAGCTCCCTGGTTTGGCGAGGCGGCACCGGCAGGAATGCCTCGGTCTTGATGTCTCTGCTCACCTGTTTATGGCGCTGCCAATTGCAACGATAAACGGTAAGCGGTCGGGTCTTGCCCTTGGGCACAAAAGAGCTTCTCTTTTCCAGCAGGAAGCGGCGGCGAGAATTGCCCAGGGCGGCGGCCGTGTCCTTGGAGACCACGATTTCATCGCCCTTAGCCTGTCCTTCCACGCGGGCGGCCACGTTGACCACGTCTCCGTAAATGTCGTTCTTTTCCTGAATTGCCTCTCCGGTGTGGATGCCGATTCGGATGCGGATCTTGAGATCTTTTTCCTCTCGCTTTCTGCGCCAAAGCACTTTCTGCATGCTGATGGCGGCCCGCAGGGCGTTTTTCGGTTTCTTGAACGAGGCCATGATCGAATCACCGATGGTCTTGACCACCGTCCCCTTGTACGACTTTACCACGGCGAACATCAGCTTGTTATGCAGGTCGACCATGAGCCGGCCTTCGGTATCACCGTGTTTCTCCCAAAAGGCAGTGGAGCCCTTGATGTCGGTAAAGACGATGGTGACTTCTTTTTTGGATTTTTCAATCTGCTTGGCGAGACTATCCTTGATGTCCATCATTCCGCCATGGCTTGTTGGGTTTTGCGGCCAACCGGCAGGAGAAAGAAGCGCGTTAGCAGGACCAGGCACTGGAGGACCAAGAGCAGGAAGGAAGCCCGGTACCAGATGTCGAAGATAGCATTGCCCCGGGCCAAGAGTTGGAGTTCGGTGACGTGGATGATTTCGCAGGCGCCCATGCCCTTGTCGGTGCGGGTGGTGCTGGTTTTGAGTTCGACCGGACGGGCGGCGCTGTTTTTCGGGCGGGCCAAAACATCGATCAAGCGGCCCTTGATTCTGATCTGATCGCCGCGTTCGAGATCCTCGAAGGCGTCTTTTAGATCATCGCTGGTCAGCAAGACATGGTTGTTGGAAAGTTCGCTGTTGCGGACCCGGTCCCGGCCTTGCCAGGAGGAGTAACAGACGTTGCCGTGGTGTTCGAAACTGGCTGATTTCTGGTGGACCCGGCGCAGGGCATTGCTGCCCCAAATCAGGCAGATGTCCATCATGAACAAGTTGCCCCGGCTCAGTCCCAAGGTGCGGTAGTCGTCCTTGCTGACCACCAGGCCGCTGATGACATAGTCAAACTTAGGTTTGATTAGCAAATCTTTGCCGTCATGAGTCAGCGTCAAGGGCTTCGTTTTTTTCGCGAGCCGCTGCCGCGGTGCTTTTCTCAAGGCCGGATGGATCTGGTCGATGTTTTTGAGCGAATCGTGTTGGTGCCAGGCAATCACGAAGCCGACCAGATTCAACCAAAAGACCACTTGAAAGATTCGAGCCAGCTTGGGATAGCGCTCACTGGCTGCCCAGCCTAAGATGCGATTTGGCCGCGGAACTTCGCTGTCATTCACAGTGGCACTGCGCGGAAAATCGGGGTGTTCGATACCCTGCTCGGCCAGAAAATCGGCGACGCCTTGGCCGTCGCTTGCCTGTACCATCTCGAAAAGCTGTTCGGCGGATGTTGCCAAGTGGTGGCGAGGGAAATTGGCGGTGACAAAAAGCAGCAAATCGGCGCCGGGCTCTGGTTTGTAGGCCGGGCCCAAGAGCAGACAAGCGGCGCGAAACAGAAGTGCGGCTGCCTCCGGGTTGGCCAAATCTTTTTCGGCTCCTTCCCGGTAGACCCGGGCCGCATCCAGGGGCATCTCGGCCCCTTCTAAAACCCCGCCCAGTTTTCCGGCTAGCGCCAAGGGCAGATCAATGGTGACCCCGCCGGTAGCCAAGAGCCGATAAGCCCCCAAGGCGCGATCCCAGTCATCGGTGTTCAGGGCGATTTCCAGCGATTGGGTGGGATTGTCGTGGGCACTCGGGTCAAGATCGAGCCCGCCTTCGAAACGCGAGGTTTCAGGCACGGGCTGATCGTTGGCTTCGTCTTCTTTTTGACTCAAGTCTTTGCTGGGCTCCTTACTAAATACTATACTGCCCGGCGGCAACCAAGATCCAGCGTAATGACAATTTGCCGAGAGCAGCAAGATCGGGGTTGGACAGATCGGAATTCCGTTGTTACTATTGCTTACTCATGTCTGAAGATAATGACAAAATTCCTCCGATGACCTTCGGTGGTGATTTCGACGTGGACGGCGATACCCTGGTTTCCCGGTCTGAGAATGAGGGTGCCAAGGAGGCCGACCTGCTGCCTCCCGGGAGCCAGGTGGGCCGTTACCTGATTTTGGGCCAGCTCGGTCGCGGTGGGATGGGAGTGGTCTATCTGGCTTATGATCCAGAACTCGACCGGCGCATCGCGTTGAAATTACTCAGTACTAAGCGAGATGGACGGGGCTCGGGCGAGCGGCTCTTGCGCGAGGCCAAGGCCTTGGCCCGTCTTTCTCATCCCAACGTGGTCTCGGCCTACGACGTGGGTACGATCGACGACGACGTCTTCGTGGCCATGGAGTTGGTGGAGGGCAAAACTCTCAAGGAATGGATTCAGGAAAAACAGCCGCCGATTTGGCGACGAGTCAAGGTCATGGTGGCAGCCGGCCGGGGCCTGGCGGCTGCCCATCGGGCGGGTTTGATTCACCGGGATATCAAAGCCGATAACATCGTGGTCGGCAATGATGGTGGGATTCGGGTGTTGGATTTCGGCCTGGCGCGGGCAGCGGATCTGGATGAGGACAAGACCGCCGAGAGCCAGGACGGGCCGGAAGTGGAAGTGAGCCGAGACCTGGACTCGGCCGGCAGCTGGTTGCACAGCCCGGTTACCTTGGCCGGCGCGGTGATGGGTACGCCGGGTTACATGGCGCCCGAACAATACCTGCGCCATGATCTGGACGAAAAAAGCGATCAATACAGCTTTTGTGTGACCCTGTACGAGGCTTTGTATGGGCGCCGGCCACACGTGGCCAGGAAGTTCCAAGAGCTCAAGATAATGGTGACCACCCAGCCGGTGGGCGCGCCGCCGGCCGAGGCGAAAGTACCGGCACGTTTGCGGCGCATCATGCTCAAGGGTCTGGCCATTGCCAAACAAGATCGTTACCCCTCAATGGATGCCCTGCTGGCCGAGCTTTCGAAAGATGTCCGGGCCCTGCGTCGTCGTATCTGGGCTTTGGCGGCCGTGGTGCTGCTGGTGGCGGCCAGCTTTGCCGGCGCTTATACTTTGCAGGCGCGTAAGGAGAAAATGTGTCGCGGTGCCGGCGAGCAGTTGATCGGCGTCTGGGACCAGCGCGTGAAACAGGAGATCGGCCGCGCTTTCCAGTCCACGGGCCGGACCTATGCCGCCGACACCTTTGCGCGGGTTCGGCAAGTCATCGATAGCTACGCCGACGATTGGGTGGGCATGCGCACCGAGGCCTGTGAGGCCACCCACCTGCGCGGCGAACAGTCGGAGAGTTTGCTGGACAAACGCATACTGTGCCTGGATCGGCGCTTGTCAGAGCTCAAGGCTCTGGTGGATATGTTTGTAAGTAAGGTCGATGTGAAAGTGCTCGACACTTCGGTGCAGGCCGCTTTTGGGCTAAGTGGCCTTGCGTCTTGTGCCGACAAAGAAGCCCTGTTGGCCGAAGTGGCCCCACCGGCTGATGCCCGAACCCGGCAGCAAGTACTTACCGTGCGCGGGCGTCTGGACGAAGCTTTGGCCTATCAGAAAGCAGGCAAGTATGCCGATGGTCTGACCGTGGCCCAGGCCGGCCTGGTGGATGCCCGTAAGACCAACTATCGGCCGGTGGTGGCCGAGGCCTTGTTGCAGGTAGGACGATTGCTGGATGCGTCGGGAAAGTTCGCCGAATCGGAACGAGCATTGAAAGAAGCTAGTCAGCTTGCCCTGTCGGTTAAAGATCGACTAACGGCCATCGCGGCGATGAACTTTGAGATCAGGGTTGTCGGTGATCACCTGGCGCGCTTTGCCGAAGCCTTGTCATTGCGACGCACCATCGAGACGGCATTTTCCTTGGGCAAGGACAACGAGTTGCTCAGAGCTGACTTCTACCGCCGTCTGGGCGAGCTGCACTATCAAAAAGGAAACTACAGTGAGGCCAGGAGCTACCACCTGCGTTCGCTCGCTTTTATGAAAAAAACAGTAGGGGAAGTACATCCGGATGTGGCCCACTCCCTGAAGAATCTTGGCAACGTCTGCTATTCGGAAGGAAAATACCAGGAAGCCAGAAAGTACTATCAGGAGTCGCTGGAAATCTGGGCCAAGACCTTGGGCTCGGGTCACCCCAATATGGCTCACATATTCAATAACCTCGGGGTGGTGTTCTATCAGCAACAAAAATACGATTTGGCGCTCAAGCATTATCGCCAGGCGGTGGCGGTCTGGGAAAAAGCCTTGGGCCCCGAGCATCCCATGGTGGCGCGGGTGCTGAACAACATCGGTCTGGTTTTGTACGAGCAAGGGGATTTCGACGAGGGCATCAAGCACTTGTTGCGTGGCTTGGCCATCTGGCAAAAGTCGGATGTGCCCAACCATCCCAACACTGCCTGGAGCAAGATGGGGCTGGGCGAGCTATATCAGAAAAAAGGCGATCTGGTGCAAGCAGAAAGTTATTTCACCCAGGCCCTCCAGGTCTGTGAACAAAACAACTGTGAACCGGAGCCCTTGGGTCGCAGTAAGTTCGGCCTGGCCAAGATTCTCTGGCAAAATAGAAAGTCGCGGACCCGGGCGGTGGCGCTCACGCGCCAGGCCCGAGACATTTTTGCCAAAACGGGGCGGGTACAGCGATTGCGCGAAGCCGAGCAATGGCTCGCTTCCAAGAGCCACCAGCTGAAATGAGTGCCGCTTTGCCGGGTCCCAAGCAGCTTGATTTCTACTCCCTGCTTCCGCAAGAGTTAGCCCAAGAGCTGGGCGGCACTGGCCGGGCCAAGCAAGTATGGGCTTTGCTGCGGGCGGGCAAGAACCCGGTCATCGATCCATCCCTGTCGACTCTGCTTCGTGATCGTTTGGCTCAGCGCTTTGCGCTGCAGCCGGCCACCATAGGCCAGCGGCTGCAAAGCCCGGGTGGTACGGTCAAGTTACAAGTCTTGCTGAAAAACAAAGCCGTGGTAGAGACGGTGGTTATTCCCAGCGCGAAAAGAACCACGGTCTGCGTCTCGACCCAGGTGGGTTGTGCCCGCGGCTGCGTTTTTTGCGCCACTGGCCAGATGGGTTTACACCGCCAGTTGGATGTCGGCGAGATCGTTTACCAGATCAACCTGGCCCAACAAGAACTCCGGGAACATTCGCTTGCTCCGGTCAGCAATGTGGTCTTCATGGGCATGGGCGAGCCCCTGGATAATTTTTCCGCGCTGACCAAAGCCATTGCCATTCTCATCGATCCCCATGCCTGGCGCCTGGCGCCCCGTCGCCTGACGGTCTCCACCGTAGGTCCCTCGCCCGCGGCCATCTTGCGTACGCGCACTTTGCCCACCCGGTTGGCCTGGTCCCTGCACGCCGCCGACGATGATCTGCGCCGCAGCTTGATTCCCAATTTGGCTTATCCCAACGCCGTACTGCGCGACGCTTTTGCCCAGGTACTCGCGGAGCGACGCTCGGAACTTTTGGTCGAGATGGCATTGATTAAAGATCTCAATGATCGGGACCGCGATATCGACCAATTGACTGAATTTCTGGCCGACCTGCGTAAGCAGGTACGTATCAATCTCTTGCCCCTCAACCCCGGCCCCGCCCCATTTTCACCCAGCCCCCCGGCCCAAATGGCGCACTTGCGCAAACGTTTGCAAGATGCCGGCTTTTTCTGCGAAACCCGCCGCCCCCGCGGCCAGGCCATCGGGGCTGCTTGCGGACAGTTGGCCGCTGGGCCGGAAATTACCCGTAAGTAGTTGCTCGATTTAGACGCTATTGGCGCGGTGTTTGGTTTACTGGGCGCGCTTGCGCTGGCGCCGGGGGGAAGTCCGCAGCAATTGCAAAAACAGTTTGCTCATTTTCAGGGCCTGGGATTCATCGGCATAGAATTGGTCCCAGGCCTGGTGGTAGAGTTGCTGGAGCTTGTCCGGGGTCATTTTCTTGGGCTGATAGACCACATGGCCGGCGTTGTAATGATTCCAGTCCCGATCGAATATCCGCCCGGCGGATTCGAGTTCACGGTAGGCCCGGGTGTGGGGAAAGGGCGTAAGCACGGTGAATTCGGCCAGATCCAGTTCGATGGTCAGCAGAAAGTCGATCAGTCGCTTGATGAAATCCTCGTCATGGTCATCCAAGCCCAGCAGGATGGTGCCCTCTACGCCGATGCCGTGGTCGTGGTAGAGCTTGACCCGGTCTTTGATCTTGTCTGAGATGGTATAGATGGCGTGATACACGTACCAGCAGCCGGCCTTTTGCGCCAGCTTGAGCACTTCGGGTTTGCAGGTGATGGGGTGCGACACCCAACGTCGCCCGCAATCGGCCATTCGCCGAAAAAGATCTTTTTCGTACTCGATGTCTTGTTCCAGCGAGTTGTCCACGATGAAGAGCAGATCGGAGCAAGCGTCCATGTCGGCCAGCACCTTCTCCATCGGCTTGATGCGATGCTGACGTCCGCCCAGATAGGGCGTGCAACAGGGATAGCAGTCAAAGCGGCAGCCGCGGGAGGTCTCCACCAGGTCAACTAGCTCCCAGCCTTTGTGGCTGTAGTTTTTCTGCTTGTCGTAAAGATCGCGGCGCGGAAGTGGAGCCTGGGCTATGTCGGGGAAGCCCTCTCGGCGGTAGACACTCTGCAGTCGGCCGTCTCGGTAGTCGGCCAACATTTTTTCGATAAGACCTTCGCCCTCGCCCACCACAATGGCATCGGCATGGAGCTGGGCTTCTTCGGGGCATAACGATACGTGCAGACCGCCGAGGACCACGGTTATTCCTTGTTCCCTGAGTTTATCGGCCAGCTCATATCCCCGGGGGGCCTGTGCCGTGAGCATGATGGAAATGCCCACCAGCTTACAATCGGGGCTCAACTCCAGCTCTTCTATGTTTTCGTCGCAGACCCGGACTTCGAATTCTTCGGGCACACTGGCGGCCGCCTGGATCATGCCCAGCGGTGGCAAGTTGAACAAGGTTTGGGCGGTAAGTTTGGGCCAGCGGGGAAACACGAATTGGATCTGCATATGGCCGCTACGCTTTCTCAGATCCTCTGCTGTACGTACTCTGCGATCATGCCGAGGTTTCTCAGCTGCGGGTAGTCGTCTTCATCGATGACGATTTCGTATTCATCTTGTAATACCAAGACCACGGTGGTCAGGTCCATGCTGTCGATACCGAGTTCATCAACCAAATCGAGGCCGGGATCAAAGGTCTCGGGACTCACATCTTCCAACTTGAGTTCGTCGATAACGATCTCGGCTACCCGGTAGCTAATTTGGCTCAAATCTCTTTTGGTCAATCTCAGTTCCATGCGCTCACCATTTTTTCTGGAGCAAACTCCTAGCACTGGCAGGAGGGCTTGTCAAGGCGCGGCAAACAGCTTGACATTGAAAAGAACGGCCAGTAGCTTTCCCCCAGAAAAGATAGGTGGCAGACATGGATAAGCTGGTACAGGAACTCAAAGAGAAGATAATTGCAACGCTGGATCTGGTTGATTTGAAAAGCACGGACATCGGTGACCACGATCCTTTGGTGGGTGGCGAGCTGGGCCTTGATTCGATCGATGTGCTGGAAATGGTCATTTTGCTGGAGAAGGAATACGGCGTCTTGATCGACAGCAAGGAACTCGGGGTCGAAGTTTTCCAGACCATTACTACCCTGGCTGAACACGTCCAGAAAAATCGACCCCAGGTTTCTGCGTGAGCGCGCGCCGGGCGTTTATCACCGGACTGGGCATCGTTAGCCCGGCCGGCCGCGGATGCGCCCAGGTCTTGCAGTCTTTACAAGCGGGTACCATCGGTCTTGGGCCCCTGACCCTGTTTGCCCCGTCGTCCAAAGGGGCTTACCCGGTTGGTGAGGTGGTAGATTGGGCCCCGGATGCGACCGTCCCTCGCACTCACGCCCTGGCCCTGGAGGCGGCCACCCAGGCCTTGGCCGACGATGGCCGGCCCCCAGAGGCGATTGTGCTGGGCGCAACCACCGGCGGATTGCCCCTGACTGAGCAATTGCTGCGGGAGGGAGTCCGTGATCCGGCTCGGTATTGCCGGCACGGAACCGGGACCGTGGCAACTTACTTGGCCGAGCGGCTGGGGTGCACCGGGCCGGTATACACTGTCTCCACGGCTTGTTCCAGTGGGGCTTTGGCCTTGAAAATCGCGTTGGAACTGATTCGAAGCGGCCAGGTGTCTCGGGTCCTGGCCGGCGGTGCCGATGCCTTGTGCCGTTTGACCTATTTTGGTTTTGGCATGCTGCAATTGATAGACCCGAGCGGGGCTCGACCTTTTCATCGTGATCGAGCGGGCATGTCAGTGGGGGAAGCTGCGGCCATGCTGTTGCTGCAGGCGGCAGATCTTCCCCCTCCCGGAGCCCAGGCCGAACTATTAGGTGGGGGATTTACTTGCGACGCCTATCATCCCGCCGCGCCCCATCCCGAGGGTCGGGGTGCCCAGCGGGCCATGGAAGCGGCCTTGGCCGACGCGCGCGTGGGTCCGCGGGCGGTAAGCTATGTGAACTTGCACGGTACCGGTACTCCGGACAACGACGCGGCCGAGGCCCGGGCGATTCATCAGCTGTTTGGGTCGCCCTTGCCGCCGCTGTCCTCTAGCAAGGACGCGTTTTCGCATTCGCTGGCGGCCTCCGGGGCCGTCGAAGCAGTCATCTCGACGCTGGCCTTGGTAAATGGTTTGGTGCCGGCGACCCCCAGTTGCCAACAGCCTGATCCTGATTTGGGCATAGAGCCGGTGCTTAGGGCTAAGCCGGCCGACCTTGAACTCGTGCTATCGAATTCCTTCGGTTTTGGGGGTAACAATGTCAGCCTGGTTTTTGGCCGCCCGGATCGCAAAGCTCCGGCCCGGGCCGCGCCGGCGGCGGTGAAGAAACTCGCGGTGCTGGGCAGCGCCTGCATTACCGGCGCCGGTCACACCGCGGCGAGTCTGGTTGGCTTGAAGCAGGGCACCTCCCTGGGCGGGGTTTGCCCATTGGCGGAGGTGACCGCGGGCTTGCCGGCTCGGCAACTGCGACGCATGAAACGCTTGCCCAAGCTGGCCACGGCGCTTGGATCCCGCTGTTGCGCCGAGGCCGAATGGGCCCCACCGCCGGCAGCCATTTTTGTGGGAACCGCTTACGGATCTCTTTCTGAAACCGCTGATTTTCTTGATGCTCTTGATGATTCTCAGCAGGAATTCGCCAGCCCCACCGATTTCGTGGGCTCGGTGCACAATGCCGTCGCTGGGCAACTCGCCATTCGTTTCCAGGCGACCGGCGCCAATCTGACCGCTACCGGCGAGGACGACGCCTTCGAACAGGCTCTGTTTCTGGCCGGCCAGTTTTTGCCATCCCAGGAGGGACTGGGCCTGGTGCTAGGCGTCGATGAGGCGCATCCGCTGTTGACCCCACTTGTCGATCCCAACGCCTTGGCAGATCGACCGGCCGACGGTGGCGGCGCTCTGTTGGTTGGCTTGGCTGAAGAACGCGCGGTGGCGACCCTGGCACCGATATTTTTTGCCGCCTCGGCTACAGAGCCTGAACAAGTAGACTCGTTGTTGGCGGCCCTGGGGGGCAGCGAGCGAATCAAAGAACGTTTTGCCGCGGTGCTGGTGGGTATGCCCATTTCTCGACGATCCGCGGCCCGGCCACAGCTGGCCCGTTTCCTGGCCGCATCAGAGTTCGACGGGCCCGTGATCGACTACCGTCAATTTACCGGTGAATTTGCCACTGCGGCGGCGATAGCCAGCGTGCTGGCGGTAGCCCTGGTGGGCGAAGGTCTGCTGCCATCCGGTCTGTCCGGTCGGGCGGATTTGGCGCTGGCCGGTAAGGGAATTCTCTTGCTGGGACTGGGTGCCAGCCTTTCCGCCATCGAGGTGTGCGCTTGAGCGCCGGGAATAAAAAAGCGATTGTCATTGGCGCGGGTGTAGGGGGGCTAAGTTGTGCCATTTTGCTTCGGCGCTTGGGCTTCTCGGTTACGGTGGTGGAAAAAAACCGACAGGCTGGCGGCATGATGCGCAGTTATGTGCGCGAGGGATTTGCCTGCCCGGTAGGAGTGCACTATCTCGGCGCCCTGGAGCCCGGGCAGGTTCTGCAACAGGTATTCTCGGCACTCGGGCTTGATGGCCGGGTTCCACTCGCGCGCATGGGTGGCAACGGGCTTGTCGATCGCTATATTTTTGACGATTTCAGCTTTGATGTGGGCTCGGGAATTGAGGATTATCAAGCCCGGCTGTTGGCAGCCTTTCCTAAGCAGCGGCGGCAGATCCAGATCTTGACCGAGCAACTTGCAGCCGCCGACCGTCGGATGAACCTCGATACCCTGCTGTTTTCCAGCTCTGGGGCGACCTCCTCGCTTGACTCCGTCGAGTCCATGGGCGAGCTGCTTGGCCGGCATGACTTCGACCCGGGATTGCGCCGGGTACTGAGGGCGCCTTCCGCCTGGATGGGCGTGGCTCTCGATGACTGTCCGGTGCCCTTGTTCATGATGACCTTGTCGTCTTACCTGTCTTCCGCCTGGAAGTTGGCTGGCAGCGGCAGTGAGTTGGCGGCCGCCTTTATCGATAGATTGACTGAACTGGGCGGGGAGATAAATCTGGGCGATTCGGTCGAGAGTATTCAGGTGGAAAAGCGTAGGCTGCATGGCGTCACTCTGGCATCGGGCCGCAGTCTTACCGCCGACCTGGTCATTGCTGCCGTCCACCCTAAGACCGTCCTGGCACTGTTGCCCGAAGACGCGGTAAAGGCGCCCTATCGAAAGCGGATATCCCGCCTGGAGGAAAGCCCGGGTTGCTTGTCCGTGCAGGTGGCCCTGCCCGCCGCCGATTTCCCGGCTCGCGACTACAACATCTTTCGTTTCCATGAGCAGCAAGGCTATCCCGAGCTAGTTTTCTGTACTCTGAGCAAAACGCGACGTCCAGACTGGAACCTGCTGACCACGGTGAGCCCCAGCTCCTTCGAAGATTGGAGTTCTTGGCACAACACCATCACCGGCAAGAGAGGGCAGGACTACCGTGATCAGAAAGAACGCCAAGCAAGGCATATACTAGCCGGATTGGAACCCATATTTGGAAACCTGACCCAAGCCAAGATCCTGGACGTGTTCACCCCACTGTCACTACGCGACTGGGTCTCTAGTGCCCGCGGATCCACCTATGGTGTGCTGCGCTCCAAGCGCCAACTATTGCGCGCCGCCCTGCTCCACCGAACCCCCGTACCCGGCCTGTTCTTGGCCGGCCAGAGCGTCATTGCCCCCGGAATCCTAGGCACCACCATTGGCTCATTTATGACCGTCGCCTACATCGTAGGCAAAGAACGCCTGCAGGGTCTGCTGACCGAGTAGTCCCTCTATTAACTTCAAGGTCGATAGGCTTGGAACCGGATTTCGGCAGATAGTCCCGAGGGGGCAATAATACTGGCTGAGAAAACCAGGTAGTTGTCACGGATGATGAGGGGTTTGACGGAGGTCACCAGTTGGGTGCCGGCGTTTATTCGGGCTTTGGACCAGTGGGCGCTTTTGACGCCTACCAGGTAGCCGTGGCCGCCGGGTTTGTCCTGGTGCCGGTGTTTCCAGCCGACCGAGGCGGAGGCGGTTTGGGCGGCTAGTTCGATCAGGACCAATGGACTTACCGATCCCTGATCGAACCAGGGCCAGTCTTTGTTCACCACGGCGCTGGAGATACAGTGATCTTGGTCGACCGCCAATAGTTCGTCTACGATCTTCATGCGCCCACGGTGGGGGATGTAGTCTTCGACAGCGTCGGTCAGGGGAGGGAGAGCGGGTATGGATGGAGCTTGCGATGACTCTGATTGGTGGATGGGCGCGATCGACAGTACGCCGTCACAGGTCTTTTCTCCCTGGTGGCTGACCAGGAAGACGAATTCGGATGCGGGATTTTTTTCTGAGAGTT
>JAUVBB010000425.1 GCA_030591445.1 Deltaproteobacteria bacterium | reverse complement strand
GTCGACCGTTGCTGGAATGTTCGTTTCCTGCTGGCTTTGCCTGAGAACAAGCTGCTGCCGGTCTTGCGCAGTTTGTCGGCTCAGGGTCGGCTGGGTCGCTCGCAGTTGGTTAGTTGTGAAGATGAATACGAAGAGTTTCGCTCCCGGCATTTGTTGCTCGATTTGTCCTTGATTGATTACGTGCTGACCGAAGAAGACCCGGAAAACTTGTGCTGGTCGGTCAGTAGCGAAGATGAGTTGTATCAGGAGCTTTCGGCGTTTACCTTGGCCTTACACGACAAAGTGGATCAGCGGCGGCGCTTTCCGCCTTCGACCCAGCGGGCGGGGATGGTTCGGGCCACGCGCAAAATCAGGCATCTGTTGACGGGGCTGAACAATACCCTCAAGCGTCATCCCGATTGGAAATTGGCTCGCTTGCTGGCGGTGTTGGCCGGGCTGGGCGGGTCGAAGGATCCGGGGCCGGTAAGCATTGTGCTGCTGGCTTTGCTGGGCAAAGAGTTGGGTCATCTCGACTCGGACGACCGCTTGTTTATGGGCCAGGGGTTGGCGGCGGTGGCCCGAGAGTCGGCGGATGAGTCGGAACACGATCTGAGGCTGCTGCGTAGTGATGCTTTGTTGGTGCAAAAAGACTTCATTCAACCATGTGGGGGTCTGATGGAACAGGTCGGCAATGATTACGCCAGCTTGGCGCGCACTGAGTTCGAATTGAGCGAAAAAAGCATGGCCATGCTGGCCTTGCACCGGGCCCAACATCGTTCGGGCAATGGGGGGCCGACGGTGCGCTCGGCCAAGGTGCGTATGAGCCAGTTGGTGCTTTCGCCCCCGGTCAAACAGGCGCTGCGCATGGCGGCCAGCCAAGCAGAGCATGCCGAGGTGCTGATTGACCAATGGGGTCTGGGCCAGGTGATCCCTTATGGTCGCTCGGTGACCTTGCTGTTTTCCGGGCCGCCGGGGGTGGGCAAAACGGCTTGTGCCGAGGCGATGGCGCACAAGCTGGGCCGACCGATTCTGGTGGCGGACTTTGCCAAGATTCAGAATTGCTTCGTGGGCATGACCGAAAAAAATATCGTGCGCCAATTTACCACCGCCGCCCGCGTAGGCGCGGTGCTTTTCTGGGATGAGGCCGATGCCATGTTTTTCGATCGCGATGCCGCATCCCGCACTTTTGAAGTGCGCACGGTCAACGTGCTGTTACAAGAGCTGGAGAAATTCGAAGGCCTGTGCATCCTGGCCACCAACCGCAAGGTGCACCTGGACCCAGCCCTGGAGCGGCGCATATCCTTGAAAGTGCCATTCGAACGTCCCGACGCCGCCATGCGCCGCAAGATCTGGCAAAAACTTATGCCCCGCAAATTGCCCCTGGCCAAAAACGTCAACCTGGACAAACTCAGTGCCACCGACCTGACCGGCGGCGAAATCAAAAACGCCGTCCTCAACGCCGCCCGCCTCGCCCTGCTGCGCGGGCCCCAGGGCCCGGTGACCATGAAAGACCTGGTCCGGGCCGTGAAAATGGAACGAGAAAACGGATGGACTGGAGAACGGTCGGGAGCTTCCATCGGATTTGAGGCTGCCGGCAGTGCCGGTGGCCCATGATTCACAGGAAGATTCGGTAGTCGACGTTGAGGGCTTTGGCCAGCAGGCGCGCGTTCTTCTTGCCAATGGGTCGCTTGTGATTTTCCATTTCTGAAATGTGGTGCCGAAGAATTCCGGTGGCGTCGGCGATCTTTTGCTGGGTTAGACCTTGCGCGCGTCGTGCCCCTTTAAGAGCAACGCCGGGTTCTTGTTCCGGAGTGAAATCAAAAGCACTGCGCCAATCAAGCAGCTCACTTTCTTCGTCTTGGTACTCTAGAAAGCCATGTTGTCGGGCGGCGCTGAGCACACTCTTGGCCTTTGAGCGTGGGCCTCGCAGCCGGATCGTCATGGTCCTACTTTTCTCAGTAGGGTGCTTTTTCGTGTGTGCCCGCATAGATCACCTCCACCAAATGTACTTTGCCCGCAACCAGCTCCCACACCACAACGTAGGTGGGCCTTCCCTTTTTGATGTGACAATGGTGCCTGTGTTTGGCCAGCTTCGAATAATTGGGCCAGTTTCCTCGTGATGGGCCAGACTTCTCAATCTCCAACAGAAGCGCGAAAAGGCTTTCTTGGACTCCTTTGGGAAGTTTCCTGATCGCTTTCGCTACTCGTCTCGAGTATTGGATTTCCCATGTCACTCTTCTATGGTACCAATTAATGGTACTATGGCAAGGAAAATTTCACGGACTGGAAGAGCGAAATTTGCTGGCTTGGCGAGGTAGGTGGCACCTTTTTCGGGGGTGAGTTGAACAAAGAGTCAGTTATTTCCATTTTGGAAACAACTGCCGCTGACGGCAAGAATTACAAAACAAGTTCTTGCAGAATTACCCAGGGTGGGTTGCTGGGTTGACGCCGAGCGGATGCTGGCTTATTCTGCCGCCGGTTGCCAACGGGAGGGTTCACGATGAAATGGGGCATGGGAATATTCATTTTCGTATGGGTTCTGGCTGGGCCGGTGCTAAGCCAGGAAAAATCCAAGCAGGACTCAGCTGCTTCCAAGGAAAAGGCTGAGGAAAAGGCAGGCAAAGCCGCCAAGCCGGACAAAGCGGTAAAGCCTGCTGCCAAGAAGGCTCCGGCACCCGCGGCGGCCAAGCCCGTCAAGGTGGTGGAGCCGAAAAGCCCCGATACTCCGGAGGCCCGGGTGGGGGCAAAGGCACCGGCTATCTGGCTGAAGGACTCAAACGGTTTGTACCAGGAGCTGGCTGCCCGGCAAGGTAGCCCGGTCTTGTTGTTCTTCTTTCGTAGCGATTGCCGGCTGTGTAAGAGTTTGATGCGCAGGGTGGTGGATTTTCATGTCAAGTACGGTCACGAGGTGGAGGTGCTGATGGTTGCTCTGCTCGAGGAGCAAGACGGCCGCGCCCGGCTTGACGACTACCTGGCGAAGATCCGGCCCTCCTTTCCGGTGCTGGTTGATGCCGACGAGGAAGTGGCCGCCAACTATATCATCAAGGGTGACTTGATTACCTTGCCCACGTTTTTCTTCCTCGACCCCGAAGGTGTCATCACCGCCAAGACCCACCGCCCGACCCGGCCGCTGGCTAGCTACCTCGATATGTTGTAGTAGCGCTGTAGCTTGTTGTCATCGGCGACATTCGCTGGACCCCTTTTTCTGGGGGCGGTAGAAACCTACCTGTCGTGCGGAACCAAAATCGCAAAACCAAAAATTGGGCCAATTGAATCACGCTTTCGTAGGGGCGCGTCGCGCGCGCCCGTTCAGCATTGGCCAAACCCCACCCAGATGCATTGGATACCAATAACAACCCTGGCCAATTGAATCACGTTTCCGTAACAGGCGCGGGGATCCTATGGGGGATGGTTGGCATTGGCCGCACGGGCGCGCGCGACGCGCCCCTACGGAATTGTGACCCGGGACATTCCTGTTTGTGTGAAAATGTCGCACGACCTTCGCTGCACAGACACCTTGCGTGTGCCTGCGTTGACTCAAGTCTCATTTCCAGTTAGATTCCTTTGCATCAAAGTGGTACCAGGCGGGGGACATTACCTAGAACAAATTTCCGAGAGACGAGATGAAAATGATTCGCATGTTCATGATTTGTTTGATTCATCTATTGGCCCTATCCAACCTCGCAATGGCTTCTGAAGACTTGGCCGAGGATATTTCCCAGCAAGAAAACAAGCAACTCAGGAAATCAATCACCTACCTTGGAATGTTCGGCACCCCCAAACCAAACATCGAAGCCCATCAGATCAAAGAAATTGAGAATTCTCTCAGGTCGGGTATCGAATGGGGCCGGTTCCGATTCAACACCTTTGATGCCAGCACCATCGGCTCTATCGATGACTTCTTTTTGGCGGTGCGCAATCAGGTGACCAACAACTCATCTTGCCGTGAGCAGCGCGAGGCAAAAAAGGTGGCTTGCCTGCCGGTGTCAGACTTTTACTATGCAATAGAGATTGGCGAATACCAAGTAAGACCTGTTCGCTGTCCAACAAACCAAAGCAGAAAAAACCAGGTAAAATGTACCGCCGAGCAGACGGGGTTTCGGGTACGATTGAATGCCTCGGTGCATTTTTATCGGCTCGATAAACATCCGGAGGCAAAAAAACCGGCCGATTTATTTGCGGTTGTTGAACGATTGGCCCCGGAAGAAATTTTAGAGTTTGCCAAGTCGGCAAGGAATGCCGACCCAAATACCCCAGGGCCGATAACCAATACAAATTGGCCCGGGCAAAATGCCACCCAAAAGGCAGCCCAAAATCTAGCCAAATGGATGTTGAAAAAACTCAAAAAGATTCCCGCGCTTCGACTCACCCTCCCCATCCAAACGGTAGTCGATGACGGTGTGTATTTTCAGGGAGTCGGCACCGAAAAGATCAAGCTGAACACGACCCTTTCAGTCGTGGAACAAAATCACTCTGGCCCAAATCGGGTCGTCGGATTTGTACGAACAAGGAATGCCTACCCAGCCCAAAAAGATAGCAAAGCGGGTCGTGTTTTTGCCAAGACAATCAAAGTAAAACGCAAATTCAGGTCCACGGATCTATTGGTGGAATATCCATTGATAGAGCTGCTTATTGGCTCTCATTTTATCTCCGAATTTGTATTCGGCGGATTCCCATTCAAGAACAGCAAGCAGAATTTGTTTGGTGCCGCTCTGTACTTGGATCTCAATCTGGGCCGGTCATTTGGTCTTAGTGAAACCTACCTGTCGCTTCAGGGAGATTTACTTTGGGCCGGACGGGTGGTGGACAACACGCTCTATCTTTACCACTTCACTGCTGGGATTAAGAAAAAATGGTTTATTGAAAACTTTGCTTTTGTTACCGGCGCCCGCGTGGGAATAGCGCTCTATGATTTCAGCAAGAAAACACGTTTTACTTTTACCGGCATGGGGGGCGATATTTTCGGAGGCTTGGAGTACCTGCTGGGCCCGACTTGGTCTGCCTATTTCGATCTGACCGGGCGATTTTTTCGCAATCCACTGGAAGCACCGGCGGGAGAAGAATCTAACCGCGAGTTCGGTGTGGTTGCCTCTTTGGGGGTACGGTACGGCTTTTAAGCAGTGATCATGAAGATCGTTCTCGGTCTTGGCTAGTACCCGTCTCAAAAGCCCTGTTTTTGAGGACGGGTACTACGAAATCATTGTGTTTTTTGGTGTTCGTCGAGGTTTTGAGATGGACACTAGCTAGGCAATAGGGTTCTCAATCAGAGTGAGGGTTGTCCATTATGAACATGAGATTAATTGCAGGTCCGGTGTTGATGTCGCTTTTCGTTCTTGAGGCATGCTCTGAAAATCTGACGAAAGAGTATGGTAGTTGCGTGTCTGACGGGGTCATCATGGGCCTTGATTGGGTCTGCGATGTCCGAGGCGAGTTTCGATGTTTGGGTACTGCGTGCGGCCAAGCGGTGGTCCAGCAACGCGAATACGTTCAGTATTGCACCGGCTATTCCGAGCGATGCAACGGCAGAAAAGAAATCGTCGACTAGTATCAGTATGGCCACTGTGGCCCGAGTAGCCTGTGCCCCACATCCAAAACTTCCTGGCGCTACGAGGAGGTAAGATGTAGAGCTGACCCTTCCTGCTGCCTTGAAGATGAAGTCTGGATCGAGAATTCCTGCTGCCATGAAGATGAAGTCTGGTACCAGGGTTCCTGCTGCTTGCCAAAAAATTGTGAAAGCGATGATTGTGGCACTAAGTCTGATTTCTGTGGGGGCTTGATCGAGTGTAATACCTGCAACGAACTCGAATTCTGCAACCAGCAACATCGCTGTGAGTGCGCCAATCAAAGTTGTGGTGATCAATGCTGCGCAAAGCAAGAACTATGCGAGGATGGTTCCTGCCAACCCTTTGCCCCTCTCCAGTGGGTCACAGGACGTCCGGGCGACTTCGATCGGCAGTTTGTAAAGGATATCTCACTGAATTCTGACGGCTCGTCAGTCCTTACTGGATACCACTCCAACTCTTCCCTCGAAAGAGAGATCGCGGTATTGCATTTGAGCGCAGCGGGAGAAATTTTATGGCAACGAAACATTGTCGGCAACGGTAGCAAGGATGGCGGAGAAGACGTGGCTGTTTGGTCTGACCAGTCGGCCATAGTGACTGGTGAGTTTACCGGCCCGGTGGTGTTTGGTCTCGGTGAACCCAATCAAACCACCTTAGATTCAAGCGGCCTCTTTCTCGCCCATTTTGAGCAAGAAGGATCACTGAATTGGGCCAAGCAAATCGAAATACTTGATCGGG
>JAUVBB010000470.1 GCA_030591445.1 Deltaproteobacteria bacterium | reverse complement strand
CCATCGCTGGTTCTTGCGATGACGACAATGCCTGCACCACCGGCGATACCTGCAGCGGCGGAGATTGCCAACCCGGCAGCGGTGACCTGGTTTGTGATGATGCCAACCCCTGCACCGACGACAACTGCGATCCCGCCTCTGGTTGCCTGTTTCCCAACAATACCTTGGATTGCAGTGACCTGGATCCTTGCACGGTCGGTGATGTCTGCGCCAGCGGACAATGCGTCCCCGGCAGCGGCACTCCCGACTGCAGCGATGCCAATCCCTGCACAGACGATACCTGTGTACCCGGCGTCGGCTGCAGCAATCCCGACAACGATGACCTGACCTGCAGCGACGACAATCTGTGTACCGACCCCGACCAATGCGTCGGCGGCAAGTGCCTAGGTAGTACGGTCGTCTGTGAAGACAACGAATCTTGCACCTCCAATGTTTGCGTACCCGACCAAGGCTGCATATTCGACCCCCAAGACGGTTCCTGCGATGACGGCAACGCCTGCACCGTAGATGACACCTGCGTAGCCGGCAAATGCGTCGGCCCCCTACGCGACCAAGACGGCGACGGCTACGGCGACGGCACTGGCTCCTGCACCGGCAACGACTGCGACGACAACAACGCCCTGGTCAATCCCGGCCAGATCGAACTTTGTAACGATGAAGTCGACAACAACTGCAACTACCTGGTCAACGAAGGCTGCTCCAGCTGCGACACGGTCGACCCGAACGCCCGGCTGAGCATCGACAACGGCTTTATTGGTAGCGCCCACGCTCTAGAGATCAACGACCAGGCTTTGAATGTCTTTCAGGTGGAAGTTAGCTCGTACAATGTCATCGAAATAGAAGCCGCATTCTATGATTTCGAATGCGAGAATGGCGAAAACGAAGGTCAATTCTCGGTCCACATCTACGCCGACGAAGGCGGTCTGCCCGGCACCTGGCTAGGTGGTAGCCTCACCGAGACCGTAGTCATGGCCGGCGAGTGCGGAGAGGACGCGGATGGTGTTTTGCTTCAAGACGTGGCCATGCATACCTTTGCGCTGACGAGCCCAGTGGCATTGACTCAGGGGCAGATATTCTGGGTAGCAGTGCAGATCGATTCCGACGAGTTAGTTGAGCCCAGTGATTTGTTCCTGCCGTTATATTCTGGGACCGTGGGCCTGCCCTATGTTGGTGGCTATGTCTATATGTCCGACGACGATGGTTATGCCTATGCCGCCAGCAATTGGATCATTTGGGTCGATGGTTGTGCCGAAGGACCGTGGCTAGATCTTGCTAGTGCGGCGATTAGCCCGGTTGTGGCCGGTGGTTCTGCAAGCGTGGACACCAGTTTCTATAACCGTGGTTTTGCCGATAGTGGTAATGTTGGCGGTACCCTCGCGGTCGATTCGAACGATCCGCCCGATTTGGCCATCTCTGTTGGTCAGAGCGACTATGGCACCATCGCGGTCGGAGCAACTGAATCTGGTAGTCCCGGTTACCAAGTTTCAACGCTGGATACCGCTTTTGGCATTTACAGCCTGGGTATCGACGCCACCGACGGTCCCAATACCTGGTATGACTCTGTGGGCATGTATGTACAGGGAAGCGGCTGTACCAGCGAAAATGAGACCTTGGTGGTAGATTCCTACGATCCAATGAATGATGAGACTATCGGCTATTACCTTCCCATGGTGACAGGGGATGAGGTGGGTAACTTCTTCGCGGTCCAATCGACCTCACTGTCGGTCACTTCGGTCTGGGCCATGATACTCAATAATAACGGCCCGACCAGTAATCAGTTCCGGGCCAAATTATACAGCTATAGACAAGGCTACCCCGACCAACTATTGGCCACCAGCGCTCCGAAAGCCGTGGGCGTTACCGGCCTCAAGATCGAGGTGGAATTTGACTTCCCCACGCCCATTACCCTTCGAAATGGCAACATCTTTTTTGTAACTATCGAGTCGCTTAACGATTTGACCGGCCTGGAAGCCGGGATGTGGACTGACATGGGTGATACCAGCAACGGTTCCTGGGGAAACGGTGTTTACTGGTCCAACGCTGATGGTGCTTGGATGCCATTCTATGGAGTATCGATGTTGGTCCGGGTTAATGGTTGTAAGGCCACTGATTTGGTCTATGATTCGCACACCGCCAGCCCCACCCCGATTCCCAAGGGCGCCAGCACCACCCTGAATATCACCGTCCGCAACGCTGGCGCCGAGGATGTTAGCGGTATCTCCGGTACCTTGTCTTCGACGGGCACGGACGTAACCGTGACCACCGCCACGCAAATCTTCGGCGATGTGGCCGCTGGCACCACGGCGACCGGCAACGGTTTTGTCATTTCGGTGGCCGCCGACGCCGCCGATTTCCAGTACTGGCTTGATCTGGAACTGACCGACGGCAGTCTGACCTGGCGTACCGAATTTCTCATTCAGTTGGCCGGCGCCACTCGCAATCTCTCGGTTCAGAATTTTACCACCACCCTGGTCGGCAATGACATTCACTATCATTGGGAAGTGGTCAACGACGGAAATGTCGACATTTTGCAAGAATTCGAGGTGGACTTATACTCCAATCGCGACAGCGCTCCTGCCGCCGGCCAGCAAGGCGACTGGCGCCATGATCCAGCGCCAACAGGTTTGCCTCAGGGTATGATGCTGCCGTATGACCTGGTTTTGAGCGACGCACCCAATGGCAGCTACAAGGCCTGGGTGCAAATCGACACCGACGCTGCCATTGACGAGGCCAATGAATCGGACAACCTGGTTGGTCCCTCCACCGTAACCATCGGTGACACCGCCATCTTCGAACTGCTCGACCCACCTCGCAAATGGTTCCCGCAGGATATGCCGGTAGGGTATCGTTTTGTTGCCAGCAATTCCCAGGGCAGCTTGAGCATATCAAGCAGTAGGGCTGCCGCCGTGGCTGGGTTCGACGCTTGGGAGGCAGGCTCCAACGAAGCTATCACTTTCGGGCCTCTTGCCGATACCGCCTTGGCCGGCTACCGCTACGACGGCTACAATACCATCAGCTTCGATGATCCCACCGGTGAGGTTCCTTCTGGGGCCCTGGCCGCGGCTCTGCCCATATACAATAGCCAAACCATGGTCACTAACGGGATCGTATTCTACCGCTTGGTTGACGCTGATATCGTAGTGGACGAGTCCACCAATTACGTTCGCAATGGCACTGCTTGTAGCAACGCCTTCGATCTTGACGGCGTGCTCACCCACGAGCAAGGTCATCTGCTGGGTCTGGATCATCCCGATGTTTATGATGCCACCATGTATTACTCCATCGGCCCTTGCGACATGAGTAGCCTGTCGCTGGCCGAATCAGACATCAACGGCTTGACCTTTATCTATCCTGAATAATAGTCTTAACCCATGGCTAGTCGCTGTGGGAGAGACTCTATGAATCGTGTATTCTTGTGCTTGGCGTTTTTTGTGGGCGCCTGTGGCAATGATGCCGGCTATCAGCCGCGGCCGGTGGAGCTTTTTCATGCGGATGATATTGCTATGGGGGCGGTGGCGCGGGCGGCGCGGGGGGTGGTTAAGTTGGGATTGTATGACCACTGGGGGAGTGGATTTTTTATCAGTGGTAGTGGCTATTTGTTGACCAATGATCATGTGGCCGGCCGGGGGGAGTGTCCGCGAGAGTGTGGGGGGCTGGATATTTATTATCGGCAGGAGCGGGGCGAACACGAGCAGGTGTTTGCGGGGGCGACTTTGCTCTTTTCTGACCCGGATATTGATCTGGCGCTGTTGAAAGTGGATGTGGGTGCCGATGGGGTTGAATTTGTTCGCTTGCAGAAGGATGGGCCCTGGACACCGGTGGACGAATACGGTTTGTTGCATGTGGTGGGGCATCCGTTTGGTGCTTTGAAGATGGAGAACATTGGGGTGCTGCAGGTTGCCACTGGGGAAGATTTCATCATCGATGCTTATTCGTTTCCGGGGCATTCTGGTTCACCTTTGCTGGCGCCTCAGGGCCAGGCGGTGGGTTTGGTCAAGGCGGTCTATTATCGCGTTGGCGATATCACCGAGGATGGCAACTATGGTGAGTCGGGCATCGCCGCGGATATGGATCATATTTTACAGAAGTATCCTTTTTTGGCGGCGCTGAATGTTGAGCAACCCGGGCCGGCGGTGGTGCAGGATTTGAGCGATGCTATTGACGCCATGGCTGATGGTCTGCCGCAACCGGCGGCGGATGCCTTGATGGTCGATGTGGCTTCGCTGCGCCGGGACGATGTGGATGGTGCCCTGGCGCTGGTGGTTAACTCTGGGGCGGAGGGTGCTTTTGCGGTGGCGGTGGAGATTTGGAATCATCTGTTGAATCGAGAGATTTTCGAAGAAGATCATCGCTATTTGGCCGGCTTGGCATTGCCCCATTTGGCCGATAGTAGCGACCAGCGTGATAGCGCTTATGCCTTGCTTTACGAATATATTCCGACTGCCGATGCCTACTGGCAAGACCTGTACTTGCGCATGATGTATGAATTGGGCACCGAAGTGGCCGTGGCCACGGCCCAGGATGGATTGCTGGATTATTATGCCGGCTATGCGATTGATCCTTGGTTGGCGTCCTTGCTGATTTCTTTTGGCTTGCAGGGATCTGCGGAAGTGGACTTGCTTTGGATTGTCGAGCAAGTATTCAAAGAATCAAGCGACCGGACGCATTATGCCATTGCTCGGAACCTGGACCGGATGCGTTTTGACAATGATAGCGATGAAAATCGCGTGATTGATCTCTTGATTGAGATGGCCAAGCGCAGCGAGCGGGTGAGGGGAGTGCTTGGGGCCGAGCTCGCTTTGCATAGCCGAGGCCAAATCCAGTTGCGCTAATATTGGCTATAAGCGGTCGGAACGAACGCCGCACCACCTGAAGACCGGTGCCTCAACCATAGTCTTCGACATATACGACGGCGGCCTCGGAATCCCGTGGACTGAGTCAATCCGTGCGCGCTAACGTTCAGTAGGGCTTTGCGTGCTCACGGTTTTCCGCTGAAACAAAAGTGTAAATACTGAAGCTACTTCCTGCGTGTCGGTCTCACCTCCGTCCCCGGGCTTACTCTGTTCTCCCTCCTCTCTGTTCTCCGATACGTGTAATTTAAACAGAATCGATCGACCCTGAGCTCGGGTGCAGGCTTAATCCAAAGTCGTAGACCTTGATCATCTGAGCATGGTTGATGCTCCAGGCTGGGCATGAGAGCACTTGTTTAGCGGAACTTGATCAGAGAAATGCACAAATTCGCAAATGACCTATTCTT
>JAUVBB010000378.1 GCA_030591445.1 Deltaproteobacteria bacterium | reverse complement strand
TGCAAATGCGGGTTTGCTGGCCGCAAACCCCACAATCTTGCTGCTCGCTGGCACCCGGAGTACATTGGGTGGCACAACCGTCGGCGCAATCGCTCCAGACGCCCCAGCTTTTATCCAGACCACAGGTACGCGACATTTGGCCGCAAATCCCGCAGGCAATATCCTCGATGCTACCGGGTACACATTCATCGGCGCAGTTGGGCGCCGGATCCATGCAATTGCCCCAAACTCCCCAGCTCTCGTCCAGACCGCAGACCCGCGTCATCTGCCCGCATACCCCGCAGTCCTGACTTTCCATATTTCCGGGGAGACAAGGATCCTCCGAACTACCACCACAAGCTGCCAACCCGCCCAACAACACGACCAAACCGGTCGCTCTCACCAAAACAAACGTCACCGCTCTCATTTTCTTCTCTCTCCTTCGTAAACACCTTCCCCCGATGGTTACGAACATATCGGACCCATGATGTTACCGAAGACCGCCAAAAATTACAATCGGCGTTTTTTAAACCAAAAACCCGGGTAACGGACGTGTCGGCGGTCCGAACCAAATGGGGGGAATTGAACTATCAACTTGGCTTGACAGTTCCCACCTCTCCCATCATAGCGAATAAGCTATTGTAATATAACGAATAAGCACATTGGAAACTTTCCCGGCGTCAAGTGAACTTGACAGCCTATTGGACCGCGACGCTAAAGTGGCAGCTGGACTTTCTATAAAGCCCCACAAAAACAATGCCCTAGGAAAAACCGGCTTTGGCGGGCGGGGGATGGCCCGGATCTTGCTGTTATGCCTTCTTGTGAAAACGATCATCCATACTCTATTTAGGAGAAAGATATGCGAAGCATGAAATGGATTGGGCTGTATCTTGCGATGGTGCTGCTGGCGGCCAGCTGCTCCAACGAACCCAAAACCGGCGATTACAACCCGCCTATCTTGAACAAGGATTCCAGTGCCCTGCTGGAACTGCGGGGAACCATCGACTACGGTACCGCGTTGAAATCCGAGACCTTTTCTTTGACCAAGGTTTTGACCGGTTTTGTTTTCGACGCCCACAAGGGCGCGCGGGTGACTCTCTCTTTGAAGTCAACCAACGGCGAAAAGCCGGTCTTGATCTTATACGGTCCGATGGAATCGACCGGTCTGTGGGGCGAGCACATCGCCTTGGATCTGGTGGGTCGGCAGGAGCTCGATGCCCTGATCAAAGATCTGAGCCTGCCCGCCTCGGGACTCTATCTCATCGCCCTGGGCACCCAAGATGGCAGCCACGGCGGCAGCTTCGACCTGACTTTGGGTTGCTACGGTTCCTGTGACGAACCCCACTGCGCCGATGTGCTGTGTGACCTGTACTGCCCCAACGGCTTCATGACCGACGCCGATGGCTGCCCCATCTGCCGCTGCGTGGAAGGTGAATGCGAGACCGACGAAGATTGCGTCCAAATATATCCCTGGACCGATCAAATCCCGGCTTGCATCAACGGCCGCTGTGAGTTCGAGAATTTCTATTGTGCCGACGACAGCGACTGCCCCGAGGGACACAGTTGCGTCAGCTATTGTGGCGGCGTTATCGAGCCCGATAGCGATGGCAATACCGGCGAGACCTGCTGGAACGTATGTGAGCCTACAGTTGTGCCCTGCATGGATGGCGAGCCCTGCCAGGCCGCAGACGGCTTCGAAGGCGTTTGCGTCAACGGCGTTTGCGTCGGCGAGCGGCCCGAGTGCGAAACCGACAGCGACTGCCCAGAGGGTTACCTCTGTGACCTCTACTGCACCGGTCTGATCGACCCCGAAAATCCGGATTGCCCGGATTGCAATGTATGCTACGGCTTCTGCGTTCCCGAAACCCAGGGCGAGTGCCAGGCAAATGAAGACTGCCCGGAAGGTTTCGAGTGCATCTCCGAATGCTGGTCCCCGGCCTGTGATCCCGAGTCGGGCGACTGCAGCGACATATGCGACCCGGCCACCGGGGAGTGTGAGCCTACTTGCCGGAGTTATTGTGTGCCCCGGCAAGAACCCGAGTGCCAGGTTGATGAAGACTGCATCTGGTTCGACGGCCAAATCGGCTTTTGCCACGACGGCTGGTGTGTTTACGAAGAGATTCCCTGCGAAGAGGGCGGACAATTCTGCCCGCCGGGAATGGCATGCGTCACCGAGTGTAGCGCCTGTGATGCGACCGATCCCAATTGCCTGCCCGAGTGCCGCAGTTACTGTGTGCCCTCCCAGCAAGAATGTTATGCCGACACCGATTGCCTCTCGGCCGACGGCAGCATCGGCCGTTGCGTTGAAGGCCGCTGTGTCTTCGAAGACATGTATTGCAGCCAGGACATGGAATGCCCCCCGGGCTTCCTGTGTGAACTGTGGGAATGCGGGGTGAATTGCGCGCCCGACGATCCCAATTGCTGCGTCGGCATCTGCGTACCCGACCACCAACCCGAGTGCTTCTCCGACTTCGATTGCATGGATCCCACCGGCATGCCTGGCCGCTGCGTCGATGGCTACTGCGTTTTCGACCACTGCAATTGCCCAGACATCTGGGAACCGGTTTGCGCGGAGATTTGTTACGAATACCCCACCGATCCCGACCAATGCCCCCCGGGAGAACCCTGCGTGGGCGGCGGTGCCTGTGAGCAGCAGACCTTTGCCAATGCCTGCTACGCTGAGTGTCAAGGCGCCATCATTGTCAGCCCCGGTGAGTGCGGAACCGATCCCACCTGGTGCCGCGACGACGCCGAGTGCCCGGCCGGGATGTATTGTGAGTTCTGCATGGATGATCCGGCCGGCTGCTCTGATACCGGCATCTGCATGCCCCTGCCCGACATGGAATGTAACAGCGACGAAGAATGTCCGGACGGCTTCCGCTGCGAAATCGCCTGCCCGGCCGATGAAAGCTGTCAAGACGGCGGCCCCTGCCTGCCCTGCTATGGCCAATGTGTGCCCATTGCCTCCGAGTGCATTGTCACCGGCTGCTCGGGCGAAATTTGCGCCCCCTACCCGGTCTCTTCCACCTGCGTGTGGCTGCCCGAGTACGAGTGTCTGCAACTGTCTTACTGCGATCTACTCACCGCTCAGACCGGCACCCAGACCTGCGGTTGGGTGCAAACGCCGGAATATCTGGAATGCCTGGAAAACATCAACAGCTTCGGCGAGTGCAGCGCCGACCAGGATTGCCCTCCCGGCCTGATCTGCCAAACCTATTGCGACGAAGTCGGCATTTGCGAAAGCCGCTGCCTCGAGCCCGATTGCATCTGCCCCGAATACTATGCCCCGGTCTGCGGCATGGACGGCGTCACCTACGACAATGACTGCTTCCTGGCCTGCACCGGTATGGAGATGGCCTACCCCGGTCCCTGTGATTATCAACCTTAAACACTTTCAGACCTAACTGCAGCAGAACCGGTAGGCTTTGGCCTACCGGTTTTTTTTGTCTGGAGGCTCGTCGGCGATTGGCTCTACGGTCACTTTCAGCGGGGCGGCAAAAGCCAGCAAGCCGCCCAGACCGGTGTCCAGATCTTCACTCAATCGCACCGCGTGGACCCCCAACCGAATCCAGGCAGCACTGAGGGTATCGGTTTGCATGGCGGCATCGATGGGCTGCCAACGGCCCACCCAGATTTCGTTCCACATATGGCGCTGGAAACTCCCGTCGGCAAAGACCAGGCCCATGACGCAACGGGCGGGAAGACCAACCGCGCGGGCCAGGGCAGCCAATAAAACCGATTGCTCGGAACAGTCTCCGCTTTTTTGACGCAAGACTTCGCGGGCCGAGGCAAAAGTCATGGAGCGAGTGGCATCGATGGTCCGGCTGACAAAGACGCGCAGACGCTTGGCCGCGGCCCAAGCGTGGGGAGCGCCGCGGGTCAATTCCCGCGCCAGCTTGCCGATCTCGGCATCGTGAGACTGTACCAAAGCAGTAGGGGCCAAAAATTCGGCCCATTCCGTTTTGTTTAGCGACAACGGAAAAGACACCGGTTGGGGCGGGGGCAAGCGCGTGATCTCGATCAGAAAAGTACCAGGCGCGGGCTGCGAAAGGACCCGCTGACCCGGGCCAGTGAGCCAAGCCGCTTGCACATAAGCCGGCAAACCAGCCACCCGAAAGCGGGCCCGCTCAAGCTTCCGGGGCTGGGCAAAACGCGCGTTGGACGAAACTCTGGTCAAGGGACCCAGATCGGGTGCTTCGATTTGGTCGGGATCCGGTTTGCCAGCCTCCCGCTTGAGCAAAATCCGCAAAGAACCCAGGGAGCTTTGCATCCGGCGGGGAAAGAAATCTGGGTCGACCTCGATCTGGGTTAGCACGCCCGGTTGGGAGCTTTTGGAATGCACAAGCCGGCCTACCCTCTTGACCGTGAGCTGATTGTCGACGTAGCCGGCGACATCCGCCTCATAGCTGCGATAAGACCGCACCGCTCCCGGAAGCGCTGGCGCAAGCGCAAAAAGAGACTGGAAGGATTCAAGGCGGAGGGCCGTGGGTTCAAAAGGCACGCGCTTGATTTCCGGTCCGCGGATGGTGATCATCTCTTCGCCCACCCGGCCGGCGTGGGTCTGGATTTTGTCGGCGTCGTCCTCGCTTTCGGCTTGCCAACTACGCAGCAAATGATGTTGATCGTCCAGCAGATCCTTCTGTTCAAAGACCAGCTCCGAGACTGCCCGGCCAATGCGCAAACGGAGGCGGGTACAGCTATAGATGAGCCGGCGCAAACCGCGCGGCGTTTGGTAGCGATGGATATGGACCCGATGAGACCCGGCCGGTTTTTCTTGCAGCCATAGTGAATACCAGTGCTCGCGCTCGAGCACACCGCCACTCTGGGGAAAGGGCTCAAAAGAGGAAAGAAGGCTCGCGGCCCGATCCGCTCCCGGCGCCGCCGGCTTGGTACAAGACAGGCCACCGCCCACCAGCACGAAAAACCAAAACCATTTGCCGAACCCATTCCTCATAGCGCGGAATTCTAGCATTGCTTAGGCTACTTGCCATCCCTTTTCGAATTATTGTAGGATTCAGGGTAATGACTACGGCACGACATCTCTTGGTTCGCTATGCGGAAAAAGAACGGTTCGTGGAGAACTTTGAGCACGAGGATCAGGTAGGCACCTTGTTCATTGCCACCACCGCCCGGGTAGCCCTGGCCGAGATCGTGTCTGTCTTCGTCGAGTTTCCCAACGACAAGCGATCTTTTCGCCTCTTAGGAAGGGTGGTCTCCCGGCGCCGGGCAGCGAAGGAGCCGGCCCTGGCCGCCGGTATCCGGGTTGAGTTCTCCCCGGACCAGGGCCAGGCCATCCAGCTGATTCTCGATCATGTCGGCGGCAAAGACATCGCGTTTCAAAATCGGGCCTCACGCCGGCTGTCCTGTACCCTGGAAATAAGCTACCGGCACGACGGCGAACTGCTCAAACAGTTTGCCGAAGACATCAGCGAAGGCGGTACGTTCATTCGAACCCAGAAACTGCTGCCCGTCGGCACCGAAGTCCATTGCCGCTTGAAACCGCCCGGACAACTGTTGGGCATCAAAATCAAGGGCCGGGTAAGCTGGCAAAAAGAGTCCGGTGATCCGGTCGGCATGGGAATCGAGTTCCTGTTTTCTTCCTCGCGGCAGCAAAAGAAGATCGCCAAGCTGCTTACCAGCTTGCGCGCCAAATATTCACAGCAAGTAGAGCAAAATGTGGAGCAAGTCAGGAAACGGAATCGTTTTCGCTGAACCGGTCGGCAACCAATAGGGCAATAGAAGTGCTCTCTTCTTGGCCCAAGACCAGAAAACTAACGCCCATACCAGCAGGTGAGAGCGGGTCTTGTACCGTGCCGGACTCGTGAATCCAGTTGACATGCGCTTCGACCACTAAATCCTCTTGCCCCCCGGGCAAGGAGAAACGAACCCTTAGACGGGTGTTTTCCGGCGGCGGCTGCTCACACTTGATGAAGACGCCCTGGTTGCTAATATTGTAAACGTCACCATCCCGCCACTCCCCTTGGTACAAAAACTGGGCGGGAAATCCGCCAAAAACCCGCGTGTAACGCCGCAGTTCGCGCATCTTGGGAAACAGCGCGCGGTTGACCGCAAACAGCAGCTCCATCAAAGGCGCCCGGTGCATAAACACGGCCCCGACCCCCAAGTCCTCCAGGCTCTGGCGCGCCTCTTGGGAAACAAGCAGCGGGGTGACCAGGATGAACGGCGGGGCCTCGGCCGCGCGCAGCTGTAGCTGCTGCAAACGAACCAGCAACTCGGGATAGGTCTCGCCCAGGACCGAGCTGTGCACCACCAGCAGATCAACCGGGGCTGACTGCCGTCGAGCGGGAGACAGATTGGCGGCCTTATCGTAACGCTTCACTTGATAACCCATGCCCGCAAGCACATCACCCAAGATATTCCGGGGACCATCCGAACGGTGATACAAAGCCACTTTTTTTTGCTGAAGAGGTCCGGTCATCACGAGAGGTCCTTGCGCAGTTTGAGCAGTCGAATTTCGGATTGGGCCCGCTGGTTGCGACGATTGTACTCAGCGGCGGCCTTGAATTCTTTCAGGGCCCGTTTCAACTGGCCGTTGCGCTTGGCAATGTAGCCCAGGTACAGCCGCGCCGAATCGTGCCGCGGGTTTACGGACAAGGTTTTGAGAAAGGGGTTGCGCACATGATCGGGCAGCGTCTCATCTTTTGGAGTCTCATCCATAGCCTTTTGATAGCCGGCCAGCCCGAACTTGAAATGATAGTCGGGCTCGTCGGGATACAGGCCCATGGCAGCCGTAAACAAATCCATGGCCTCCTGGTAGCGCTTGGCGCCAAGAGCCAATTCGCCTTTCTGCGCCTCGACATCAGCCAAAATCCTCGGCGGTGCCTGATAGGGCCTTTTTTTCTTGCGCGCTTCCATATAGGCATTGCGAATCTCATCATCGGAAAGCGAGCGATAGGCGAAGGTGGCCCGATCGAGCAACTGCTGGGCCAACTGTTGGTCTTTTTCTTGCCCATAACTGCCCGCAATGTCTTGCAGCTGAAAGCGGCGCAACAGCAAGAAATAAGCGCTCTTGATCTCTTGTTCCCGTGAAGAGGGATAGACCTCTAGAACCTGAAAATGATCGTCGCGGTCCAGCGAGAGTACTTTTTTTGCCAACTGGGCGTTGATGTCGTCCTTTTTCTTCAAGGCGTCTTTGAGCGTGGGCGTACGAAAGGACTCGGCATCCTC
>JAUVBB010000261.1 GCA_030591445.1 Deltaproteobacteria bacterium | reverse complement strand
TGTAGTGGAAGCAGATGATTCTGAGAATTCGGAAACAACAGTTGCAACCATATTCGTTCCACATAGCAAGAGAGGCTTCTTCTTTGGTCGGATTGAAAAATATACGACTGAGGTTGACAGACGTTCTGGCAAACCGAAGAACTACTCATTGATCAACAGTATTGCTGACATCCGCAAAGCCCTGGATGTCGATTCATTTTGGCAAGATGAAAAATCGTTGGTTCCGGAGGATGCTTCCCAATGGTGCGAAGTTTGGTTGAGCAGCGATTCAGACGAAGTGATGACGCGATTCGATAGCCTTCTGGAAAGTTTGAAAATCCAATCGAAAAACGGCGTAATTCATTTCCCTGAACGAGCGGTTAAAGTCATTTTGGCGAACAGAGAACAGTTGGGGCAGATCTCCCGTTTGTCTGATGACATTGCCGAATATCGTTTGGCTAAAAGCACGGCCGAGTTTTGGACAGAATTGGAGAATAAAGACCAAGCTGATTGGGTACAAAACCTGCTAGACCGAACCCAGTATGACCAAACATCCGGGGTATCAGTGTGCATCCTGGATACCGGTGTCAATAATGGTCATCCGCTACTATCGCCAGTTTTGGATGATGACGACTGTCAAGCTGTGGTTTCAACCTGGGGGACCCACGACCATGATAAACACGGTACATTGATGGCAGGGGCTGCCGCCTATGGAGACTTGGTCGAAGCGCTCTCGGACAATGGCGCCATTAGCCTCAAACACTGCCTGGAGTCCGTCAAGATTCTTCCCCCGGCCGGATCTAACCCGACTGAATTGTGGGGATATGTGACTTCACAGGCTATCAACCTTGCCGAGATTCAAGCGCCAGAGCGAAAACGAATTAACTGCATGGCTGTAACCGCGGCGGACACACGCGACCGTGGCCGACCGAGTTCTTGGTCAGGGCAGATAGATCAGATTGTTGCCGGAACAGATGGTGATACAAGAAGGCTATTGATAGTAAGCGCAGGCAACGCAGATCCCGCAAGTCGAGCACAATATCCGGATTCTCAGCTCACCGACTCGATTCATGATCCGGGTCAATCCTGGAATGCTCTGACAATTGGCGCTTATACAAATCTGGACGATATTTTGGAGGCAAGCCTCCAAGGATATAGCCCAATCGCGCCCAAGAGTGGTCTGTCACCTTTTTCAACGACATCACTATGCTGGGAAAACAACAAGTGGCCGATTAAACCAGAAATTGTTCTGGAAGGAGGCAATTTGGCGCGGGACGAGAGTGGCTTTGTTACGGAATGTGACGATCTGTCGCTTCTCTCCACTTACTATGATCCGCAGACAAGCCATTTTTACCCTTTCAATATGACAAGCGCTGCTGCTGCTCATGCTTCATGGATGGCCGCAAATATTCAGTCTCAATACCCCGATTTTTGGCCGGAAACGGTTCGCGCTTTACTCGTGCATTCCGCCAAATGGCCCGATGGCCTTTGGCAACAGTTTGGTGGCAATGGGTCGAAAACCGCCATTAGTAGAATGCTTCGCATTTGCGGTTATGGAGTGCCTAATTTGGAGCGAGCGTTGTACAGTGCATCTAATTCTCTCACCTTGATAGCGCAAGCCGTGCTTCAACCTTTTGATGAAAAGTACGACAAGAACGGTAAGAAATCTGGCTATCGAACCAAGGATATGCACCTTTACGAACTGCCCTGGCCAAAGGAAGTTCTGAGAGGATTGCCGGACGGTACGAACGTTGAAATGAGAGTAACGCTTTCATACTTTATCGAGCCTGGCCCTGGCGAAATTGGTTGGAAAGATAGATATCGTTATGCATCCCATGCACTGCGTTTCGACCTTAATTCACCAGGTGAAGGAAAAGATGAGTTGATAAAAAGAATAAACAAAGCAGCAAGGGACGAAGAGGAAGGCCATCCAGGTACAGAGAGTGCTTCTGATTACTGGAAAATAGGCCAAGCACGAGACAAAGGCTCAATTCACTCAGACATATGGCAAGGCACAGCTCAAGAACTTGCGGCCTCCAACATTATCGCGGTTTCACCGCGCGTCGGTTGGTGGAGAGAACGGGCTCACCTTGGGAAATGGAGCCGCCAGACTCGGTACGCTCTGGTTATTTCAATCACTACGCCGGAAGAGAGCATCGACGTGTATACGCCGGTTGCTAACCAGGTTGGTATCCCAGTGCCGATTGAAATTGCGACTTGATAGGGGGCTGGTATTGAACGACTACACCGAAGACAAACTGGTCCAGCGCACCACGGCTGAATTCATGGAGCAGGAGCTAGGGTGGGAGTCGGTCTATGCCTACAATACCGAAGTGCTCGGCGAGCAGGGGACGCTGGGCCGCAAGCACGAGGGCGAAGTCGTTCTGAACCGCGCCTTGCGGAAAAAACTGGAGGAGCTGAACCCGGGCCACCCCGACGAGGCCTATCAACAGGCCATCGACCAGCTCACTGCCACCGGCGCCTCGAAAAATCTGCTGCACGCCAACCGTGAGATGTACAGGCTCATCCGAGACGGCGTGCGGGTTAGTTATAAGGCGGCTGACGGTAGCAAGCGCTCACCGCGGCTCAAGATCATCGACTTTGATGAACCGGCGAAGAATCACTTTCTTGTCGTTCGGGAGCTGTGGGTTCAGGGCATGCCCTACCGACGGCGGCCGGATGTGCTTGGCTTTGTCAACGGCTTGCCGCTTCTTTTCATCGAGCTGAAAGCGCATCACAAGAATGTCAAACTTGCCTACGATGACAACCTCTCTGATTACCTCGACACTATTCCCCACCTCTTCCATCACAATGCGGTGTGCATGTTGAGCAACGGTGTCGAGGCTCGCGTGGGCACAATGGTCAGCACTTTCGATTACTTCCATCAGTGGAAGCGGATCGAGGAGGATGAGCCCGGCGTTGTTGAGTGGCAGACGATGCTCCGGGCGCTCTGTGACAAGCGGCGCTTTTTGGACCTGGTCGAGAACTTTATCCTCTTCGACGATAGCCCGAGCGGTGGGACAGTCAAGGCGATGGCGGCCAACCACCAGTTCATGGGCGTCAACCGGGCCTTCATATCGGTTCAGGACCGGGAGGTCCGTCGGGGGCGGTTAGGCGTCTTCTGGCACACGCAGGGCAGCGGCAAGTCCTACTCGATGGTCTTTTTGAGCCGGAAGATCCACCGCAAGCTCCACGGCTCGTTCACTTTCGTCATCCTCACCGACCGTGTCGAGTTGGACGAGCAGATCGCCAAGACCTTCGCGGGCTGCGGGGCGGTGGCGGAGGCCAAGGCGGTTCACGCCAAGGACGGCAAGCACCTCAAGAAGCTCCTGCAAGAGGACCACCGCTATATCTTTACCCTCATCCACAAGTTCAACAAGGACGACGACGAGCCTTACACCGAGCGCAAGGACATTATTGTCATCGCTGACGAGGCTCACCGCACCCAGTACGGAAAACTGGCCGAGAATATGCGGCGGGTGCTGCCGAATGCCTCGTACATCGCCTTCACGGGCACACCGCTCATGAAGACGGCAGAGGACCAACTCACCAAGGATATCTTCGGTGATTACGTCTCCAAATATGACTTCAAGCGGGCGGTCGAGGATGGCGCTACTGTGCCTCTTTACTACGACAACCGAGGCGAGAAGCTCGACATCGCGACGCCTGATATCAATGATCGCATTGCCGACGAGCTTGACAAGCACCAGCTCGATCAGGACCAGGAGGAAAAACTCAGGCGCGATCTGAGCCGTGACTACCACGTTCTCACCGCGGATGAGCGTCTCGACCGCATCGCCCGCGACGTCGTTGGCCACTACTCCAAGCGCTGGGAGACCGGCAAGGCCATGCTGGTCACTATTGACAAGATCACTGCTGTGCGGATGCATGACCTGATCACCGGCTATTGGTCTGTGGAGATTGCCAGGCAGGAAGGTCGCTTGGCGGCACTTAAGACCGACACCGAAGCGATCAAGAGCACGCTGGCGGGCAAGGACGAAGACACCCGCGTGCGCGTGCTGGCGGCCCACCTGGCTCGGGTCGATGCGGCTAGGAATAAGATTGGCTGGATGCAGGCCACCGAGGTTTGCGTGGTTATTAGCGAGGAGCAGAACGAGGTCAAGAAGTTCAAGGATTGGGGGCTCGACATCGTCCCCCACCGCATCCGGATGAAACAGAGTGACCTCGGCGAGGAGTTCAAGAAGGATGACCATCCTTTCCGCTTGGTCATCGTTTGCGCCATGTGGCTCACCGGGTTCGACGTGCCCAGCCTGGCCACTCTCTATCTCGACAAGCCGATGAAGGGTCACACCTTAATGCAGGCCATCGCACGGGCGAATCGAAAGTCCAAGGGGAAGAACAACGGGCACCTGGTGGATTACAACGGGATGCTCAAAAGCCTCCGTGCCGCGCTGGCGAAGTATGGCGAGGGCGACACCGACGGGGCTGGGACCGGCGGCGAGAATCCCCCCGCCGAGGGTCTTAATGAGCTGCTAGCTGCGTTTAAAGAGACCATCGCCCATTGTGAAGATCATCTGCAGGCCTGTGGTTTTGCACTCAGCAAGCTTGTCGAAGCCGAGGGTTTCGGAAAGCTTGCATTACTAAGCAAGGACAACGAGAACTCCGCGGTCAACGCCGCTTGTAAGACTGATGAGACCCGCGCGCGTTTCGAGGTGTTGGCACGAGAGATATTCAAGAAGCGCAAGGCGCTTGTCTCCGAGCCGGAAATGACGAAACCGTATCGGCGGAAAGCAGATGCCATCGGCGCGATATACAGGCGATTGCAGGCCAACAAAAAAGCCGCCGACATCAGCGCGGTGATGATGGCCCTGCGGGGCCTGGTAAGCGCAGCTATCACCCACCAACCCATCACCCGATTGCCGGGCGCCGACTCCGGTAAGGTCTACGATATCAGTCACATCGACTTCGACAAGCTCCGCCAGGAGTTTGAGCAGCAGTCGCACAAGAACACAACCGTCCAGTCATTCAAGGATGCTGTCGAAAAGAAGCTCGAGCAGATGCTTCAGAAGAATCCGCTGCGGATGGATTTCTACGAACGCTACCGAAAGATCGTCGACGACTACAACCAGGAGACGGATCGGGTCACAATCGAAAAGACTTTCGAGCAACTGGTGAAGTTCGTAAACGAACTATCCGAAGAAGATCAGCGTTCGGTTAAGGAGGGCCTCAACGAGGAGCAACTCCCTGTCTTTGACCTGCTCGTGCGCACCAAAGGCAAGCTGGCACCGAAGGCACGCAACAGGGTGAAGGAGGTGGCGGCCAAATTGCTCGAAGCCATCAAGGCCGAGCTGGCGAAGCTGGACCACTGGAGAGAGAAACGTCAGACCCAGGCCCAGGTCCAGCAGCTTATCTATAACCACCTCTACGATGAGAAGACCGGCCTTCCGGTGGATGCGTACACCGACGAAGAGGTGAAGGCGCTTGCCGAGATCGTCTACCTTCACGTCTATCAGCAATACGAGAGCGCCACCGAGAACGTGTATGTGATGTCAGCGAGTGGTGGTGGCGGGTCGGCCTCGGCGGTGGCCTCAAGCAGTTTCGGGCCCACGGGTCATTCGCATGAAGTTCCGTCTGCCTCGGTGGTGCAGCTCGCGTCGCCTGCTACCCAACCAGAGCAAACCCATGGATTGCCCTTCCGAAAGCTGGCCGATGACGAGGTCGAGCCGTTTACAAACTGTGTGCCGCTGCTGGATCTAAAGATTGCAGCGGGTGGTTTCTCGCCGGAGCAGGTTGCATCTAATCCTGGCGAATACGAGTGGGTCAGTCTGGAAAGAGGCACAAAACCCTCCATCGGACTCTTCGTCGCCCAGGTGGTTGGTGAATCGATGAACCGCCGTATACCAAACGGAGCTTGGTGTTTGTGGCGCGCGAATCCCACGGGGACACGGCAAGGTAAAGTCGTACTCGCCGAGCACCGCGACATCGAGGATGTTGAGTTTGGCGGGCGTTACACCGTCAAGGTCTATGAGTCGGAAAAGGTCGCGAACGAGGACGGCGGCTGGCGCCACAGTCGCATCATCCTCAAGCCCGACTCGAACGACCACTCGTTCGAGCCGATCGTTCTCGATGGCCTGGACGATGGCGAGCTGACAATCATCGCCGAGTTGGTGGAAGTGCTGTAATGTCGGCCCGTTACCAGTAGCAGAGGGCGCATGAAGACCACGGAGCCCAAGGTCTTTGCACTGGTCTCTAACGAGTTACTCCTCTACACCGCTGCATGATCTATTTTGAAAAGGTAGAGGCCGAAGCACTGGCGTCGGCTGACAGCTGAGCCAAGGTCTCTTTACGGATCAGTTTTCGGACCAAGGCGTTTTGCTCTTGGTCCGCGGCTGGGGGCAGGTCGGTGCTTTGGTGGCTGGCGCGGGCTTGGGCAACGGCCTGGGCATCGAGCAGGCCTAGCTCAAAACAGGCTAGGGCCAACTGGTAGCCGCCTTGGACCGGAGACACTGCTGGCTGCAGCTTAGCAAATCGCTCAGGCGCCGAGGCTCGCACTTGATGGATGAAGATTTTTTCTACCCTGCCGCGGGCAGGGCCTAAATTCGAAAGCAAGTCCAGTACGCAACGTCGATCGTCGGGCTTTACCCCAGCGGCAGCCATCTCGGCATCGGCGGCGGAGGCAGAGAGGGTAGGCGAGAGTAAGCGGGCATAAAGACAGAAGGCTTCGGCGTCGGTTTCGGCATTGTCGCCAAAGAGATATTCCCGTGACTGGGGCCGGTTTTGCCGGGTGGCCAGCAAGGCGCAAAGTTTGAAGCCCACTTGCTCGCGTAGCCGACCGGGTCGGAGCTGGAACAGAGTTTTGGCCCAGTCCTTGAAGGTGATGCCGTCGTATTCGACTCCGTCGAGCAGCATTTTGCGTTCGACAATGCCGCGAATTTGCGGCGGACTGGCCGAGACGAAATACAAGGGGGCGGCGGCATAGTCAGGACCAGGCCCCCGGCGCAGACCGCGCAGCACTTCGGGCATGCCGGCGATTGCCTGTTTGTCGATGGCGAACTCGAAGGGAATGCGGCTCATTCCTTTGAGTGAGGAGAATTGGGTTGATAAATAGGTTTTGTCGATGTCCCAGACAAATACGGCCCCGTCAAAGCCCGGCGGGTAGCTACGCTGATCTTCCTGGTTGAGGGGATAGCAGGGACCCATGATCAGATCCTCAACGAAAACGGAGCGCGGCCAATTCCTTGCCCACCGGGATGGCCATTAGCTGATGCAAAGCCTTGTCGCACTTGACCTTCTGGTAAAGTACGCCATGGACGGCCTCGACGATGGGCAGGGTCATATGCATTTGCTGGGCTTGTAGGTAGACTGCCCGGGTGGTGGGTACGCCTTCGGCCACCTGGGTCATGGAAGCCAGCACTTGCTTGAGGCTTTCGCCTTTGGCCAGGCGCTCACCCACCTGGTGGTTGCGGCTCAGGGGCGAGGCGCAAGTGGCCATCAAGTCGCCGATACCGGCCAGGCCGCCAAAGGTAAACACGTCGGCGCCCAGGGCTACCCCGAAGCGGGCCATTTCGCTCAGGCCGCGGGTGACCAGCAAGGATTTGGCGTTGTCGCCCAGGCCCTGGCCATCGGCGGCGCCGGCGGCCAGGGCAATGATGTTCTTGAAAGCGCCGGCCACTTCGGTGCCGATGACGTCCCGGCCGGAGAAGATGAGCAAATGACTGCCGGCAAACAGCGGTTGGATGCGTTCGCCTACTTCACGATACTGCGAGGCTACCAGCGCGCCGGTGGGTCGTCCGGCCATCAACTCGCGGGCCAAATTGGGCCCGGACAGGACGCCGATTTTCAGGGCACAAGTCTCTTCGCGCAGCACCTGTGACATGCGCTTGAAGGTCTCGATCTCGATTCCCTTGGTGGCATGCACCACGATTTGATCGCCCTGTAGGCTGTCGCCGATCTCACGGGCCACTTGCCGAAAGGATTTTGATGGAATTACCATCAGCACGATTTGGGTACGCTGCAAGGATGCTTTCAAATCGTTGGTGGCTATGAGCTTGACCGGTAGTTTGATGCCGGGCAAGTAGCGATGGTTGGTATGTTCGCGGTTGATTTCCTCGGCTTGTTCGGCCCGGCGGGTCCAGAGCCGGACCTTGCGCTGGCGCCCAGCCAGGATAGAAGCCAGTGAGGTGCCGAAAGTGCCCCCGCCCACCACCAGGATATCGAGCTTGGCTGATCTGGTGTTTTTGCTGGTCATGGTTTGCCCCTTTTACCCTTCCCAGGCAAAGCCCGATAGCCGGTTTTGGTAATAGAGCAGCAGCTTACGATCCTGATGAAAGAGGCGATCGCCTCGGCGCTCTAGGGCCGGCTTGCGATGGTAGGAGCCCAGATGGGCCAGGGCCTCGGAGGCCACCGCCACCGTGTCTTTGTCCGCCAATGTCTTGTCTAGTTTGAGTTGGCCCTGCTGCGCCAAGCTACGAGCCGTGGTCAGGGTTCTTTCGATGCGGCCGTATACTTCCTGCAGCGAGAAGCTCTCTTCGGCGCCACCGGTGCGCAACAGCCGGAACAGGTCCAAGTCGGGATTGTGCTCTTTGAGTAAGTCGAAAACGGCCCGCGAGACCAGATTGGTGGATTTGATCACCGTGTTTTGATGGTAGGACTCGGAAATGCTCCGGGCCAGTTCGCGGGTGTATTCTCGATCGCGTTGGGCGTCGACGGCGGGCTGGCCTTGGCTATCGAGCACATAACGGGTGCGGTCCACCGGCCGGCCGCGATGGTCGTGGGAGACGCCTTGATCATCGACCTGGTTGCCGAAGACGTCCAAGGCCTGGCCGAACATCAGATGGATGCGAGAATGGAGCGAGAACAGTTGTTGGATGAACTCAAAGACCCGCCGTGGTTTGGAAAACTCGTCGTCCTCGATGATAAAACGGCTTTTGCCCTGCGCCTTGAGATGGTCGGCGATGAGCGTCTCGGCTTCGAGTACTAGCTGGTAGTTGATGGTGCAAGGCACGATGAAAACATCCGGCTTTTTGGCTTTGGCTCTCAGGTTGTTGACATAGGCGTCGAGCCCCATTCCCAGCAAACCCCGCTTGAGCGAAGATTCGACGGCCCCGCTACGGCTACGGGTGCCTCCGGGAAAGAACAAGTTGTGGAAGCCCATCTCCATGGAGCAACCGGCGTAGGTTTTGAGCACGTCTTTGTATACCGCCGCCTGCTTGCGCCGGTCGACCTTGTAGGCCCCTAAGTTGTGCATGAAAAATCCGACCAGGCGGTTGGAAAACAAGTTCAGCCCGGCGCCGTAAGTGAAAGGCGGCAAACCCAGCCGGTAGAGGCCGAAGCCGATCATGATGCTATCGAGATTGCTCGAATGGGTGGGCACCAAAACGATGGTGGCCTGACGCGCCAGCCGCTTGAGAGTATGGGTCTGGCCTTCCAGGTCGAGCTGATCGATCAGGCTGTTGGCGCCCTGCAGGGTCTCTACCAGCCGCAGAGGGCTGACCGAGTTGAGCAGCAGGTTCATCGCCACTGGAATCACTCGGGTGGACAAGGCATAGACCCGAGGATCGAAGTGGCCCACCACCTCGTTGGCGAAGCGCTGGATGATCTGCCGAAAGATCTCTCGCTGGGTACCGGCCGAGGCCTTCAATCCCTGGTGATAACTGCGGTCGTACAGAGCCCGGTCTCGCTTGGCCACCGACTTTTTCTTTTCGCCTTCAAGGCGGCGCCGCTCGTGGTAGATAGTATCGAAGAGGGCCTCCTCGGTGGTCTTCGGATCCCGGCACCATCTATCCACCGTGCGTTGCACCACTTCGGTTAATAATTTTTCTTTTTCGGCCGCGTTCAATGGGGTTCCCCCGCCAAACCAAACACCCGCCAATGGCGGGTGGTGTGAGCAAATGGCGGAAGTGCATGGGAATCGAACCCACCCGACGCGCTATTAACACGTCACACCGGATTTGAAGTCCGGGAGGCCCACCAGTGACCTTGGCACTTCCGCTGCGAAGACTAAAGCGGATGGCGAATCATGTCAAAGCTTTGGTGTTCCATTGTCCTACACCAAGTGCAGGTACAGAAACAGTTGGTACAGACCCAGGGCGATGGCGGCGGAGATGGTGGGGGTGCCCAGCCAGCCGAAGAGGATGCGGGCCAGGGTTTTGCGGTCGATGGTGCGCACGCCTTTGATGAGGCCAATGCCCAGGACGGCGCCGACGATGGCTTGGCTGGTGGAGACCGGCACGCCGATCTTGGCGTAGATATGCACCGTGATGGCTTCGGCCAGGATGGCGATGAAGGCGGTAAAGGCGTCCAAGCGGACCAGGTTTTTTCCCACGGTGAACATTACCCTCT
>JAUVBB010000040.1 GCA_030591445.1 Deltaproteobacteria bacterium | reverse complement strand
GAGCAGGATGCCACCAGTTATTTTTCCGGCAAAGGCCTGGCTGGTTTCATTCAGAAGCCATACGAAGTACAGACTCTGATGGAAAAACTCTCCGAAGTGATCAAACAGCAAAAAGAGTAGAGCCCCCCACAAAAAAAAGATTAGCAAGCGATCTTTTTTCCGCCTTCGATGCCTCTTACTAGGTGGAAGGAGGAAAAGATGGCTGCCGATAGAGATCGAAGCAAACGCCAAGATTTATCCATGCGCCTTGCGGATACCGAAAAGAAGCTGGCGCTCAACGCCGAGAAATACAATAAGCTGTTTGAAAACTCCAATGATGGTATCTATATACATGATTTAAAAGGTAAAATAATCGACATCAATTTCCGGGCCGCTCAACAGCTGGGCTACGAAAAGGAGGAGGTTCTGGCTTTACGGGTCGTCGACATTTACCCCGTTGAGGCCGACCAGCAATTCCGTAAAGCTTTGGCTGCTATTCAAGGTGACGGCCAGGTTCATTTCGAAACTTATTTTCAGAGAAAAGACGGGTCGGTTTTTCCAGCCGAGGTCTCGGCAAGTATCGTTGAAATTGCCGGCCGGCCGCTGGTGCAAGGAATGGTGCGTGATATTTCCAAGCGCAAGGAGGCGGCGAACGATCAGCAGCAGTTGGAACAGCAAATTCAAAAAGCGCAAAAAATGGAGAGTCTGGGGGTTTTGGCTGGAGGAATAGCCCACGATTTCAATAACTTGCTCATGGGAGTGCTAGGCAACGTGGATTTGGCCATGTTGGAAATGACGCCTGAATCGCCAGCGACCCCTCGGCTCAGAGATATCCGTACCGCGGCCATCCGACTATCCGAGCTCACCAGTCAGATGTTGGCCTACTCCGGCAAAGGCAAGTATTTGGTCGAACCGGTGGACCTTTCTCGGATGATTGATGAGATGGAGCATTTGCTGGATGTGGCGTTGTCGAAAAAAGTTGTGATTAAATACGAGTTGACCGCCGATGTGCCTTTGGTGCATGCGGATACCAGTCAACTGCGCCAGGTTATCATGAATTTGGTTGCCAATGCGGCCGAGGCCCTCAGCGACTGCAGCGGAATCATCTCGGTACGTACCGGATCGGCTGACGTTGATCAGAAATATCTGGCCGAAACCTTTCTGGACGATGAGCTTGCCGAAGGAAGGTATGTTTTTTTAGAGGTTTCCGACTCTGGTTGCGGAATGGACGGAGAAACGCAAGGAAAAATATTCGATCCTTTCTTCTCCACCAAGTTTGCCGGCCGCGGCTTGGGGCTAGCCGCGGTGATTGGCATTGTTCGAGGTCATGGTGGCGCCATCAAAGTTTACAGTGAGCCCGGCCGGGGCAGCACTTTTAAGGTTCTCCTGCCCAGTCTAAACAAGCCGGCCGTACAATCCTTGCTGGCACACACCGGCCTGCCGCGCAGCCCGGCCAATTGCCATGTTTTGTTGGTGGACGACGACGCGACGGTTCGCGATGTGGCCCAGATGATGCTACTCAAGCTCGGTTTCAAGGTATTAACCGCTGCGGATGGCTGTGAGGCCATCGAACGGCTAGAGGAACAACCACAGCGATTCGACGTAGTGTTGTTGGATTTGACCATGCCCCGCAAAGACGGGATCACAACCTTTCGCGAGCTGCGACGTATCCGTGCCGATTTGCCGGTCGTGCTCTCTTCTGGTTACAACGAGCAAGATGCCACCAGTTTTTTCGCTGGTAAGGGCCTGTCCGGATTCATTCAGAAACCCTATGATTTTACGTCTTTAGCTAGGAAATTGATGGAAGTGTTGTGCCTGCGGAGCGGGGAAGAGCAAAAAAAAGCACCCTGAGCCACGAAGGCGCAGGGTGCCATTGTGTTTCTCAATCGATCTTTACTTAGTCTTTTGCTGCATCTGACTGATAGTAGTCCATCAGGATCTTGGCAACTTCCGGCCGGGCGAACTCTTTGGGCAGATCTTCGCCGGCGGCCAACATGCCGCGAACCTTGGTACCGGAGAGAAATACCCAATCTTCCTTGGAGTGATCCGGAGCATCACGCATCATAATGATTTTGCCTAGTTTCTTGGACCAGGCAGTATGATCGGCTTCGAAAATCTTCAGTTCCAGAGCGCCTTCCGGTACTTCCTTGTGGAAGATGGTTTGGGCATCGAAGGGACCGTAGTAGTCACCCACACCGGCGTGGTCGCGGCCGACGATCAGATGGGTGCAGCCACAATTCTGGCGGAATACGGCATGCAATACGGCTTCACGCGGGCCGGCGTAGAGCATATCGAAGCCGTAGCCGGTGATCATGACCGTGTTGGCCGGGAAGTACAATTCAACCATTTTGCGGATAGCAGCATCGCGTACGTCAGCGGGAATGTCGCCTTTTTTGAGCTTGCCTAGCAGCATGTGAATCAAGATGCCGTCGGCTTGGAGGCCCTCTTTGGCCATACGGCAAAGCTCTTCGTGGGCGCGGTGCATCGGGTTACGGGTTTGGAAGGCCACCACTTTGTTCCAGCCATTTTTCTCGATTTCGGCGCGAATTTGCACCGCGGTACGGAAGGTCTCGCCAAAATCAGTGGCGAAGTAGGAGTAGTTGAGCACTTGGATGGGGCCGGAGATGGCATGGTTGCCGGCCGAGTTGAAGGCCGCCACGCCCGGATGATTGGTGTCTTGGGTGGCGAAGACCTGCTGGGTCATGGTCTTCATTTGTTCGGCGGATACTTCTTCGATGGCCTCGACGTCTTGGATGGCCAGGATCGGGTTTCCGTCTACATTGGGATCCCGAAGTGCAATTCGCTTGGCGCCGGCGATAGCCGAAGTGTCGCTGACCAGGTTGACGACCGGGGTCGGCCAAAACAGGCCGGCGGTGGTCTTCATGCCTTCGGCGACGCTCATGGCATCGGCCAGGCCCATGAAGCCGGTAAGCGGGTTGAAGTAACCACAGGCCATCATCACTGCATTGCCGGCGGCAGCAGAGCTGATGACGATGGAGGGCAGTCCTTCGGCTTCTTTAAGCAATTCGGCGCGTTTGGCATCATCCTCGACATACAAAGGGTTGAGTTGGTCGGAACCGTGAGGTTTGATCATTTTTGATCTCCTTTTAAAGATTTAGAGTTACTTACACGCATTCTTTATTGTTTCGCGGTCATGCGTTCGTGAACCATGGCCAAGGTGCGATACAAGATGTGCGCGAACTTCGAATAGGGAAAGGTTGCGAATAGGCTCAGAACGGCGGTTAGGTGAATGATATAGAGCCAGCAGGCCAGTCCGGGATCAAAGAGGAAACGACCTATTTCTATCAGCACGCCGGTGGCGATGACGGTCAAGACCACACCCAAAAAGTAATTGTCAAAGGCAGTGGCTTTGCCGGCTTGGCTATTTTCCTGCAAGCGGTTGCCCAACACCATCACGCCGCCAAATACCAAAAGCACGGCGCCGATGTTGCCGACCCACTTGAAAGGATGCATGATCGGCAAGGGCAATTCCTCGTGCATGATGTACATGGCGACGATGATCAAGCCTGAAGCCGCGGCGGCACCCACGAAGCCCCAAACCAGCATGAAATGGCCCCACTTACGCCCGGCGGTGGCTCCACACTTGTCGAAGCGCTTATGGATCGCAATTTCCCAAAGTACTGAAATGGTACTGCTGATAAAGGATCCAGCCCGGCGTTTGCCGTTGTCTATCAGCTTCCAAAATTTCAGGCCGCTGAGCATAGCCGCCAAACCGGCGGCGCCGGTGGTGGAAAAAAACACGATGTAAATCAACCAATGCGGTACAAACTGGTCGTAGACCAAACCCTTTTCGGGGTCTAGGGTGACCTGCAAGCCGTTGATGGCGTACAGAACCAGAACCCAAAACACAAAGGGCAGGCCCAAGAGCAGCGGCCAAGTCATCGAAGCCTTTCCCACCAAACGACCCATGAAGCGAGGGGTGGCCAAGTTCTCGACCGCCAGCGAGCGCACGGTTTGCATGACATCGCCGGGCTTGGCATCGCGCGGGCAGCGCTCGGTACAGTCATTGCACTGGTGACAGAGCCAGACCGCTGGATCGGCCGCCAGCCGATCGGCCAGGCCCCACTGGGCGTGGAGCATTTGCTGGCGGGGAAAAGGTGCATCATCCGGCGCCAACTGACACACGGAAGAGCAGGTGGCACATTGGTAGCAGCGTGAGACCGTATCACCGCCGCGCTTTTGTAGCTCTTTGCGAAAATCAGCCGATGAAATGAGTGGCTGGGAAGCCATGTTGAATCCTCCGCTCTTAGAAACCCTTGTAAGGGTTGGGTCCCACTTCTTCGATTTTTTCCATGAACTCGTCGAAGATCTTGGGGATGCGCTCAAATTCGTTGCGGGCCAATTCGTGGACCTGCACCCGATCGGATTCCAAGCTGAGCCGATCCAGGGTTTCTTGTACGTTGGTCATACGGGTGTTGGCTAGCTCCGAGCCTTTGATATAGTGACATTGGTAATCGTCACCCCGCTTGCAGCCAATCAGCAGAATGCCGTCGATACCACCCGCCAGCGAGTCGGCGATCCAGACCGTATTGACCGCGCCCAAACAACGCACGGGAATGATGCGAATCCATGGATTCCATTGGATTTTCTTGGCCGCGGCTTCGTCCATGGCTGGCAAGGCATCGTTTTCGCAAAGAAAAGCGATGACCCGCGGTTTCTCCTCGTCTTCGTCCGGAACTTCGACGGCCTTGATCATACTGGCAACGGAGTCTACCGAATATTCGGGGAAGGAAATGATTCGCTCCGGGCAAGCACCCAGGCAGATGCCACAGCGGCGGCAACGCAAGGGGTTGTACTCTGGCGTGCCCTTCTCGTCTTCGTTAATGGCGCCGAAAGGACACTCTTCGGTGCAGCGCTTACATTGGGTACAACGCTGCAAGAAGAAGTCGGCGATGGATGCGTCACCGGCGCGCGGATGTACCGCTTCACCGCGTTGGTTGGAGACAATGTTCTGTACCGCCTTCATGGCTGCGCCCCAACCATCTTCGATGGCTTGGGCGGCATCCATGGGTGCGCGCAGGCAGCCGGCCGCATAGATGCCGGTCCGACGGGTCTCATAGGGAAAGCAGATATAGTGCGAGTCGGGGAAATCATAAGCCAACACGGGCAGATCCGGCCCCTGGCGGTAATCCAGGTTCAGAATCTCGGTGCCTTCGTGTTGTTTTAGCGTTTCGACCAGAGCGGTGGCATCGGCGACTTGTTTCTCCGATTCGTTCTTGGCGATGCGGGCCTTGGCATCGACCATTTCGCGGATGGACTCGCTGTCGGCCGAATTCGGTATCATGCCTACGGCCAAGACTACCAGATCGGCCTGAATTTGGGCATCGGCGCCCAAGAGGCTATCACGCAGCTGTACGCTCAGTGGTCCATTGCCATTGCCTTCGACCCCACTGACTTCACCGCGGGTGAACAAGGCGCCCGATTTTTCCTGGGTCCCCAGATAGAAGTGCTCGAGTTGACCCGGGCAGCGCATGTCTTTGTAAACCACCGCGCATTCGACTTCCGGATAATCCCGGTGCAAAGACGCCACTTGCTTTAGCGTGATGGCGCAGCACTCGGACGAACAATAGCGCAGATGCTCTTCGTCGCGCGAACCGGCGCACTGGATAAAGACGACCTGCTTGGGAAGATTTTGGTTGGACGGGCAGGCAAAGTTGCCATCCAGAATCATTTTTTCCAACTCAGTGGCGGTGATGACATTCGGTGATTTACCGTAGCCCAGGTGCTCAAGTTTGTTGCCGGGGTAGGGCCGGGCACCGGTGGCTTGCACGATGGCGCCGGCTTTGATGGACTCGGTCCCGCCGGCAACGCTGATGCTGACCTCAAACTTGCCCGGTTGGCCGGTGGTTTTTTCGGTGGTGGCGCTGGTAAACACACGGATATTACGGTCCGCTTCGATCTGAGCGATAAGCCCGCCGATGTTGTTTTCGGCCACATCGTCATAGGGCGGATGCTCTGGGACCAAGTACTTGACTCCGGCCAGGTAGCCCCCGAGTTTTTCATTCTTTTCCACCAAGACCACGGGATGGCCAAGGCCGGAAGCCGCTTGGGCTGCCTGCATGCCGGCCAGACCGCCGCCGACTACCAATACCGTCTTTTCGATCTCCTCGGCCAGCGGTTTGGACAACTCCATCTTGCCCACCCGAGCCAAGCCCATGCGCAGTAGATCTTCGGCCAACATCTGCGTGTCTTCTTCGCCTGGTTTTTGACTCCAGGCCACTTGCTCACGCAGGCCAAGACGGAATGAGGCTACCTTGGTAGCATCGAAAGCGAACTCAGTTACTTTCTCTCGTTGGGAACAGGCTGCGATCAGAACCCCGTCTACTTCGCCGGAATCTACCGCCTTGCGCATCATCTCCACTCCATCCGGAGCGCATAGGCACTGGTGTTCGACGTAGGTGGCGGCGCCGTGCTCTTTGGCCAAATCCTCAAAACCATCGGTTTTGACGGCCTGGCCTATTTCACAGCCGGTACATAGGAACAAACCCACCTTTTCCATCAGGCACTCCTTTGCTGCGAAAGCGAGGCGACCATGGCCTTGGCGGCCGCGCCGGTGGCATCTCTCACCGAGGAGGCAACATCTTCTGGCCGCCGGGACACACCGGCGATAAAGATCTTGGCATCTGGATCGTCCAAGCCGAAGCCGTCATCGTCTAGCTTGAGTTCGAAGGGTAACTTGCCGTCTTTTAAGTGCGGAACCATGCCGGTGGCCAGCACCACCAGATCGGCGCTGGCGGTGAGCAAACGGCCGGCCTCGACATCTTCCAGGCGCAAGCTCAGGCTGCCATCACTTTCTGCTTCTACCTTGCCAACTTTGCCCTTGGTTAGCTTGACGCCTTCCATGCCGGCCACGCGGGTGAGCAGATCTTCGTTGCGGCCCGGGGCGCGACGATCGATGTAATACATGGTGACTTCGCACTCCGGCAACTGCTCTTTGACGTAGATGGCTTGCTTGAGCGATGCCAGGCAACAGATGCCCGAGCAATAGGGCAGGTGATTGACATCGCGCGAGCCGGCGCACTGGACGAAAGCCACGCTCTTAGGCGCTTCGCCGTTGGAAGGTCGCAAAATCTTACCGGCGGTCGGGCCCGATTCGGCTGCCAAGCGCTCCATTTGTACGTTGGCGATGACATCGGCAATTTTGCCGGCGCCGAATTGGTCGAGATTCTCAACCGGATAGGGATGCCAGCCAGTGGCGATAATCACGGCGCTGACCGCTACCGTGTCTTCCTTCTCGGTGGCGTCTAAGTCGACCGCATTGTATTTACAGGCACTGACGATGGCGCGCAGGTCTTCTTCGGAGCAGGCATCGCGATCAAGAATGAAATGAGCCGGCCAGGCGGCGGGGTGGGGCAGGCGCACGGCGCTAACTTCGTTCATGTTGGCGTTGTGGGGGTCGGGCACGGTAGCCTTACAAACTTTCGAACACTCTCCGCAGGCAGTGCAGCGCTCGTTGATAGTGCGCGCCGCCTGGGTGAGCCGGACCTGCCAGCCCGAATCGGTGCGGGTGGCCTGGGTCACCCGGGTACTGGTCATGACCTTTACCCGTGGGTTGTGCTCTAGGCGCTGGATATTGATCTCCATGCCGCAGGTGGGCGGGCACATTTTGGGGAAATAGTGATGGTTACGAATCACCCGGCCGCCCACGCTGGCTTCGGACTCAACCAGGATGACTTCCTGACCGGCCTCGGCCGCTTCGAGCGCAGCCGTGACTCCGGATATCCCCGCGCCAACGACTAGCAAAGTTTGCGGAGTTGATGCGTTCATGAATTCCTCCCGTAGCAGACATCGTTTTTCGATCTTGCGTTAACCGGGCTCGTCAGGGCTCTGCCTGTGAGTCAGGACTCTTTGTTCTCTTCGGATTCTTTATTCTTTTGGCGCGCCGCGGCCATGGCCTCGGCTTTCTTGGTGGCTTTTTGTTCGGCCTCTTTGCTCACTTTGATAGTGGGCTCGGAAAACAGGGCGTAACGCAGCCACTGATAGGAGAAACGCATCAGCTCATCGTCGCTGTTGCGAATTTTTTCAATTTGATCTTCCGGAAGCTCGAATCGAGTCAAGAAGGTAGTGTCAAAAACGAAGCGACGAAAGGCGTCGAGATCGTAACAGCCGGTATAGAACATGTCCATGCGCCGAGCGTCGAGTTGACGACCACCGATGAACCAGGGGTGAGATACGATCTCGTTGAAGCCGGCTTCTAATTCCTCGCGCTGGTCGGCGCCTTGGTCTTTGCGCCAATCAGCGATGGTCCATTCTTGGCCTTCGCCGTGGCCTTTGCAAAAATCGTCTTCGAACAGAAAATACACTGGTTTGGCATCGACGCCGACCTTCGCCGGTGGCAAGGCAGAGCCGACTGGATACATGCGACAGGACCAGGGCCGCTCATGGTAGACGGTACAGCCCTGATCGCCAACAAAGGGACAAGCTTTCTTTGGTTCTGATTCCATCTTTAGCAGGACCACCGGTAGGTTGAGATCCTTGGTGATGGGGTTGAGCGCGTGTTGATCGAGAAATTCGGTGGTGGTCAGACCTAGTTTGCGGGAAAGCTGCAACACGTCCACCGGGGTCAGAAAAATGTTGACGTCGGCGCAGCAGGTTTTGAAGCAGGACAATCCATCGTGACAGCTGAAACGAAATGTTTCGTCTTCGGCCAGTTGCCGCCTGCCTTGAAGTAGCTCAGGTAGCGCCGGGCTTTGTTGCTTTGGGGAATCTTTCATCTGGTCATCCGATCACCGGAAAGTTTTCTAAGGTTTTTCTTGCTCACTCGTCGTCGCAGATGAGATCTAACAGCGCTGTTTCGGACCACACCGCCAAAGGGGAGGCCACCGCGGGTTGGCCGTGCTCTCCGGGAATGAGGCGATATCGGTACGAGACCTTGGCGTTGTATTGTTGCAACATATAGTCCCAGCCTTCGCGGTAATAGGAACACTCGTCATTGAAACAGGCAAGTTGCGTGGGGTGTTCCCAACCGGTGCCGTCGGGCAGGAAAAATGCCCGCAAAATCGCACCGCAGTGAGGACAGGTCGGCTTTTCTTCTTTGCCGGGCATGGGAATTACTCCGAATGAGAAAGAAGCCCCAGGCACCGAAACGGTGCCTGGGGCTCGCGTTGCTTACTTGCAGGTCAAGTGACACCGATTAGAAAATGGACTTAATGTCCACTTTCTTCATGGTCCACTCTTCTGTCTTGGGATCCATCACGCAGTTGACGAATACTTTCCAGTCTTCTTTCATGGTAGGCATGTCGGACCGGAAGTAATAGCCAGGCCAACGAGTCTCTTCACGGAAGAGGATGGTGCGCACATGGGCTTCAGCCTGATACATGCGCTGGACATTTTCCCAGCAGCGCATCAGTTCGTGAAGATCAGGGGCGGCCAAGTTCTGGGCGTCTTCTTTCAGGAAGGCGAGCAGTTCCAGAGCCTTGGTCAGCATGGACTCATTGGTGGTGAACTGAGCAGAGACACCGCCGGCGTATTCATCCATGAGCTTCTGCAGACGCATCATGAACATTTTCGGCAGGATGTAATGCGGGTTGACGTCCACTTGGGTGGTCTTGTCTTTGTTCTCTTCGTAATGAGCCATCGGCTTGTAGACCGCGGCCTTGAGCCCTTCGATGACCGAGTCGTCGATGTTGCCGTAGTCCGGTTTCTCGGTGAGAACGTAGTTGGCCATGGCCTTGCCACAGATCCGGCCTTCGGCATGGGAGCCGGAGGAGAACTTGTGCGAGGAGGCGCCAGTGGCGTCGCCCGCGCAGAACAGACCCTTGGTGGTGGACATGTTGTCATAGCCCCAGAAATAACCTTCGGGAGCCAGATCCTTGGGACCGGAGACCCAGGCGCCGGAGGCACCAGAGTGCGAGCCGATGAAGTAAGGCTCGGCGGCGGCGATCTCGGAGGACTTCTCTTCCGGCGCCGTGTTGGTGGCGGCCCAGAGAATGGCCTGGGAGATGGTCATATCCAGGAAATCTTCCCACGCTTCGGCTTCGAGTTCTTTCAGCTTCCTCTTGACGGCCTTCTCATCGGGCTCGCTCTTGGCGATCTTCTGGATGGCTTCTTCGGTCCGCATGTAGATGGGGCCTTTGCCTTCGGCCACGTCGAGCAGCATCAGCCAGTTACGCAAGTTGGCCGGAACCGGTTTGACCATGCCGTAAGGCGCCCATTTTTCCAGCTCGGGCCGGCGGGTTTCCATGTAGGACTCGCCCAAGGCGTTGGTGGCGCGGGACTTGAACAGCAAGAACCAGGCGCCGACAGGGCCGTAAGCGTCTTTGAAACGTACGGGAATGAAGCGAACTTCCTGACAGGTCAGCTCGGCGCCGGCCTTCAGGGTGAGGTACGTCGAGGAACCAGAGTTCCACGGCGGGTACCAAGCGCGGCCCATACCTTCGCCAGAGGAACGCGGCTTGAATACGTGCACCGCGCCGCCCATGGCGGCCAACACTGATTTTGCCTTGAAGACGTAGAATTTGTCTTCGCGGACCGAGAAGCCGATAGCGCCGACGCAACGGTCGCCGTCCATCAAAGGCTCGGTGATGAAAACGCGTTCGTAGATGTTGTCGATGCCCAGGGCGTTCTTGGCCGCCTCGGCCACGATCACCTTGTAGGACTCGCCATTGATCATCAGCTGCCAGCGACCCTCATGGACATAACCGCCGTCCTTGTCTTTCCAAATGGGGAGGCCCCATTTTTCAAACAAGTGCACGGAGGAATCCACGTGACGGGCGATGTTGGCAACCAAGTCTTCGCGGGTGATGCCCATGAGATCGTTGCGGACGTAGTCCACATAGTCCTTCATGGTGTTCTGGCCATCTTTGAGACCCACATACTGATTGATGGCCGAAAGACCCATGGCCACGGCGCCGGAGCGATCCACGGCTGCCTTGTCTACCATGGTGACCTTCAGGTCGTGCTTTTTGGCCCAATGAGCCGCTTCCACAGCCGCGCCGCAAGCGGCCATGCCGCCGCCGAGGATGAGGATGTCAGTTTCAACCGTTACAGTTTCGTAGCTCGTCATTGTTGTCTCCTTCGGCTACTTCGTCCACACCGCAGCCATACCAGTGGATTCGGGCTCGGTGTAGAGATTTGCGCTGTCCATCTCGGGCGTGTTGTCCCAACCGCCAGCCGGCTCAGCTTTGCCTTCCGGAGTGGTCCGGATGGGGAACTTGAAGCGTTTGACCATACCGTTGCGGAACTTAACGGTCCACATGATGTTGTCGGTCGAACGCATGGGAACCACCGAGGCGCCCATGGGCACGAAGTCGGCGTAGCCGCGTACGTCAACGGCCTGGGTCGGGCAAATCTTGACACAGTTGTAACATTCCCAACACATCTCCGGCTCACGGTTGTAAGCCTTCATTGCGTCTTTGTCCAAGACCATCAAGTCATTGGGACAAATGTGCTGGCAGGCGGTCTTATCGAGCGCCTTGCACCCGTCGCATTTCTCCGGGTTTACGTAACTTGGCATCCGTCACCTCCTTGGCCGTTCAAGGCCAATGTGTAAAATGGGTGTATCTCGTAGGTTCACTACCCTAAAAATAAACTTCCCACTGTTAGCAGAAAAATCCCTCGTAGAAGGCACAAGACCCTCAAAAAGGGACCTCGTTAACTCACCTAACGGCGCTGGTGTCAAGCCTAAATTTTTGAATTGCACTGATAAAATATATTGATAAATAGGGCTTTAGGACTCATCAGGCCCCTGACAGCCTTTCCATTGTGAGCCATGTGTCCGGAGTTGTTCAATAAAAGCTTCGGTGGCGCGGCTCATCTCAAAATGCTTCCAGGTGACCAACACGATGCGCCGGCTGATGGGTGGGCCTACTTCGATGCGGGCCAGTCGGCCTTTAGGCTCACCCTGGCAAGAGATTTCACCGGCAGTGACCATGTCAGGCAGGAAGGCAACCCCTAGCCCAATCTCGACCATTTTCTTAACTGTCTCGACATTGTCGGTAGATACCACCGGCTCCACACTTACGCCCAGGCGAGCCAGAAACTCGCGAATCAGCTTGCCGGTGGGGCTTTCGGTCGACAAAGATATAAATTGTAGCCCCTTGAGTTCGCTGGGTCGGATCATTTTTCGGCCATAGAAAGGGTGAGACCGCCCGCAAACCAAGGAAACTTTCTCTTCCACGATGGTTTCCATTCGGAATCGGCGATCCGAACGGGGGTTGGCCACCAGGGCCAGGTCGATGCGGTTGGCCAGCAGGGCGTCGACGATCTCGGCCGAAAAGCGATATAACACCGTGGGCCGGGCATCCGGGAAGTTCTCTCGGATATGCCATAGCACTTGCGGCAGGAAGTAAATGCCCACACTATTAATGGTGCCGATGCGGACCTCGCCGCCCACGCCGTCGGCCAATTCGCTGACCGCGTGTCGGGCCCGGCGAACGGCGTCCATGATTTCTTGGGTATGCTGAAAAAGCACCCGGCCGGCTTCGGTGGGGCTCACCCCACCCGGTTTGCGATGGAATAGGCGGGCGCTTAATTCTTGCTCCAACTGCTTGATCTGGTAAGACAGCGCCGGCTGGGTAATGTGCAAGCGAGTGGTGGCTTTGTTGAAGCCGCCCTCTTCAATGATGGCCAAAAAACAGCGCAGTTGGTGTAGCTCCAAATTCAGACCCCTCTTGGGCCTTGGCCCGATTCGGCCACTATTGGCTCCGCGCAAGCAATTAGCACATCCGCTGCCTATATCAAAGCATTTTATGGGCTGCATTCAAAAATTAGCTCATTTTTCCAGCCTCATAGGTGTTGACATCGCCGGAAAGAGGTGGTTGTATCCAGCCCCGTCCGTACGCGGGTAGAAGTAGATCTGTAAAGAGACAGAGTAGTTTTTTTTATATCTCGTTATCGAAAGGAGCAGAGATGGCGACGAAAAGGGAGACACCGTTGCTTGACGAGCTCATGACGGGTCCATGGCCCAGCTTCGTCAAGGAAATCAAGCTCAGTGCCGATGATGGCAAGGATGCTGCAAGCGATCTTCTTGGTGTGCTGGAAAAGTCCTACAATGAGCGAATTGGTCACTGGAAACACGGCGGTATCGTGGGCGTCATGGGTTATGGCGGCGGCGTGATCGGTCGTTACAATGACTTGCCGGAAGAATTCCCGGCCGTGGCTCATTTCCACACCATCAGAGTCAACCAGCCTTCCGGCTGGTTCTATACCGCAGATGTGCTGCGCAAAATCTGCGATATCTGGGACAAACACGGCTCGGGCATTACCAACATGCACGGTTCGACCGGCGACATGGTTCTGCTGGGTTGCAACACCGACGCCCTGGAGCCGGTTTTCGCCGAGCTGACCGAAATCGGTTTCGACCTGGGCGGTTCCGGCTCCGACATGCGTACCCCCAGCTGCTGCTGTGGCGAAGCTCGCTGTGAATGGGCTTGCTACGACACCATGGCGGCCTGTCACGACATCACCATGCACTTTCAGGACGAATTGCACCGGCCGGCCTTCCCGTACAAGTGGAAGTTCAAATTTTCCGGTTGCTCCAATGATTGCGTGGCCTCCATTGCCCGCTCCGATTGCTCCGTGATTGGCACTTGGTCCGACGATATCCAGGTCGATGACGCCGCCATTAAAGAGTATGCCGATGGCAAGCAGGTCGATATTGCCCAGGACGTGGTTCGCTTGTGTCCGACCGGTTGCATTTCTTTCGACGGCAGCAAGCTGGCCATCGACAATGCCGATTGCGTCCGTTGCATGCATTGCATCAACGTGATGCCCAAGGCGCTGGCTCCTGGAAAAGAGCGTGGTGCCACCATCCTGATCGGTGCCAAGGCGCCCATCATCGGTGGGGCATTGCTTGCTTCGGTCATGGTTCCTTTCCTGCCGATGGAAGCTCCTTATGATGATCTCAAAGAGTTGGCCGAGGCCATCTGGGATCTGTGGGGCGAGCATGGCAAGAACCGTGAGCGGGTTGGCGAATTTATCCAGCGTATCGGCTTGGGTAACTTCCTGGAACAAATCGGTCTGGAACCTACGCCGGAGATGGTTGCGCATCCGCGGACCAATCCCTACATCTTCTTCGAATTGGGTGAAGAAGACGGGGAAGAGTAGTTTTTCCGGTTCTAAGAATTGGTACCCAAACGAGAATATCTAAGGAGGACTTGAGATATGGCTGACAGAAAAACCGATATCGGCCCCCCACACTACGAAAAGTTTCTTCCCCCGATCATCAAGGCCAATTATGGCAAGTGGAAGCACCACGAAATCGTCAAACCCGGCGTGTTGATGCATGTCGGCCAGAGCGGCGACAAGCTCTTTTCGGTGCGGGCGGCGACTCCCCGTTTGGTCAGCACCGTGACCATTCGACTGTTTGCCGACATTGCCGAAGAGTTTTGTGACGGTCACCTGCGCTGGACCAGCCGCAACAATGTCGAGTTCTTGATCTCGGACTCGAGCAAGGTCGACCCCTGCGTTGCGCGCCTGACCAAAGAGGGTTATCCGGTCGGCGGCACCGGCCCCGGCATTACCAACATCGTTCACACCCAGGGTTGGGTGCACTGCCACTCGGCGGCCACCGACGCTTCCGGCGTGGTTAAAGCCGTGATGGATGAGTTGTTCCCTTACTTCAATGACAAGAAATTGCCGGCCAAGCTGCGCATCGCCTTTGCTTGTTGCCTGAACATGTGCGGTGCGGTGCATTGCTCCGATATTTCCATCCTGGGCGTGCATCGCAAGGCGCCAGTCGTCAACCATGAGCAGATGAACAAAATGTGCGAAATTCCCTCCACGGTAGCGGCGTGCCCGACCGGCGCCATTCGTCCCGCCACCGTCGATGGGAATCAATCGGTGGAAGTCATCGAAGAGCAGTGCATGTTCTGCGCCAACTGTTACACGGTTTGTCCGGCCATGACCTTAAACGATCCCATCAACGATGGCTTGTCCATTTGGGTGGGTGGCAAGGTAAGCCAGGCTCGCTCCGAGCCTATGTTCTCCAAGTTGGCCATCCCGTTTATTCCCAACGAGCCCCCGCGCTGGCCGACTACGGTTGCCGCGGTCAAGAACATCGTCGAAGTGTATGCGGCCCACGCAAACAATTATGAGCGTATGGGTGAGTGGATTGAGCGGATTGGTTGGCCCCGGTTCTTCGACATGACTGGTATCGAGTTCACCAAGCTCCACATCGACGATTTCTCCCACGCCGGTGAGACCTACCAGCGGTCGGTTCACTTCAAACGCGTGTAGGAGTGAGTCATGAGTGCAAACGTTGATGATGTAGCCGGCGACATGTTTGACATGGTCAAGGAGTACCACGGCAAGAAGAACCTGAAAGCGCTCGATTTGTCCAAGGCCATGATCATAAAGTATGGCGCCGAAGAGTGCGACAAGAAGCTGTGCAAATTGGCCATTCGCCAGTTGATTGACTCGGGCAAGTGCACTTACTCGTACGTAGGTGGTAGCTACATCGTATTGCCGCCCGATAGCTGAGTTTGTTTGGATTCAGTAGCCGGGCCGAGGAACTCTTCGGCTCGGTTTTTTACTTCGTTTGACATCGGGCTGCCGGCTGGCCGGATTCCCGAACCACGTGAAGTTTCAATCGGCAGGAACCACCATAATCTTGCCACAAGGCGGAGAAGAATATGGGTCTTCTTAATAAATCGAAAAAAAAGAAACCATTGCGCACAACCAGTCGAGGCACAGGTGGTTCTGTGTCCGCTCAGCGCCCTCAACAGAATGTCAAGATGCCTCCCTGTGGGTCGAATTGCCCCAGCGGCAACCGCATTCGTAACTGGATCGCGGCCATTGCCCAACGTGAAAAAATGGGAGTCAGCGAAGAGGATTCTTTCAACCAAGCCTGGCACATGGTGGTCGATACCAATCCCTTCCCATCGGTCATGGGTCGGGTTTGCCCGCATCCTTGTGAAACCAACTGCAATCGCGAAGGAAAAGACGGCGCCGTGGCCATCAATGCCATGGAGCGCTTTATTGGCGATTGGGGCATCGAAAAAGGTTTGGCTTTGGACAAGATTGCCGATGCCGAGCCCAAAACCGATTCCGTCGCCGTAATCGGCGCCGGTCCGGCCGGTTTGTCTTTTGCCTACCAGATGGCGCGGCGAGGCTACCCGGTCACGGTTTACGAGAAAACCGCCAAAGCCGGCGGCATGTTGTTGTGGGGCATTCCTTTTTACCGCTTGCCCGATGAAGTGCTGCAAGCTGAAATCAAGCGCATCCTGGATCTGGGCGTAGAGCTCAAGCTCAACTGCAAGATTGGCGAAACCATCTCGGTCGACGAGCTCAAAGCCAAGCACAAAGCGGTTTTTGTCGGCATTGGCGCTGACCAGGGTCGTTTGCTTAGAGTCCCGGGCGAAGAAGGCCCGGGTGTGTGGGCCGGCACCGATTATCTTTACCAGATTAACAATGGCGAAACTGTCGACGTGGGCAAAAAAGTCGCCATTATCGGCGGCGGAGACACGGCCATCGACGCGGCCCGGGCGGCTCGCCGTGCCGGCGCCGAAGTAACCATTCTCTACCGGCGTACCCGTACCGAAATGCCGGCCATCGACTCGGAAGTCGAAGATGCCCTCAAGGAAGAGGTCAAGATCGAGTTCCTGGTGGCCCCGGTGGAAGTCAAGCGGGACGGGGACAAGGTCGCGGCGGTGGTGGTGCAAAAGATGGAACTTGGCGAGCCGGATGATTCTGGTCGCCGGCGTCCGGTACCTATCGAGGGTTCCGAGTATGAGGTGCCCATCGATACCTTGATTGCCGCCATCTCTCAACAGCCCGATTTTGATCCTTTGGGCGACCTGGGGCCGGAAGACAAATGGTACAAGGCCGACGAACACGGCAAAATTCGCGACGGTCTGTACTGCGGTGGCGATGCGCTCGATCTGGGCTTGGCCACCATTGCGGTGGGACAGGGCCGCGCGGCCGCCGAGGCCCTCGATGCCGAATTGCGCGGGGTCAAGCTGCCAAAGGTTGCTGAACTGCCGGTGATAGGCCAGGACCGGGTTCGGCACGATCTTTACGATGCCAAGGAAAGAGCCCAGCGTGCCCATCGGCCGCAAGAAGAATGGCTCAGCCAAGCAGAAAAAGAGATCGATCTAGGTATTACCTCCGTACAGTTCCTGGAAGAAGCGACCCGGTGTTACTCCTGCGGTTTGTGCTTTGGTTGCGAACGCTGCTGGATGTTTTGTACCCCGTCTTGTTTTTCCAAGGTTACCGATGGGATCAGACCCGGGCACTATTACAACGTGAAGCTGGATACTTGTGATGGCTGCAAGAAGTGCATGGATGAGTGTCCCTGCGGTTACATTGATATGATCTAGATAAGTCGCCGCTTGTCTGATCGCTTGGAAACAGAATGCAGCAAGTATTTCCCAGGGTGATCATTGCGGGTCTATCGGGTGATTCCGGTAAGACCTTGGTTGCTGTGGGTTTGGTGCGTGCGCTCCAAGAACAGAAACTACGTATTGCCCCCTTTAAAAAAGGTCCCGACTTCATTGATGCCGCCTGGTTGGGCGCGGCGGCGGGGGTGCCGGCCAAGAACCTGGACACTTTTCTGATGCCGCCTCAGGTGGTGCTGGCCTCTTTGGCCGGCGCTGCCACTGGCGCCGACATGGCGGTGGTGGAAGGCAACCGGGGGCTATTCGACGGCATGGATGCCCAGGGCACCCACTCCACTGCCGAGTTGGCCAAGCTGACCGGTAGTCCAGTGGTACTGGTGCTGGATGCTACCAAAACGACCAGAACCTTGGCCGCCCTGGTTTTGGGGGTACGGGCGATGGATGCCGAGCTGCCCTTGGTCGGTGTTATTCTCAACCGGGTAGGCACGGCCCGTCAAGAGGCGCTGATTCGCCAGACCCTTCGGGATAAAACCGATCTTCCCGTTTTGGGGGTCATCCCCCGCGTGCGGGCCCAGCATTTGCCCAGTCGGCATCTGGGTCTGGTGACCGCCATGGAGCATCCCGACGCCCAGGAGGCCTTGGCGGCGGTGGCTGACTTGGTGGGCCAGCATACCGACTTGGCCGCTTTGATTGAATTGGCCAAGGGCGCCGAGCCACTGGATTTGACGGCGAAGCCCCCAGTGGCCGAAGCCTTGCCACCAGTGAGCACGCGCATTGGCGTTCTGCAGGACAAGGCTTTTACTTTCTATTATCCGGAGAACCTGGCTGCCTTGGCGGCGGCCGGGGCCGAGCTAGTCAGCGTTTCGCCTTTGCGCGACGAGCAGTTTCCTGCTGTCGATGCGCTCTATGCGGGCGGGGGTTTTCCCGAAATGCACCTGGCCGAACTTTCGGCCAACCGGAGCTTTCGCGAAAGTCTAGCCCGGCGCATCGAGGAAGGCTTGCCGGTTTGGGCGGAGTGCGGCGGCTTGATGTACTTGTCCCGGGCCATCGTGATGGCCGGTACCGCGCATCCCATGGTGGGTGCTCTGCCGGTGGTGGTCGAGCAGCAGGCCCGTCCGCAAGGCCACGGTTATGTCGAGGCCAGGGTGGATGGCGACAATCCCTTTTTTCCGCTGGGCACGACCTTGCGCGGGCACGAGTTCCATTATTCCCGCTTGCAGGCAAGGGGCGAGACATTAAAGACCGTCTTGGCGCTTGGGCGGGGGGTTGGCATTGGGGAAGGGCGAGATGGCATCCGGCAACACGAGGTGGTGGCAAGCTACCTTCACTTGCATGCCCTGGGGCAGCCCGAATGGGCCCCGGCATTGGTACAGGCAGCCTGTGGCCGGCGAAGTCTCGATCGGGCTGGAGGCATGTGTTGAACTTGCGGCAACAGGTAGAAGAGGCCCTTAAAACAGGCGCTTGGGAAGAGATGGAAAAATTGGTGGCAGAGAATTCGCGTTGCGTACGTTATCTGTTAGGGATGACCTACCATGACGATGCCCAACGTCGGCAGCGTGCGGCTCGGGCCATTGCTATCGCCGCTCGCTACCATAAGAAATTGGTGCAGAAGGTCATTCGACGTCTGGTTTGGGCCATGAATGACGAGTCGGGCACCAATGCCCAAACCGCGCCGGAGGTGCTTTGCGCCATTGCCGAAGAGCAGCCGGAGATGTTGCTGCCGTTCGTGCCTGATTTGACTCGCTTGGCCGCGGATGACAGTCTGCAGGCTGGCATTGCCCGCACCTTGCGTAAGGTGACCCAGGGCTGTCCGGGAGAGGTCGGCCAACGCATGAGCCGTGCTTTGGCCGAGACGATAAAACGAGGAGGATGTAATGGGCGATAAGAGTAAAAGAACCATTCCAATATCTAAATTGCGGCAGGAAGTGGCCAAGGAACCTGATTCTGCCCGAGCGCATTTGCGTTTGGGTACGGCCCTGATTCAATCACGTGCCTATAGTAAGGCTGAAGAATCCTTGCGGCGCGCGCTGGAGTTGGATCCAAAATGTATCGAAGCCTGGGTAAATCTGGGTGGCGTGCTGCTGGGACGTTTTGACTTTAAGGGCTGCGTGGAAGTGAACCGTAAGGCGCTCGACTGCGATGCTGCCATCATGCAAGCCCATTACAATCAGGGCCTGGGTCATCTTTATCTGAGTCAAGCCAAGGAAATGGTCGAGTGTTTTCGTAAAGCCATTGCCCTGACCCCAGACAACGGCGGTGCTCATTATCACTTGGCGGTGGGGCTCAATGCCTTGGGGCAAGAAGAGGAAGCCCAGGTGGAGTTTCAACAATCGCTGGATTTGGGTCACGCGCCGCAGCCGGAATTTGTGCGTTTGATGGGGAAAAAGGGCAACGCAAAACTAACCACTATTGAGATGGGACCAAAATCTGACGGTTAACCAACCCAAAAAAGGAGAAAGATCATGGCAGAGTTTGACGTGGGAAATGGCACCACCGTGGAAATCGACGAAGATGGATTCCTGCAAGAGCCGGAAAACTGGAACAAAGAAGTTGCCGCCGCGTTGGGCAAGACCGAAGGCGTGGAGGATCTGGTCGACGAGCACTGGAAAGTGGTTGATTTCTTGCGCGAGTACTACCTTGAGTTCGGTGTGGCGCCCATGATTCGCAAGCTGTGCAAATCGACGGGTTTCAAATTGAACAAAATTTATGAGCTATTCCCGTCGGGTCCGGCCAAGGGCGCCTGCAAGATTGCTGGCCTGCCCAAGCCGACCGGCTGCGTCTAAGGCTGACTACATTCAAAAGTAGCGTCAGGCATTTTGAGTCTTCCTGGTTTCGGCCTGGAAGGCTCAGCTTGCCGTGAACGGACCAAGGTGCTTAATCATGGCACTCCAAGAACTCTTGTGTCAAAAAAGAGCCGGTATTACCGAGAAGTGGCTGGACAAAACTTTGGCGACCTATGCCGGAGAGGCGGCTAGGTTTTTCCGCCGAGAGAAGAACGAGTTTGCCAATCCGGTGGGTCAGAAATTGGCTGGCGACATCAAGGCCTTGTTCGACAACTTGCTCGATGGGTTTGACCCTGATTTGGCCTGCCGCCACTTGCAAGAGATCATCCAGATCCGCTCGGTACAAGACTTCACTCCTTCAAAAGCGCTGGTCTTCGTCTTGCTGTTGAAGAAGGCCGTCCGCGAGGAACTGGGCGCCGAAGGCAAAAGCGCGGACATCCTGGCCGAACTGGAAGATTTTGACAGCCAGGTCGACCAGTTGCTCTTGTTTGCCATAGATTTACTGGTAAAGTCCCGCGAACAGATGTATCAGCTACGAGTCAACGAAGTAAAAAGACGGGTTGCTACCGTGCTTAAGCGCTCCGGCATGTTTGTCGATGAAACAGAATGCGCGCACACCGAGGACCATAACCCATCCAACGCGAAGTGAGGGTGAATACATGAACGCCGTGTTGTCACTTGTCGCAGTCCTCGCCCTGGTCGGTCTGGCTGTGTTGGGAGTAGAGGCCGGAGGTCTGTACTCTCTATTTGGGGTGATTGTGCCCTACATTGCCATCGTACTTTTCCTGGGCGGTCTGATCTTTCGGGTGCTGGGCTGGGCCAAATCACCGGTCCCTTTCCGGATACCCACCACCTGCGGACAACAAAAATCCCTGCCGTGGATCAAGTCCAGCAAATACGACAATCCGCACACCGGTTTCGGCGTGTTGGTGCGCATGGCCTTGGAGATCCTGTTTTTCCGCTCCTTGTTCCGAAACACCAAAACGCAGATCGCCGAAGGCGATAAAGTCACCTATGGCCCTACCAAGTGGCTTTGGATGGGCGCCATCGCCTTTCATTATTCCTTCTTGGTGATCTTCATCCGTCACCTGCGTTTCTTCACCGAACCCATTCCTTTCTTTGTCGACCTGCTGCAGACTGTCGACGGTTTTATGCAAGTCGGAGTTCCGGTGTTCTACATGACCAGCCTGATATTCTTTGGCGCGCTTGGCTATTTGTTGCTGCGCCGACTGGCCATCCCGCAAGTGCGCTATATTTCGCTGGTCAATGACTATTTCCCCCTGTTCTTGCTGTTGGGAATTGCCACCACCGGTATCCTGTTGCGGCATTTCGTCAAGACCGACGTGGTGGGCATCAAGGAGCTGACCTTGGGCTTGCTAAGTTTCCAGCCGGCCATCACCGAAGGTATTCATTGGCTCTTTTACGTGCATCTGTTCTTGGTCTGTACCTTGCTTGCTTACTTTCCTTTCAGCAAGCTGATGCACCTGATCGGGGTTTTTATGAGCCCGACCCGGAACCTGGCCAACAACTCCCGCATGGTGCGGCACATCAATCCCTGGAATGCTCCGGTTAAGGTACACACCTACGAAGAGTATGAAGATGATTTCCGGGACAAAATGGTGGCGGCCGGACTGCCGGTAGACAAGCAGCCCGAACCGAAACCTGCCCAGGCAGAGAAGGAGTAGGTCATGGCGGAAGCAAAACCAGACCAGATGGATTACTATCAGCAGGAAGACCTGCTGAAGCCGGACTACCACCCGCCCAAGACCGGCTGGATGGACACCCCGGTGGATTTTCGTCCGGGTTCCTGGATTTACCCGGGCAAGCCTAAGCACTTGGAGTATCTGGGGCTGCCCAATCCCCGCGAGTGGGCGGTGACTGACGAAGATTGGAAATTGCCCGAGAACTGGAAAGAGATTCTCCTGGACGGTATCCAGGAGCGCTTGGATAAATATCGGACCTTCAAGATTTTTATGGATGTCTGTGTGCGCTGCGGCGCCTGCGCTGACAAGTGTCATTTCTTCATCGGCGGCGGCGATCCCAAGAACATGCCGGTGTTGCGGGCTGAATTGCTGCGTTCGATTTACCGCAAAGAATACACCCTGGCCGGCAAGCTGCTGGGCAAAATGGTGGGCGCTCGTGAGTTGACCATCGATGTGGTCAAGGAGTGGTTCTATTACTTCTACCAGTGCACCGAGTGTCGTCGTTGCTCGGTGTTTTGCCCTTATGGCATCGACACCGCCGAGATTACCATGATGGGCCGCGAGTTGCTCGGCCTGCTGGGCATCTACGTCAACTGGTCCATCGAGCCGGTGGCCAATTGCTTCCGTACTGGCAACCACCTGGGCATCCAGCCCCACGGGCTCAAGGATACGCTGGAGTTCTTTGCCGAAGATATTGAAGAGGCCACCGGGGTCAAGGTTAAGATTCCCATCAACAAAAAGGGAGCCGAGGTGTTGTTTGTCACCCCCTCGGGGGATTTTTTGGCTGATCCGGGCACCTATACCTGCATGGGCTATATGACGCTCTTCAATGAGATTGGTTTGGACTACACCTGGAGCACCTACGCTTCCGAGGGCGGCAACTTCGGCTTGTTTACTTCAGCCGACGTTATCAAATCGCTCAACGCCAAGATCTATGCCGAGGCCAAGCGCCTGGGAGTCAAATGGATTTTGGGCGGGGAGTGCGGCCACATGTGGCGGGTCTTGAACCAGTACATGGACACCATGAACGGTCCGGCAGACTTCCTGGAAGTTCCCAAGTCACCGATTACCGGTACCGTGTTCGAAAGTGCCAAATCGACCAAAATGGTGCACATTTCCGAGTTCACCGCCGATCTAATCAAGCACGGAAAACTGAAGCTAGACCCGAGCCGCAACGATCATATCCGGGTCACCTACCATGACTCGTGCAATCCGGCCCGCGCCATGGGTTTGTTAGAAGAGCCGCGTTACATCTTGAACAGCGTTTGCAACAATTTCTTTGAGATGCCGGAAAATACCATTCGCGAGCAAACTTTCTGCTGCGGCGGTGGCGCTGGGCTGGGCACCGACGAGAACATGGAAATGCGGCTGCGCGGTGGCTTGCCCCGTGGCAACGCGGTTCGTTACGTGCAGAAAAAATACGAGGTCAATCAACTGGCCTGTGTCTGTGCCATCGATCGTGCCACCTTGATCACCGTATGCGACTACTGGGCGCCCGGGGTAACCGTGACTGGCATTACCGAGCTGGTGGTCAACGCCATGGTACTCGAAGGCGAAAACGATAGAAGCATCAACTTGCGCCTGGAACCGGTCGGAGAACAGAAGGAGGGTAGCGACGATGCATGATGCCGGAAAAGTCATCATCGGCTTGGCCATCTTTGTCCTGCTGATTACCTTCCCTATCTGGTTTACTTTGGCCAGTGGCAAGGCCGGGCATCGGCCGGAGCTGGAGCTGCCGAAGAACGAGACCCAGTGTGTCGAGTCCAAAGAGTATATGAAAGCCTGGCACATGGATTTGCTCAACGACTGGCGGGACGCCGCGGTACGCGATGGCAAGCGAATGTACGTCGCCGAGGACGGTAAAAAGTACGTCATGTCCTTATCGCTAACCTGCTTGAAGTGTCACACCAACAAGGCCAAGTTCTGTGACGAGTGCCACAATTACGTCGGCGTCGTTCCCTACTGTTGGGATTGCCACGTGGATCCGAAAGGGGACTGAGCCATGGACGAAAGCAGACGGAATTTTCTAAAATGTTCGACCGTCGGTGTCGCCGGCCTGGGTTTGGCGGTGCCGGTAGCTACGGCCATCGGCAAGGCTCTGACCACCGAGACCCTACCCGGTCATCTCTCGGCCAAGCGCTGGGCCCTGGTGGTGGACATTGCCAAATGTCAAAGCCCGGATGTCCAGCATGCCTGTGTCGAGGCTTGCCACCAGATCCACAACGTGCCCAACATCGAAGACAAGCACCATGAGGTCAAGTGGATCTGGAAACAGACCTATACCGAGGCCTTTCCCGATCAGGTGCACGAATACACCGAAGATCGATTGAAAGACGCACCGGTGCTGGTTCTGTGCAACCACTGCGAACGGCCTCCCTGCGTGCGGGTTTGTCCCACCCAGGCCACCTTCAAGCGGGCCGATGGCATAGTCATGATGGACATGCACCGCTGTATCGGTTGCCGCTATTGCATCGCCGCTTGTCCCTACGGGGCGCGCAGTTTCAACTGGAAAGACCCGGTGCCGCACATCAAGAACGTGCATGCCAATTTCCCCACCCGCTGCAAGGGGGTAGTGGAGAAATGCAATTTGTGCGCCGAGCGCCTGGCCCAGGGCCTGGCGCCCGCTTGTGTGGAAGCCGCCAATCGGGTAGCCGGACCGGATGCCATGGTCTTTGGTGATTTGGGCCAACCCGATTCCAACGTTGCCCGGGCGCTGCGTACCCGGCACACCATCCGGCGCAAGCCCAGCTTGGGGACTGCTCCCCACGTATTCTACGTCGTGTGAGGTCGCCATGCTTGAAAAGGCACTAGAAGGCAGTCGTCGCTACTGGATCTGGATAGGATTCCTGCTGGCCATCATCGGCGCAGGTGTGATCGCTTACCTCTTGCAAATGCGGGACGGGCTTGCGGTCACCGGATAGAGCCGGGATGTCTCCTGGGGATTGTATATCGCCCAGTTCACCTTCCTGGTGGGTGTGGCCGCCTCGGCGGTCATGGTGGTCTTGCCCTATTACTTGCATAACTACAAAGCCTTTGGCCGCTTGACCATCTTGGGTGAGTTCTTGGCCATCCCGGCCGTGGGCATGTGCATGTTGTTCATCTTTGTGGATATGGGTCAGCCACAGCGCATTCTCAATGTGTTCTTGCATCCCACGGTGCATTCACTCATGTTCTGGGATACCGTGGCGCTAATGGGCTATTTGCTGATCAATGTCGTGATCTCCCAGGTGACCTTCGGGGCCGAGCGCAAAGGGATTGCCCCGCCCAAGTGGGTAAAGCCGCTCATCATTCTCTCCATTCCCTGGGCGGTCAGCATTCATACCGTCACCGCGTTTTTGTATTCCGGGTTGGAGGCTCGCGCTTTCTGGATGACCGCCAT
>JAUVBB010000369.1 GCA_030591445.1 Deltaproteobacteria bacterium | reverse complement strand
GATATCGTCGTGGTCACCCAAAGAGACGATGTGCGCCTGGCGGTTCGCTCGATGCGCATGGGGGTGTTCGAATATCTGGTCAAGCCGGTTGATCGCGATGAATTGCTGCTTACCCTCGATCGCTTGTTGGAGCGGAGGCGGCTGCTCGATCAGCAGAACAAGCTACTTGATGAATCCATGCAGTACCTGCAGGCGCAGACCATCTACCGACGCTGCCTGGATATTTTGTCCACCTTGGATTTTGAGAATCTTTGCGAGATGATTCTTCGGCACATGATTCAAGCGACCGGAGCCCAGGGCGGATTGCTTTGGCTGACTTCCCCTGAAGAACGCGCTGATCCTGGAACGGAGAAACTGAACCTTTCCGGTTATCGGGGTTTGGTGGCCCTGGAAGATTTTCCGGTTAATTTGAGCTTGCGCGAAGACTCTTCGCTGGCGGCCATACGCAATGGCAAACCCTTCTTTGCTGCCCCCGGTTTAGTGTTGAACCTGCCGGCGGCCGGCAAGGACAGCGAAGCGCTTTTCATTCCCTTGATGGTGGACGATTCGCCGGTCGGCCTACTGATGCTGCTAGACAAATTGCGCGAGGATTTCACCGAGCGCGATCAGAACATGGCCAGCACCATGGCGGAATTTTCGGCCATTGCCTTGAAAAACTCACGAAGATTCCAAGCCCTAGAGCGGCTGGGGCTTCGCGATGAAGGATCGGTGGCCTACAATTTAACCTATTTCATCGATTATGCCGGCAAGGAAATATACAAGGCGCGTCGTTATGGCCGGTCGTTTTCCTTGGTGACGGTGGTGATCGACCGCTTTGATTTTTTGAGCGAGCATTTCAAGGCTGAGATTTGCCTGCACATCTCGCGAAAATTGGCCGAGAGCATATCCCGGGTCGTTCGTGATTCAGACATCCTGGCCAAGTTGTCAGATCATGAATACTATGCCCTGTTGCCCGAAACCGATGCTTTGGGTTCGCAGATGTTCATCCGTCGGAGCCGGGAGTCGTTTTGGGCCGATCCCTTCATTCGTACCTTGAGCCGTGATTATCCCATCGGTATTTCCTTTGGTTCGGCGACCTTTCCCCTGGATGGCTCGGATTTCGACGAATTGCTGGGCGTCTGTCGGGAAAGCATGGAAATGGCGCGTTCCAGCCTTTATTGGCGCTTGCACCTGAGCGATAAGAGCTTTTGGGATATGGTGCAGATCCTGGTGGGCGAGGCGAAAGACTACGAGCTTGATGTCGAGGATGCCAGCATCTCGTTCCGCTTGGCCGAAGAAGGCAGCGGCACCAGCGCCCACGGCCTATTTGACGAGCAGGCCCTGCGCGGAATCGAAGAAGAAGTGGCGCGCCAAGCTGTGGACATCGCTGAGCGCAAGGCCATTCTCTTTGATGTCGGTGGCCCAATCGGTGATACCCCCAGACCCATCGAACAAGTGTTGGCCTGGGCCGAGCAGGCCAAACTCTTCATCTTGGGAAGAAGAGGGGAGACGAATTGTAGCTCAGACCATCCGTCGCTGACCCGGGTGTATCTCGAAGACGAAAACATGGATCAGTTCCGTCTGGTTATGGTTTTAAGCGAGCGCCTGGCCTATGCTTTCGTCGGATCGCGAAAAGAAGAGGGCACGTACTTCGGTTTTCACACCCATGATCATTTCCTGGTGGAGAACTTAATCGCCAGGTTGCAAGACCATTACAATTTCCAGCCGCAGTATTGAGCGCTAAGTGAGGGCACATATATCAAATGCCGGCTGATGCTGAAAAAGTCATTCTCCTCGTTGATTCCGACCGAGAGCTGCTGCGTGGCCTGGGCAACGATTTGCACGAAAGTGGCTATGACGTTCGTGCTGCCTTGGATGGTAGCAAGGCCTTGGAAAAAGCCATTCTGGTGCACCCGGATTTGATTCTCATTGATGCCGAGTGCCCCCTGATCCCGGCCCGAAAATTTGTCCAGATTCTCCGATCGAATCCGCGCACCGAGCACATCCCGGTGATTGTGATGATTGGCGCGGACGTCCCGGAAACCACCATGTGGGGTTACCGAGAGGCGTTTATTCGCAAGCCCTTCAACAACGACGAGTTTCTCTCCCTGGTCGCCTCCTCGTTTCAGAAAATGGAGACCGCCCAAGAAGTGCGGGAAGAAGGTCGCGAAATCGAAGGCAATCTGAATCAGATCTCCCTTTCCGATCTTCTGCAGATTTTTCACATCAACCGAAAAACGGGTCTATTGGAAATCAAGAGTGATGCTTCGGAGGCCCGCATTTTTATCAAGAATGGCGACGTGACCCACGCCAGTACCCACAAGCACCATGGCGAGAAAGCTTTGTTTCGCTTGCTGCAATGGACCAACGGGTCCTTTGCCTTTATTCCAGAAAAGGTCACTGGCGATTTGAACATTCGCCGCAGTTCCGATGTTCTTTTGCTGGAGAGTGCGCGCCAGGCAGACGAGCTTGAACGTTTGTGGAACAACGATTTGCCTGCGGAAAGCACGCGCTTGGCGGTAGCACCGGGCTTGCGCGATCGTTACGAAGGTTTGCATCCGGTCACCGAAGAAATTATGAATCTGCTTGATTTTTACACCTCGGTGGGGGAACTGGTCGAGCACACGCGGGTGACCGATTATGAGGCCTGCCGGGCTATACGCACCCTGCTGGACAAAGGTGTACTCCAGGTAATCGACGAGGACGTAAAAGAAGAGCCCGAGGACGAACCGCTGCTTGAACATGATGTCATGTACGAGCTGAAAGTAAAACTGTCGAGCACTAGCCAGCCCCGCAGCCGAATCACCCGGGCCAAGGTCTGCGTCATTTGTGACGAGGTCGAACTGGTTCGAGAATTCGTCTCCGGACTCAGGAAACTCAAGGGCATGGAATTGGAGGGCCAAGTCGCGGCCCTGAAGCGAGGCTTTGGTCGCCTGGGTACTCTCTTTCTGTCGGAGAATTTCTGCCTGGATTGGATGCTTTTGCCGCCCGGAAACAGCATGCGGCCACTATGGCAACCGCTGGGCGTGGGCATGGTGGGCGGCGTGGTGATGCATTCCTCGCAGGACGACCAAGTCTTGTACCAAATCAGCTTGATGGCGCAGGACTTGTCCCGCTCTTCTTCCGGCATACCGGTCCTGCAAATATCACCGGACAATCTGTTGGACGAGGCCGTTGAGCAATCTACCGATGAAGCCCCGCGCTTGGATCCGCTCAAAATTCGTCAAGTAGTTGTTCAGCTCTTGAACCGGATTGGTTCCCAGCCCAAGCCGCAGCGCGTTCATTGAGCCGCGGTTTGTGAGGGCATGAAATCATGAAAAAAAATGTCACTTTCGGGTTTTTTGCTTTCTTGATTTTGGTCGGGCTAGCTGGCCTGTCTTGCCAAAAAGGCGCCAGACATCCGCAGGCAGAAAAAGCGGTACGTCGCTGTTTGGTGGGCTCGGAAAAAGCCTTGGCCAGTGGTATGTCACCGGGGTCAAAGTCTTTGCTCTTGGCCAGTGCCTGTAAGGATCTCTATGTGGAAAACGGATGCCGGCAGGTGTTCGATGATTTGGCCGCCACCGATCTACCGCAGCGGGCGGCGGTGATTGCCCAGGCTTGTCGCAAAGCCTATTGTCCGAAGCTGACCGAAAAAAAACCAAGTCTATGTACGGTGGCCAAATTGCCGCCTAGTCCCTTGCAGTTGATCAAGCAATGGCATGAATTGCAATGGGCCATTCTTTGCCGGGACCTGGGTCCCGATTTGGCGGCCAGTTTGTACGGGAAGTTGGTGTTTGCCCGCTTGGCCATACAGCCCATTTTTGTCCACACGCCGCTAAAGCTAAAGGTGCCTACTACTTTGTCTGAACCAGTCAGTCCGAATCAGTAATAGGGGGTCTGGATATGGCGCTGAATCTCGATGCTATCGACAAGAAGATCGGTCCCTTGCGCAAGGATTACGAATGGAAAGACGTGGTGCTCTACGCCTTGGGAGTCGGGGCTGGCTTCAAAGAGCTCGAATACTGCTTCGAGCAGCGGCTCAAGGTAGTGCCCACTTTTTCCATCGCCGCGGTGTATGATTTTTTGGTCCAGGCGGCCATCAATTCCCAAGCCGATCTGTCCGGAATTTTGCACGGAGAACAAGAAATCATCTTTCACCAGCCCTTTCCGGTACAAGGGGTTCTGACCACCGAAGGGGCGGTTACCCATATTTACGACAAGGGAACCGAGAAGGGTGCCTTGGTGGTGGCCGAGGCCGATACTTACCATTCGGATGTTGGCAAGCTGTTTACCAATATCTTCACCTTGTTTTGCCGCAAAGATGGTGGCTTCGAGGGCATACCGGCACCGGATACCAAAGTGAAGTTTCCCGATCGACCGCCGGATTTCGACCGTCGCGATCGGCCCGCACCCGATCAACCATTGCTTTATCGACTCTCGGGCGATGTTTTCGCGCTGCATGTCGACCCGGAATATGCCCAGGCCAGCGGTTTTGAAAAGCCGATCATGGCCGGTCTTTGCACTTTTGGCTATGCCTGCAGAGCCTTGATCCACGAGTTGTTCCCTGGCCAGCCCGAGCGCATGACGCGCATCCGGGTTCGTTTTTCCGGGCCCCTCTACCCGGGTGTGGCCATCGATACCTCCATCTGGAAAACCGGTGACGGCCAGGCTTTGTTTCGGGTTTGCGAGGCCGATTCCGGCGAGGTCGTGCTCACCAACGGCACTGTTGAATGGCAGGCATGACGCCCCCAAGATCCTGAGCAGGAGGCAGCACCATGATTGGCATCACCGCTTTTGGGGCTTACCTGCCTCGCTTGCGCATAGAGCGCAAGGAAATCTATCGCCACATCGGCTGGCTCAACCCCGCTATTTTCTCAGCGGCCCAGGGAGAGCGCTCGTTTTGTAACTGGGATGAAGACCCCTTGACCATGGCGGTGGCGGCGGCCACGGACTGCTTGCTTGGTATAGACCGGGCGCGGATTGATGCCCTCTATTCGGCCTCGACAACCATGCCTTTTGCCGATCGGCAAAATGCCGGCATCGTCAAGACGGCCTTGCAACTCGCCGACGAAATTCACAGCCAAGACATTTCCGCGACCCTTCGGGCCGGTACCGGCGCCATGCTTGCGGCTTTGGACGCGGTGCGGGCGGGCGACCGGCACCATGCTTTGGTATTGGCCTCGGACCAGCGCGAGACCCGAGCCGGGGGTTTTTACGAACTTTGGTTCGGGGACGGGGCGGCCGCGGTGTCGATTGGCAAGCAGGCGGTTATCGCCGAGTTCTTGGGCAGCCATAGCCTGGCGGTAGATTTTGTCGATCACTACCGGGGGGCAAGCCAGCGCTTCGACTATACCTGGGAGGAACGCTGGGTGCGTGACCAGGGCTACGGGCGCTTGATTCCGGAAGCGGTATCTGCCTTGCTCAAGAAACTGGGTTTGGCCGTCACCGAGGTGGATCACCTGGCCTACCCCTGTTTTTTCACTGCCGAGCATCGAAAAATTGCCAAGAAGATCGGAGTGCCGCCGGAAAAAGTAGTCGACAACCTGCATCTGCTTTGCGGTGATTGCGGCTGTGCCCATCCGCTGCTCATGTTGGCCAAGGCGCTAGAGCAGGCCGCACCCGGTGATCTCATCGTGTTGGCCGGTTTTGGTAGCGGGGTAGACGCGCTGGCTTTTCGGGTCACGGAGAATATTCGCACATTGCCCAAGCGCCGAGGCCTGGCCGGTTCCTTGGCGGCCCGGAAAGTTGAAAACAACTATATCAAGTTCTTGAAGTTCCGGGATCTGATAGAGACCGAGGCGGGCATTCGGGCAGAGCTAAGCCAGCAAACGCCGCTGACCGTCTTGTGGCGAAACCGCAAAACTCTTTTTGGCCTGGTGGGCGGCCGCTGCACCGAATGTGGCACGCCGCAATTTCCCAAGATGGACGTTTGTGTTAATCCCAAATGTCATGCTCACCACAGCCAAGAAGACTACTCTTTTGCCGAGCGCCTGGCGGAGATCAAGACCTTTACCGGTGATTTTCTTTCGGTCTCGATCGAGCCTCCGGCTATCTACGGCATGATCCAGTTCGATGGCGGCGGGCGGATGTTGGCGGACTTCACCGACTGCGCGCTTCCCGAGGTCGAAGTGGGCCAGCAAGTGCGGCTATCGTTTCGCAAACGATATACCGACGCCGGCCGGGGCATGCGCGGCTATTTCTGGAAAGCCATTCCCCTGCCAAAACCAAAGCCAGTACCATCGGTGGCCGAGGAGATTCGCTTTGACGGCCGGGTGGCGGTGGTTACCGGCGCCGGCGGTGGCTTGGGTAGAACCTATGCTTTGGATCTGGCCCGGCGCGGGGCGCGGGTGGTGGTCAACGACTTAGGGGCTGCCACTGACGGTACCGGCGATTCCCAACAGGCGGCAGACCTGGTAGTGGCAGAGATTCAGCAACTGGGTGGCGAGGCGGTGGCCGATTACCACAGCGTGGCCACGGTCGAAGGTGGCCGACAAATCGTGCAAACGGCCTTGGACGCTTTCGGCCGCTTGGACATTCTCATCCACAATGCCGGCATCCTGCGCGATAAGACTTTGCTGAAAATGGAGCCCGAAGACATAGAAGCGGTGCGCGCGGTGCACCTCGACGGAGCCTTTCACCTGGCCCGACCGGCCGTGGCCGAGATGAAGAAGAACGGCTATGGTCGGCTGTTGTTGACCACATCGGCGGCAGGTCTGTTTGGCAATTTTGGCCAGACTCACTACTCGGCGGCCAAGTTGGGCCTGGTAGGATTGATGAACTCCTTGAAGTTAGAAGGCCAGAAATACGGCATCCTGGTCAATACCATCGCTCCCTTGGCCCGCACCCGCCTGACCGAGAAAATCTTGCCCGCCCAAATGGCCGATAAACTGAAACCAGAATTTGTCTCGCCCTTGGTCTTGTATCTATGTTCAGAATCGTGTCAAGACACCGGCCTGATCCTCCATGCCGGCATGGGCCTCTTTGGCCGCGCCGCGGTGCTGGCCAACAAAGGTCATTTTTTGGGCCAAGACGCCGTACCCAGCCCCGAGCAAGTGGCCGCGAACTTTCCGGCCATCTGTGATTTGCGAAAGGCCAAAGAGTATCCCGACGCCATGTCGTCTCTGGCCGATCAGTGGAAGGAGTAAGCATGGCTACCGGGATCAAAGACAAGGTCGCCATTATCGGCATGGGCTGCAGTCGCTTCGGCGAACGCTGGGACACCGGGGCCGAAGGACTGATGGTGGAAGCCTTTGAAGAATGCTGCCAAGATGCCGATCTGGGCCGCGATGATATCGAAGCGGCCTGGTTGTCGACCTGCTTCGACGAAGGCAGTGTCGGCAAGAGCGCCCTGCCCTTGGCCCAAACCCTCCGTCTGCCCTTTATCCCCGTGACCCGCACCGAGAACTACTGCGCCAGTGGCACCGAAGCCTTCCGTGGTGCCGTCTATGCCGTAGCCTCCGGCGCATGTGATGTCGCCCTGGCCATGGGGGTAGAGAAGCTGAAAGACACTGGCT
>JAUVBB010000178.1 GCA_030591445.1 Deltaproteobacteria bacterium | reverse complement strand
GGAATAGGTCATTTGCGAATTTGTGCATTTCTCTGATCAAGTTCCGCTAAACAAGTGCTCTCATGCCCAGCCTGGAGCATCAACCATGCTCAGATGATCAAGGTCTACGACTTTGGATTAAGCCTGCTTCTTGTGTCGGCCTGCTGGCGGCGTTATGATGATGGGAACAATAAGAAAGGGTTCATGTCGTGGAGAAAGATGAGCGGTTGGCTATATTGCGGGGTTTGCCCAAGGTTGAGCTGCACCGGCATTTGGAAGGCTCGTTGCGCCTGTCGACCATGCTGGAACTTGGGCGGCGGCATGGCGTGGATTTGCCCTTGGATAACGAGGAGGCTTTGGCCCGGGTGGTGTGCTTTCAAGCGGACGAGCCCAGAACCTTGGCCAATTTCCTGAAGAAGTTCCATTCGGGCTGGTATCGCAGCTATGCCGATGTCGAGCGGGTGACCACCGAGGCCATAGAGGACGCAGCCGCGCAGGGGGTGGTTCATTTGGAGCTGCGCTTTAGCCCGGAACATCTGGTCCGCACCAGTCGGCTGCAGCCGCAAGGGGTCATGGAAGCGGTGTGCGAGGCCGGGCGGGCGGCGGCGGCCGAAGCGTCCATTTCTTTGCGTTTTCTGGTGACCTTGACCCGGGAGCGCTATGATTTTTCTTTTTGGCGGATGGTGGTCGATGCCGCCGCCGACTTGAGCCCGGAGGGACTCGCCGGGGTCGATCTCGCCGGTGATGAGTTTGCCCATCCCAACCAGGAGTACCAGAAAATCTTCCAAAGAGTTAAAGATACCAAGGTGCTAGGCATATCCATCCACGCGGGCGAAGGCACTTCTGCCGAACAGGTACTCTCTGCGGTGAAATTGCTCGGGGCTGATCGAATCGGGCACGGGACCAAAGCCGTCGAAGATGAATCGGTCATGGAAATGTTGGCCGAGCGCGGTATTGTTTTGGAAATGTGTCCCATTAGTAACTACCAAACCGGCTGTGTGGATGAGTTGACCCGTCATCCCTTGCCCGAACTCGACCGCGCCGGCGTGGTGACCTGCATCAATGCCGACGATCCTTCCATTCAACGCAGCTCGCTCAACGATGAATACGACGTAGCCGTGACCCGCTGGACCTATACTTTACAAGATCTGTTGCGCCTGGAACAAAACGCGGTTGGCGGGGCTTTTCTGCCCGACGAGCAGCGCGAAGCGGTCTTGGCCCGAGTAGAAAAGGGCTACGCCGAATCCAAAGATCAGGGCTTGTAGTCTAGTCTTTACGACAAAATACCATATCTACATAGGGTGGCACTGCCGGGCTCGAGGCCGAGTCGCCCTGGACGCTGATGAGATGGTCGTGGGCGCCATCTTCGTCGGTGACCGCGCGGGCCCGGTTGGCCTTGGTACGCTCGCGACCGCCTTCCTCGAAGCCCTGTAGGTTGCCCTTGAGGATGCCCACGTGGCCAAAAAAACCGGCATCGACATCGATGGGATCACCCGCGGCCAGCATGTGTAAGTGAGTGCCGTCCTTAGAGGTACGGGCGGTGATGTCAAAGGTGTGGCTATGGCCGTCATCGCCACCGATATCGCCGGCCTGTATTGCCCCGCGGGGAAAACGACCGTCTAGGTTCTGATAGCGGGTCCAGCCCGAGGGACATTCGCCATCGAACATGGCAATCATACCGGTAGGCAGGACCGTAGCCGAAGGCCGATTGCATGCCATCAGGCATCCACAGGCGAAGATAGTGATGATTAATGTTCGTATCATGACAAGCAGGATTTTAGTCAGCCTGATGCCTGCCGTCAATCATTGATGGCGCTTTCTTTTTTGCCCATGAGCAAGGCTCGTAAATCCGCGGGCAAAGATGCTTGCAGGTTAAGGGTCGCGCCGCTGATAGGATGGTTAATGCGCAAGCGCTGAGCGTGCAAAGCGTGGCGATGATGACCCAGGCGGCAAAAAGTTTCGGCGTCCAGCCCACCATGGATCATGGCCAGATAAGGTCGACCCTGGTCGAGATACAACTTGTCGCCCAGCAGTGGGTGACCCAAGTGGGCCAGGTGAACCCGAATTTGGTGCTGACGTCCGGTGTGCGGCCGTGCTGAGATCAGACTGCGGTTGCCGTAGCGGCCGAGCACCTGCAGCTCGGTCACCGCTGCCCGGCCCCTTTCGCGATCGACCCGAACCCGACAAGGCAGGGCAAAATCTGGATCCGGTCCCAGCGGTTCGTCTATGCGCAGCTGGTCGAAGGCTGGATCACCGTGCACCACCGCCAGGTAGCGTTTGCGGACCTTCCCCTGTTTGAACTGGTCCATTAAGCGGGCCAGGCTTTGCCGGGATCGGCCAAACACCACCACCCCGCTGGTCTCTCGATCCAGTCGATGGGCCGGTCCCAGGCCATCATCCTGCAGATCTTGGCTCATCCTGGTAAGCAGGGTGCGGGTGCGCCAGCTGCGGGTAGGATGCACCGGCGCGCCCGCTCCTTTGTCCACCACTACTATATGCGGGTCCTGATACAAAATGCGGTAGATGACCTCTACTTGCGGCTCCGGACGCACGATGGTTTCTATCTCGATTTCGGATCCGGCCCTTAGCCGATAGGACCACTTGAGCGGACAGTGCTCAGCGTCCCATACTTTTCCGTTGAGGCGGTTGCGGATAGACGAGCGGCTGCGGCCGAACTTGCGCGCCAGATAAACATCCAGCCGCCGGCCGGCGTCCTGCGCGCCGATTCGGAGCACTAACTTGCCAACTTGGTCGGGATCTCGCTTCACTTCGCTGGGCTCTTGCGCATCAGTCCCCGGGCAATGGGAATACGTCGGCCTTCGCCAAAGGCCTGGCGGGTGACCCGCAAGACGGGTGGCGCTTGTCGCCGTTTGAACTCGGTACGTGCCACCATTTGGATCACTTCGGACACTACTTCGGTTGGGTATCCGTGAGCGACAATGGCGTCTTGGCCCAGCCGTTCGGTAAGGTGCAAGGCCAAGATGGCATCGAGCTGCTCGTAGGGCGGTAAGCTGTCCTGATCGCATTGATCCGGGCGCAACTCGGCGCTGGGAGGCCGTTCAATGATGCGCCGGGGGATGATTTCTTCTTGGCGATTGATAAAATTTGCCATCTGGTACACTTGGCCCTTGAGCAGATCGCCAATGGGCGCCAGCCCGCCGGCCATATCGCCGTACATGGTGCAGTAGCCGGTGGCCAGTTCGCTCTTGTTGCCGGTGGCCAAGGCCAGCGCACCTTGCTGGTTGCCAAAAGCCATGACCAGGGCCCCGCGAATACGGGCTTGCAGGTTTTCCTCGGTCAAGCTGGCTTTGATGTCTCCCATCGCTGCCGATAGTGATTGCCGGTAGGCATCCAGCATGGGGGTGATGGGGATAGCGGCACAGTCGATTTCTAAGCGACGAGCCAATTCCTCGGCGTCCCTTCGGCTGTGTGGGGAAGAGTAGGGCGAAGGCATGGCCAAGGTCTGTACCCGGTAGGCCCCGGCCGCTTCGGCCGCCAACACGGCGGTGACCGCCGAGTCGATGCCCCCGGACAAACCCAACACGGCCCGGGTAAAGCCACATTTCTCCATATAGTCGCGCAGGCCCATGACGATGGCGCGAAAGAGCTCCGCTTCGCCCTCGGAGGCCTCGGGGCGCATATCTCCCTTGCCGGTTTCCAGATCGGCGATAATCAGATCTTCAGAAAAAGCCTCGGCGCGGGCGAAAACGCGGCCGTCGGCCGCTATCGCCAAACTACGGCCGTCAAAAAGCAGGCTATCATTGCCGCCCACCTGGTTGACCAAGAGCAAGGGCACCGAGGCTTTGGCCGCCGCACTACGAGCGACTTCTTCTCGTTCTTTTCCCTTGCCGGCATGAAAGGGAGAGGCCGAGAGATTGACCAGAAAGTCGACGCCCTGGGTAGCCAGCTCGGCCACCGGATCGAAAGGATACCGGCGCCGGTCATCTTCGGGGCCGGCCCAGATGTCTTCACAGATGGTGACCCCGATCTTTTGCCCGCCTATCTCGAGCGGCTTTTGCTCTTGGGCAGCTTCGAAGTAACGCTCTTCATCAAAAACATCATAGCTGGGCAAGCGGGATTTGGCCTGGACAAAACGCAGCTGGCCGTCGGCCAACAACACGGCGGCATTCTGTATGGGCCGCCCGCTAGCTTCCGGGTTTCTTAGCACGCAGCCGACCAGGGCCGGGACCCCGGCGAGCTGGGTGGCCAGTTGGCCAAGGGCCTGGTGGCAACGCTCAACAAAGTCGTCGCGGCTGACCAGGTCGAGTGGCGGGTAGCCGACTAGCGCGAGTTCGGGAAAGACCGTAAGCTCGGCGCCGGCAGCCACTGCCCGCTGGTGAAAATCGGCGATCTTTTGGCAATTGCCCTCGATGTCGCCCACGGTGGGGTTGATTTGCGCCAAGGCAACTTTCATGAGCTTTGTCTCTGCGGAGGTTTAATCATGCGTTTCCTTATCCCCGCTGCTGGCCGGCAGGCAAGGTTTTTCTGATCACACCCGGCCAATGCCTGAGCCGATCGAGCCAAAATTTTTTCTGTTCCAGATCACAGTCCCGGCTTCCAGGATCTTCCAGGCCCTGGAGGTCTTGGCACTGCTCCAGGTCCTTCATGCTTTCGCTGAGGGCGGCTAAGATCCAGACGCCACCCAGGTCCCTTTTTCGCCCCCGGGCATAGCGAAAGGCCTGCAAGGAGTCGAACCACTCGTGCACCGCGCGGGCGAAATGCCGGGCGCCGCCGGTGTTGTCCCGAATCTTAGCCAGCACCGGCCAACCCCGGCGACCTTCAACAAAGTCGGCCAAGGCCGGGCTGATCTCTTTTCGCCAGCCATCGAAGTCGGTATAGGCTGCCTCCGCGTGCTGAAAAAAATCCGCCAGTTCCCGAAAAGCCTGGGGCGGTTCGGCAAAACAGTATTCCGCCACCCCTTCTTGTTGGCATTGACCCATGGCCTTGCCGGTACCGAAAGGAACCCGGTCCGAGACCCGGGCCGAGGGGTGGACCATTGCGCCGGCAATAGCGGCGATCGCGCCCGGCCCGCCCAGCTTGGCCAGCTTCTGCAAGAAGTAAAAATCCTCTGCCGCTTGCCGCCGGGGCATGCCATCAGCCAGAGCGTAGCCCTGACAAGAGCACACCATGCAGGAACCCACGGTTTGGAAGGCATAAGGCGAACGGCAGACATGCAAGCCGATTTCCAGATAACGCAGCCACAACTCATAGCTGACAATGGCATCGGCCCGCTCCGGATCGGCCGGCAGCGGGTGACGGTAGTGACAAAGGCCGGCGATAGGAGCATCCCTTCGGTCAAAGCGATCAAGCAAGGCATCCAGGTAGCCGGGAGATACCGGCGAATCGGCGTCCAGACAAGCGATGGCCGCTCTTTCGGGCCGACCCCCGGCAGTCAGCCGCCGCAGCGCCAGATCCATACCCAGCCGCCGCGCCGTGCCCACGCCTGCCCGCTTGGGCAGAAAGGCGCGACCCTTAGATGCCCGATCAATCACCCGTACCGGAAACGGCCAAGAGCCTTGGGTCAGCAAGCGCAAGGTCTCACGGTTGTTGGCTACGATCTCCGCGCTGGCCCCTTGGCGATGGTTGACCACCACCATGACCTCAACTTGCGGCAGCCGTTTTGAGCCTGATGCCAGCGATGCCAGTACCGCCAATAAAGATTCTTTCTCGGCCAGGGCCGGAATGACCACCACCAAGCGCAAATCAGAACGCGGCGCCGGCCAGCCATCGGCATCCGCGTCCGTCTCGGCATGTCGACTCAAATAGCGCGCGATGGCCGGGGAAGGACTTGGCTCTGATTTCGGTTTCTCTGGTTTCGACATCATAGTTGGGCAATACTGCAATAGATGACAATTTATTGCTACAGCGTGGTTCTGGAATACGACGGTCGTGAGTATTATGGCTGGCAGCGGCTAAAAGACAAGCCCACCATTCAGGGCGCGATGGAATCGGCGATCGAGATTGTTTTTGGCCAGCGGCCCATGGTTCAGGGTGCCGGGCGTACCGATCGCGGTGCCCATGCGCGGGCGCAGGTGGCGGGATTTCGGCTGCGTGAGGATTGCCGGCCGGCCGACTTGCCGGCGAGATTGAACGAGGTCTTGCCGGCCGATATTCGGGTTCGTAGTGCCCGGCGAGAGGATGAATCCTTTCATGCCCGGAGCTCTGCGGTGGGCAAGGAATATGAGTATCGAATTTTCAATGCGGCCGAATTGCCCGCGGACCTGCAGGGTCGGGTGTGGTATGTGCCGGAGTCTTTGGATGTTGAGGCCATGCGGGTCGCTTTGCCGGCATTGATTGGCCGGCATGATTTTGCTTCCTTTGCCACCCGACCCAAGTTCAAGCAGAAGTCTACCGTGCGCGATTTGCGCATGGCGCAGCTAGAGCGACAAGGCTCGCTGCTGGTCTTTCGTTTTCAGGCGGACAGCTTTCTTACCCACATGGTTCGCAACCTGCTGCGTCTGATCGTCAAGGTGGGCGAAGGTCGCGTTTTGCCGGCCCAGGTCAGGCCCATTCTCCAGGCCAAAAATCGTGCGGCCGCGCCCGGCTCCGCGCCGGCTTCCGGTCTCTATCTGATGCGCGTCTTTTATCCCGAAGCGGTGCTATCTTCTGACGAATCTTTGTAGTAAACTTCAGTTCATTATCAAGACTACGAAAACAAAAACGGGGCGGTCACGGGTCAAGAGCAAAGTACGCGCGGCGCCGGCACGAGTGAAGACCACGGTGGGCCCCTATATGAACCGCTCTCCGCTGACGGCCGAAGAGGCCATGCCCTTGCAGGCCGTGTGCCAGCTCATGGCCGAGAAGCAAAGCAGCTCCGTGATTATTTTGGCCGACGGTCAGCCGCTGGGTATGTTTACCGAGCGAGATGTGGTGCGCCACATCGCTAGCCATCATTCCGCCGCCGAGCCGGTGGGCAAGACCTTGGTGCGGCGGGTGGTGACCGTGCCGGCCCGAACCTCCATCGATGGCGCGCTTGAGGTGATGCACCGCAGCCAAGTGAGGCGTTTGCTGATTACTTCCGGGGGCAAGCTGGCCGGCATCATTACCCAATCGAATCTACTCGATGCCTCCCGCCGCCTGTTGCATCAGCTTAGCGACGAACAGTCGCAGCTGCGCGAAGAGGTCTCGACCGACGAGCTGACCGGTTTGTTCAATCGTCGGGCCATGAATCATCACTTTGCTGTCGAAATCAACCGCAGCCAGCGTTACGGCGGCCCGCTTTCGGTGGTGATGTTCGATCTGGATCGATTCAAGCATTACAACGATCGGCATGGTCATCTGGCCGGTGACAAGGTGCTGAAAAAGTTCGGTCAGATCCTCAAGCGAAACTGCCGCGAGGTCGACATACCGGCGCGTTTTGGTGGGGAAGAGTTTACGGTGCTGATGCCCGCGGTCAGCTCACAGTCGGCCCAAATGTTTGCCGAGCGGGTGCGCAAAGAGTTTGCCGCTACCAAGTTTTTGGTTCGTGGGCGCCACAACACGCTGACCGTCTCTGCCGGCATCTGCGAACGCTCTCGTCACGCCTCGTCTACCCGCACCATGATTCATCTGGCCGACCAAGCCCTGTATCGGGCCAAGAACAGCGGCCGAAACCGGATTTGCCTCGCCGTTGCCGCCCAGAAGAAAGCAAAGCCCACAAAATCGACCAGCCTGGTCGCCCGCATTTGGAATCGTTCCCGGCCTCAACTGCCTTAAAGCGCAAAGAGATACAAATCGTAGTCGCCCTGGCGCCGGTCGGCCCAGACGATGCGGTCGCCTGAGCAAGTCGGGCTCATGTAGGCGTTGATCATGGCCTCGGGGGGAGAGACCAGGGCTTCTTTGCCGGAGCGAAGGTCGAAGGCCGCTATTCGGTAATCACCCTCGCGGTAATCGAGCCAGGCCAGGAGTTTGCCGCCCACCGCCACCGGAGTTTCGGTCGATACCCGGGCTTGCTCGCTATTGGCGCGCTGAATTACGCCCTGGGAGTCGAGGTATTGGACTTGAACTCCGCCGGAGCCATCGTTGTCGGCGCCGTAATCGGGCTGACCCTGCTTCCAGGCTAAGAGGTCGTTGGCTCCCCCCAGACCGTAGATGGTGACTTTGTCTGCGACTAGTTTGCTCAGCTCGCCGTGGGCCCGATCAAACTGGAAAAGTTCGAAACGATATTCGTTTTCCTCCCAGCGGCTATGCGACCAGACCAGCTGTTGGCCAAAAGCGACCCACTCGTTGGGATACTGTTCCAAGCGAGCCACGGTCTGGGTTTGGGCCGAGTCGAGGTCCAGGCCTTGCAAAGTGTATCCTTCCCAATAGTCCTCGCTTGCGACCCCGCTTTGATATTCCACCCAGAGCAGCATGCGGGTGGCTAGTTTGGGTCTAGTTGTGGATCCGTACCAGTAGTCGTTGCTGGGGTAGAAGCGCACTTGCCTGGAATTGACCGGCGTGACACAAAGGCCGTGCCTGCCTCCCTGATTGCAATACCAAGCCACCGTGTTGCCCGCGATCGCCGGGCGGGTCTCGGCAAAGAGGATCTCAGAGAGGGTGTAGCGCTCGCCAGTGAGCAGGTTCTGGCTGCGGATGAGCCCTTCACAGCTTTGGTCGGATTCGCCTTGCGGATCATTGGTGGTTGAGAAGCAGGCGCCGTTGGGGTCGGGCTCCAGATCGAACCAGACCAGCCAATGGCCATCGAGTTGGGGGTGGACTTGATCGCCGCGATTGCTAACGATGACCCTGACTTTTGCCTGCTCCGAGCCGAGCTCGGTCGGGTCGGGTTGGCCGCAGGAGCAAACGAGGGTCAAGCACAGGATGGAGATCGAAGTGTGCATCGTTCTGTCGGCTACTGGTTGACGATGAGTTCTATCGGCTTGACGGTCGAGCGCAGTTCCGGGTTGTAGTAGGCCCAAACGGTGGACTCAGGCGCCTGGCCCTGGATGGGATACTTGGCCTTCATGCGATAGGCAAAACTTAAGGGGGCGCCGTAGGCCAGTTGATCGAGGTAGATGCTTAGCTGGCGGCCTCGGATCTCGTAGCGGGTAATGGCGGCGACCTCTTGTACCAGGGCGGCCAGATCCTCATGCAGCATTTCGAAGCCGGGCGGAATACCCAGGTCGAGCATGATCATCGAAGCGGTCTGGTCGACCACGTTGTAGCTGACGCTTACCGTGACCGTGACCGTTTCGTCTACCGCCAGGTTGGTGCGATCGTAGGCCACATCGATGCTTAAAGGACCGTCTGGTGAGTCAGAGATGCCGGCCCAGGGCAAGTAGTAGACGCCTACCACCTGGTAGAGGAAGCTGCCTTCTCCTAGCAGGGTGACGGTGACCGCATTGTCGCCCTCGACCACATAGGATGCGAGATCACAAAGGCGGGTTACGTCGGAGTTGTCCGGGTCGATCTCGAAGACGCAAGCATCCTCGACGCCGGCCACGGCCACCCGCACCGTGCCGTATACTTCCTGGCTGGAAGACAGGTTCAGGGCCATGGTCATGGCCCGTAAGCTCTGGACGGTGGGCTGGGTGGTGGACCAAGTACCGAAGGTGTCTTTTTGTTGAATCAGCCAGGTTATGGCGCCATCGACCAGGTCGAGGTACATGCCGGCGCGGATCATGGCTTGCACGATGAGCGCGGTGGCTTCGACATTGCCGTTTGCGCCATAGGCGCCGGAGGCGGTTCCCTGGTTGGCTTCCCAGTAGATCACTCCGTTTTCGCCGGTTTTCTTATGGGACTCGATGTCCGTAAGCAAAGTGATGAGCGCCGGATCGTCCGGATCGACAGTGGCCAGCGCGTTGGCCACCAGGGCGTTGGCGTAAATATCGTCGCTTTGCGCGACCGCGGTGCGTAAATAAGCCGCGCCCTGGGCGGTGGCGGGGCCGGTGTAAGTGCTCATGGCCAGGCCCCAAGTGCAGAAGGCCGAGGCGCGCAGTTGATTTTCGCCGTAAACCCCGTTGCCGGCGTGCAGATGAGACTCGGCGCTCCAGGATCCATCGGCTTGCTGCTTCGAGGCCAGGAAGACCTCGGTCCGGTTGACCACGTCCTGGTCTAGATCGACGGCAGTGCGAGCGTCGGCGAACATCATCAGGGCCATGGCCGAGAGAATCTCGTTGCCCGGATCGTCGCCCACCCACCAGTTGAAGCCGCCGGAGGGACATTCGAAGGTGACGATGCGCTGGTAGCTCTGGTTGACGAAGTCGCGGGCCTTGAGCTCGACTTCGGGGGTAAGCTGACCGCTCGACTCGAGATAGTTTAGCACCATGATGTTGGGCCAAGCGGTGGTGGTGGTCTGCTCGAAGCAGCCGTTGGGAATGCGCAGGATGCTGTCGAGCCCTTCGATAGTCTGGCTCATCAGGCCGGGATAGATCTTGACGAACAAGCGCGAGGCGTCGTCGATGGCCTCGGCGGGAATGCTGAGAATTTGGCTTTGGGAGCCGGCCAGTCGATCGGAACGACCGATGCGGAATTCTTTGCCGTCGGGCACGATTTCTACCGTGCGCCGGACGGCGTCGTTGGCCTCAGAGCCGTAGCCGAACACGGTCAGCCCGTGCCAACCTACCTGCTCTACGGTCAGGGTAAAGTAAACCACGCCCACCCCGCCGGCTTCCAATGACAGACTTTGGCTGGGACTGTCCTGCAGGGTAAACCAGGGCTCGGATTCCAGCTGCAAGCTGATGTTCTGGCTTTCCTCCAGGTAATTGTATACCGCCACCGGCACCGAGATTTGATCGCCGCGGGTCAGGGTGGCCGGGAAGTCGACATCGACAAAGAAGTCCTGAAAAACGCGAATGCCATCGGCCCGCGAGCCGAGCTTACCGGCCAGGGAGCTGGCCAGCGAAGTCATGCGCCAGGTGGTGATGGAGTCGGCCATGGGAATTTGCAAACTGGCGCGGCCCGAACTATCGGTGATCAGCGCCGGGTTAAAGTAGAGCGTTTCGGGAAAGTAGGAGCGAATACGCGGCGCTTCCGCGCTGGTTTTATCACCGCCGCCGGTTTCATCGGGCGTGCCGCATTGACCGCCGGCACACTCACCGGTGTCGACACCGTCCTCCAAGCCCGGATCCCGGTTCCAGTCGCCATCATCGTACTCGCCGCCACGGCCCGAGAAGATCCACCAGGCGTCGTAGGCTTGGCTGCTGACATCGTCCGGCGAGGCGGCCAGTTCATCGGGCCCGGCCGAGTGAAAGAGGATTTTCTGGTTCCACTCTTCGCTGCCGCTTACCTCTACCCGGTAGGGCTGGCCGAAGGGGTCGTGCCATTCGCCCTCGTGTTTGGCCAGCCAGCCGCGCAGGTTTTCATAAGTGATCAGGCCTTGATCGGCATAGATATGCAAGGTGGATAAAATGGCCTCGGAATCTTGATTGATGCGCGCGACCAGCACTTGGCTTACAAGCTTGGCGGCATCCACATAGGTGTTGAGCTCGATGCCGTGGCCGGCAAAACCCTGGGCGGCGGCAAACACCACGGCGGCGGCGGCCTCGCGGCTTTCTTGATCGAGATCCGAGTCAAGGTAATCGTTGAGGGTGGTGGAGTTTACGATCTGGAAACGGGGTTGTAAGATTTCTTGCTCGATCTCAAAGAAGGTCTCGGCCAGGCCGGGCCGAAACTCGGTTAGGGCAAAGACGGCTTCGTCTACGATGGACAAACCGATGGCGGCGGCCACTCCGGCCCCGGAAAGATCGGTGACATCGAAAGAAAGCGCGGCCATCTCGCCAGGCAGGTAGGTCTCTTTGTCGAGAGAGACCGTCACCGAGAGCGAGCGCGCCCCTTCCACCAGCACCAACTGGGTGTCGCGGATGATTTGCGAAGTGCGGGTCAAGTAGTAGGCGTCAAACTGCAGGTTGCCCTCCATCTCGGGAGACAAGTCCAAGGCATAGTCGGCTAGGCCGTTCTGCAGATCGATAGCCTGGGTCAGCAGAGTCTGGTTGCCCTTGATGACATCGAGGTAAATGCGATCGTGGGCATCGGCGGCCAGCACCGTCAACTGTACGGTGTCGCCTACCTGATAGAGCCGTTTGTCGACTCTGAGCAGCACACTGGCGCCGCTTTGACCCGCCGATAACAGAACTTCTTTTTCGGTCTGGTTGCCCAGGGCGTCTCGGGCTTCGACAGTTAGCGCCAGGGCCTCGTCGCCGGCCAAGATGCTCACTTGGCCCAGGCCGCGGGCGTCGGTGTTCAATTGCAGCGGGGTCATGCCCTCGGCGCTGAGGGTTACTTCCGCGGCCACCGGCATTCCGGTCGGATCGGCGGTGACCACGTGCAGGAGATTGTCGACACCGGCCGCCAACTCGCCGCTTTCGGGAATCACCGACACCTTAAGTGGCGAGGCTGCCACTACCGACACCGTGCTGACTGTTTCGCTGTGCTCGGCCAGATCGGTTGCCTCTACGTCGAACTGCAGATAGGCGTCGCCCTGGAGCAGGTCGATGCCTACAAAGCTCGAAGGCAAGACGAAGGCGAAACCGTAGAGGCCTTCTTCGTTCAACTCGCCGACCACTTCGCCGATTTCAACCAGACCGACATCAAAGGTAAACACCTTGACCCGCACCGAGCCTTGTACTGGTTTGCCGAAGAAGTAGCGGGCCTCGATTTGGCCGGTGACTCGCTCGCCGGGCAGGTAGTAACCGCGGTCGGGGCGAAACTTCAGCGAGAACTTGGGCAGCGCGTAACGTTTGACCTCAACGGTCTTCTTGGTCTCGGTGCTGCCCACCCGGGCCGTGATCTCGTAACGACCCATGTTGACCTCAGTGGCCAACTTGAAGTCGGCCGCGCCCACGCCGAATTCACTGGTCAGATCGCGGTGCTTGAACACCTTGTTGCCCTTGCCATCGCGCACTTCAAACAGTAAGTCTTCGCCGGCCACCGGCAGCAGGGCCGGACGACGCAAGGACAACAGGCGCATGTGGATGACCTGACCGGGTTGGTAGAGAGGCTTGTCGGTGGTCAACAGGATTTTCTCTTCGCGCAGGATTTCTACCCCGCCCTGGGCGCTTTGGGTCACGCCCTCGCCGACCATGGAAAATACCAGGGTGCCCTGGCCAATAGAATCGGCAGGAACTTCAGCCAGGATTTCGACCGTGCCTAAGGCATCGCTGACACCGTGGCCCAATACAAAGGAGGTGTCTGCTATTTCCAGGCTGACCGAGACGTCCACGCCCTCGGTGGCCACGCCCGAAGTCGGATCCCGGGTCAATACCCGCATGAAGCTGGCCGTGCCCTCGTGCAGCCGCGAAGG
>JAUVBB010000012.1 GCA_030591445.1 Deltaproteobacteria bacterium | reverse complement strand
GGGTGTGGTAGCCCAAACCACCCAATCGCGGGAAGTGTTTGAGCAAGTAGTGGCGGCCTGTCGGCAACGGCAAGCCGATACCGAGTCGGCTTGTACCATCTGCGATGATTCCGAAATGCGGCAGAGTGAAGGTAAAAAATTGGCCGCCCGCGTGGATCTGATGCTGATTATTGGTGGCCGCAACAGCGCCAACACCCGCCGGCTGGCCGAAATTTGCAGCCAAGTCCAGAGCCGAACCTATCACGTGGAGACGGCTGAGGATTTGGCTGAAATTGATTTTGGTACCGTGAGTAAGGTAGGTTTGACGGCCGGAGCCTCTACGCCCGACTGGATCGTGCGCCAGGTGGACGAGTGCTTACGCAAGTCATTGAAAAATCGTTGACAAGGAATTGGAAAACCAGTATCTTGACCCGGCTTTTTTTATTACCCCTTACAGGAGTTAGTCGATTTACACGACGGAAGAAAGAGGAGCGAAGGTAACCCACAATGGAGAACGAACCTATCAAAACCACTAATGCAAATGGGCAGGCTGCCGAACAAGAGAATGCGCAAGAAGAAGAAGAGAATTTTGCGGCTCTCTATGAAGCCAGTCTAAAAGAAAATGAGCTGAAGGAAGGCGAGATCGTAAAAGGAGAGGTCATCCAGGTCATCGGCGACAATGTCGTAGTCGACATTGGTTACAAGTCGGAAGGGGCCATTCATCTTCATGAATTTGGGCGCGATAGCGAAGGCAAGCCGAACATTAAGGTCGGTGATCAGGTCGACGTGTTGCTCGAAAGATGTGAAGACGAAGAGGGAATGATCGTCCTGTCCAAGGAAAAGGCCGACAAACTCAAGGTGTGGGATGAAATTAGCGACGCCTGTGAGAAAAACGAGCTGGTCGAAGGTACCATCGTGGCTCGGGTCAAGGGCGGGCTCTCCGTAGACATCGGTGTCAAAGCCTTTCTGCCTGGTAGCCAAGTAGATTTGCGGCCGGTACGCAACTTGGACAAGCTCATTGGCCAGAAGTTCAAGTTCAAGATCATCAAGTTTAACAAACGCCGCGGCAACATCGTTCTCAGCCGCCGGGTGCTTTTAGAGAAAGAGCGCGAAGCCCTCAAGTCAGAGACCCTGAAGAAGCTGAAACCAGGGGCGGTCTTGCCGGGTATCGTCAAGAATATCACCGAGTACGGCGCATTTGTCGACTTGGGCGGTATCGACGGGCTCTTGCATATCACCGACATGTCCTGGGGTCGGGTCAATCATCCCAACGAGATTTTCTCGGTGGGCGACGAGATCAACGTCATGGTGCTCAAGTTCGATCCGGACACCGAGCGGGTCTCCCTGGGCTTGAAGCAAATCAATGAAGATCCCTGGACCCACGCTGACGAGAAATACCAGGTAGGCGTGAAAGTCGCTGGCAAGATCGTCTCCTTGACCGATTACGGCGCCTTTGTCGAGTTGGAAGAGGGCATCGAGGGTTTGATTCACATTTCCGAAATGTCTTGGACCAAGCGGGTCAAGCATCCTTCGAAAATGGTCGCGGTTGGCGATGACGTCGAAGCGATCGTGCTCGACATCGATGCGGCCAACAAACGCATTTCCTTGGGTATGAAGCAGGTCGATCCCAATCCCTGGACGGTTATCGAAGAGAGATACCCAGTGGGTTCGGTCATTCGTGGCCGGCTGCGCAATATTACCGATTTTGGTGTCTTCATTGGCATCGAAGAAGGCATCGACGGTCTGGTTCACATTTCCGATATTTCCTGGACCCAGCGCATCAAGCATCCGAGTCAGTTGTATAAGAAGGGTGACGAGGTTGAGGCGGTGGTGTTGCACATTGATCCCGACAACGAGCGTTTCTCGCTGGGTATCAAGCAGTTGTCTGAAGATCCCTGGAATCGCATTCCTGACAAGTACCCCCCGGGAACCAAGGTCAAGGGCACGGTCATCAAGGTGACCGAATTCGGCGCCTTCGTGGAAATCGAAAAGGGCATCGAGGGTCTGATTCACATCTCCGAGTTGAGCCAGGAGCGCGTAGAAGACCCCCATCAGATCGTGAAAGAAAAAGACGTGATCGAGGTCATGGTTTTGGACGTAGACCCCGAAGAGCGGCGAATTGCCTTGAGCGTGAAGAGTCTTCAGCTTTCCAAGGATGACGATTATCAGCAGTACTTGCAGCGCCAAGGAGACGGGAGTGTCTCACTGGGCGAGGCCTTGGCCCTGAAGGGCATGAATATGTCCGAGTTGGCAGAGTCCGAGTTGGCAGAGTCCAAGGCGCAACAGCAGGAAGAATCGATGGAATCTACTGAACCTGAAGAGGCAGAGTCCACTGAGTCTGAAGAGACGGATTCTGCTGAGAGTTCAGAGACAGAAGATTCCAGCGAAGAAAAGTAGTACGAACCTGTGCCAGGTACGAAAGGAGCTCCGGACGTGACTAAGAGCCAGCTCATCGAAACGGTGGCGTCGAAGATTCAGACCGTGTCTAAGAAAGACATTGAGGTCATAGTAGACACCATTTTCAATTGCATGACCGACTCCTTGACCCGGGACGAGAGAATCGAAATTCGCGGCTTCGGGAGCTTTGTCTCCAAGGTGAGAGAAGCGCGGGAAGGTCGCAACCCCAAGACCGGCGAAAAAGTCTTCGTGCCTAAAAAGCGGACCCCGTTTTTTACGGTTGGCAAAGAATTGAAAGAACGGGTAGATTTGAAGAAAGACCTGAACTCCAATTCTTGACCCAGTTTGAATCCATGAAACAGATCTGGGCGCCCTGGAGAATGGACTACATTCTAGGGCCCAAACCTGAAGGGTGTGTTTTCTGCTTCGATGCGGAGTCGGATGCCGAGCGCCTTGTGCTTCGCCGTACCGAAACCTCGTTCGTCATGCTGAACAAGTATCCGTATACCAACGGACACCTGTTGGTCATTCCCACGCGCCACGTGTCGCATCCCCGAGATTTACCGGCGGCCGAATATGCGGCCTGGCAAGCTCTGGTCTTGCAAAGTATCGAGGCCCTGGAAGAGTCCATCTCGCCGCAGGGCTTCAATGTAGGCATGAACCTGGGGCTGGTGGCCGGCGCCGGCGTTGACGATCACATTCATACCCATATTGTCCCGCGCTGGAACGGTGACCACAATTATATGGCGGTGCTGGGTGAAGTGCGCATGATTAACCAGCATTTAAGCGATACCTATGCGCAGTTGAAGCCGGCTTTTGAACGGCAGGCGGCCGGCGTGCCGAGGTAAATGGAGAAAGCGACGGCAAAATCGCGCGCCAAAAAAGCGGGCGGGGTCAAGCAGACCCCGATGATGAACCAGTATCTTCAAGCCAAGTCTAAATTTCCCGACTGCATTTTGTTTTTCCGGCTCGGGGACTTCTACGAGATGTTCTTCGAAGATGCCCAGTTGGCCGCCGAAATCCTGGACATCGCGCTTACTTCAAGGGCCAAAGGCAAAAATGCCTATCCCATGTGCGGGGTACCGCATTTTTCGGCCGGCAACTATATTGCCAAGCTGGTGGCAGCCGGGCACAAAGTAGCGATTTGCGATCAGGTCGAGGACGCCAAGCAGGCACGGGGAATTGTTAAGCGCGAAGTAACGCGCGTGATTTCGCCGGGCATGATCACCAATCCCGAAGATCTCAAGTCCTGGGAGTCGAATTACCTGGGCGCGGTAGCTGTCGATGACGATGGCCACTTTGGTTTTGCCTTTCTGGACGTCTCCACCGCGGACTTCCGCATGACCTCGGTTATGGGCCCGGAGGCCCTGACCGACGAGCTAACCCGGGTGCGACCCCGTGAATTATTGATTGCCGCCAGCGCCCAGGAGTCTCCATGGTGCCAAGCTCTGACCAAGCGATTTGCGGGCATGTTCCTGCGCGTGGTGGATCCGAGCCAAGGCGAGGATTTCTCGCCCGAACAGGAAGAAAGTTTGTTCAGCGCCTACCGCGATGGAGAATCCGAGCCCGGTGCTTGTGCCCTGTCCGCGGCCGAAATGGTGCTGCGCTATGCCGCGGGCTCATTGCCGGGCTCGCTGGGCCATATCCGCAGATTGGTGTCTTATCAGGTTCGCGATCACCTCCTGATTGACGACACCGCGCGGCTCGATTTGGAATTGCTCCACACCTTGATGGATGGCCGGCGCAAAGGGTCTTTGATTCACAGTTTGGACAAGACCAAGACGCCCATGGGTGCGCGGCTCCTGGCCCAGTGGCTGCTGTATCCTCTGATTGATCCAGTTCGAATTGGTCAGCGACTCGACGCGGTAGAAGAGTTCTGCAATGACAAGGTTGTGCGTGATGACCTGACCGGGCATTTGGCGGGCATACGCGACCTGGAGCGGCTCTTGGCCAAGGTCTCGGTAGGGCAGGCCACGCCCAGGGATTTGGGCGTATTGCGTGACTCCTTGGGACAATTGCCGGCTTGGGCGGCTTTGGTAAAGACGGCAGGTCGCGGGGCATTGCTTTCCTTGGTTGGGGCCATAGACGAATTGGCGGATCTTTATCGTGATTTGGCCGCGGCGCTGGTTGATGAACCGCCGGTGGAGACCAGCGAGGGTGGCTGGGTGCGCCAGGGCTTTCAGGCAGAACTTGACCGACTGGTAGACCTGGCCGGCTCAGGCCGAAACACCCTGGCCCAAATGGAACTGGAAGAACGGCAAAAGACCGGGATCCCGAGCCTTAAAATCCGCTATAATCGAGTGTTTGGCTATTTCATCGAAGTGACCAAGAGCAAGTTGCACCTGGTTCCTGCTCATTACCGGCGCAAACAAACCACCGCCAATGCCGAGCGTTACGAGACCGACGAACTGAAAATGCAGGAAGAAGCGGTGCTCAGCGCACGGGATAATCGGGTGACATTGGAGCGCGAAATTCTCGATACCTTGATGAGCCAGGTGCAGAAAAACGCCGAGCGAGTTTTGGCCGTGGCCAGACAGGTGGCGGCCTCCGATGTGATCCTGGCTTTCGCGCGCGCTGCCGTTGATTTCGGTTATTGCCGTCCCATTGTTGACGGGGGCGAAGCCATCGAGATCGAACAAGCCCGGCATCCGGTGGTGGAGCAATTCCTGGAGTCAGAGAGATTTGTTCCCAACGATTTGAAAGTGGATTGCGACGCCGAGCAGATTCTGCTGATTACCGGGCCCAACATGGCTGGAAAATCGACTATCATCCGGCAGGCGGCCTTGCTGACCATCATGGCGCAAATGGGTTCTTTCGTGCCGGCCAGCTCGGCCCGGATTGGCATTGTTGACCGCATCTTTACTCGCATTGGCGCTACCGATAGCCTGGCTCGCGGCTTGAGTACCTTCATGGTGGAGATGACCGAAACCGCCCACATTCTGCGTCACGCCACCCGCAAAAGTCTCATTATCTTAGACGAGGTGGGTCGGGGCACATCTACTTTTGATGGTTTGAGTATTGCCTGGGCGGTAGCAGAATTCGTCCACGATCAGATAGGAGCGCGAACCCTTTTTGCTACCCATTATCACCAGCTGACTGATCTTTCGCTAACCAAGAACCGGGTGGTCAACTACACCATTGCGGTCAAGGAGTGGAAAGACCAGATCGTCTTCTTGCGTAATTTGATCCGAGGCGCTAGCAACCGCTCCTATGGTATTGCAGTTGGCAAGCTGGCCGGTTTGCCCTCGGAGGTAATTGAGCGATCTCGGCAGATTTTGGCCAACTTGGAAGGGGAAGCGTATGATGAGGTTGGTGTCCCGTGCCTGGCCCGCCCAGAAAGAGAAAGGGGCAAGGCTCCGGGGCAGCTTGGGCTCTTCACTCCGGCGCCGGTCCCATCCTGGGTAGAAGAGGAATTGAACAAGTTGGATTTGGATAACGTCACACCCCTAGAGGCACTGAAAATTTTGCATCGACTCAAAGGAGAAGCATGAGCAACATGGCCTGGGCGAAAACTTTTGCTGCTTGGGCCGTCTTGGCTTTGTTGCTGGCCCAGTCGGCCGCAGCGGGGCCGCCGCCGGCGGAAGCCGCCTACCAAAAGGCTCGCCGGGCCTATTATCTGCTCAAGGACAATCCCGAGAAGCAGAAGTTCAGGCACAACTGGCAGAACGTGGCCCAGAAATTCGAAAAAGTAGTAGAGAACTTTCCGGAATCCACCCGCGCGTCTGATGCCCTGTTTACCGCGGGGCGGCTTTATTGGTCGCTCTATAAAAAATCTTGGCTTAGCGACGATCTGGATCGGGCCATCTCCTTGTTTCGGCGATTGGCAAAAGACTTTCCGTCCAGTCATCTGGCCGACGACGCCCAGATGTATGTGGCCTTGAAATGGATTGAATTCAAGAAAGATCCGGATCAGGCTCGCAAAGAGCTGCAAGCCCTGGTGAAGCAGTTTCCCAAAGGTGATGTTGGCCCCAAGGCCAGACGGATGCTTGAAGACCTGGGCGCCAGCGTGGAAGAAGTTGCGGAAGCCAAGCCCAAGGTCAAAACAAAGGTCAAGACCGAGTCGAAAACGACGGCGTCCCCCAAGCAAAAGCTTGCGACAAAATCAGCGGAAAGCGGGCCGGTTTTGGAGAAAGTTCGCCACTGGTCAGATCCGGTCTCCACCCGGGTGGTGCTCTATACCCGCAGCCTGGCCGAATACCGAGTGGGGGAGCTTCCGGCCGATAAGGCGAGAAAGACACCTCCGCGTCTCTATGTGGATCTGATCGGTACCGACCTGGGTGATGAGGTAGACGGCAGCATGGCAGTAACCGGCGGCGCGGTGCTAAAGATCCGCACCGCGGAACGTGACGAGGGATTCTTGCGCGTGGTGCTGGATTTAGATGCTCCGCACTCCCATCGCGTGTTTCCGATGACCAATCCAAACCGGGTGGTGGTGGATATCTCGATCGAAGATGATCAACTGGCCCAGGTGATTGGCCAGAAATTGACGGCAAAGGCGGCCAAAGGACAGCCGCGCAAGGAAGCCAAGCGTCTGAAGAAAAAAAGCAAACCTGGGGTTTCTTTGTCCATGATGGCCGGCTTGGGAGTAAAACGTATCGTGGTCGATGCTGGCCATGGCGGCAAGGATCCGGGGGCTATTGGTCCTTCGGGCACCCTGGAAAAAGACATTGCCCTCGATGTCGCCAAACGCCTCGGGAAAATGCTTAGCGAAGAACTCAAGTTAGAGGTTCTATATACCCGCAAAGATGACCGTTTCGTCCCTTTGGAGGGAAGGACGGCTTTTGCCAACAAGAACCGCGCCGATCTGTTCATCTCCATTCACTTCAATGCCCATCGCAACCGTAAGTTCCGTGGGGTAGAGGTTTTTTATCTCGATTTGACCGATGATCGTTACAGCATCAAACTGGCGGCCCGTGAGAATGCCACCAGTGAAAAATCAATTTCCGACCTCAAGTATATCCTGGCTGATTTAACCCTGAAATCTCATGTGGACGACTCCATCAACCTGAGCAAATATGTACAGAAGGGCATGGTGGGTTCCCTGCGCAGAAAATACAAGAAGGTGCGGGACATGGGCATCAAGTCCGCGCTGTTTTACGTGCTCATCGGTGCTCGTATGCCTTCTATCCTGGTCGAGGGGTCGTTCATTACCAATCCGATGGAAGAGAAGCGTCTGCGTACCAAAGCGTACCGGAAAAAAGTTGCCGAGGGCATTTTTACCGGTGTTAAGAACTTCATTCGCGCCCGTTCCCGGCTGCTGGATCCGAATTGACGCAGGCGGACAGCGGCTTCGCCGAGTTGACCACAAAAAACCGAAGAAAACATAAAATAACAGTTGACATAAATTATATTGCGGAGTTAGAGTGCCTCGCAGTTACTAGAGAAAGGGGCAACAATTGAAATTCGACAGCCAGTTAGACATTTATTTGAACCATCTAAAGGTGGAAAGAAACCTTAGTAAGCACACCCTCGATGCCTACCAGAGCGACCTGAGAAAGCTCATCCAATTTGCCACCCGCAAAGGTCTGCAACACTTCGGCGAAGTGGGTCAGCTTGACTTGGTAGCCTTTCTCAAGGAACAGCATGAGCAAGGTCTCTCCGTGCGTAGCCAAGCACGTCTCATTTCGGCTATGCGTACTTGTTATCGCTTCCTGGTAGGCGAAAACATTTGCGGGCAAGACCCCACCGCCGATATCGAGATCCCCACGGCCGGACGTAAGTTACCGGAATTCCTATCGGTAGAGGAAGTAGAAGCGCTCCTGGCCCAGCCGGAGACGACTAGTCCCCGGGGCTTGCGTGATCGTGCCATGTTGGAGGTGTTGTATGCCTCGGGCCTGCGCGTCTCGGAGCTGGTGCAGTTGACATTAGAAGAGCTTGATTTGCGCCTGGGCGTGCTCAGGGCTTTTGGCAAGCGGCGAAAAGAGCGTCTGGTTCCCTTGGGCGACCAATCGCTGATAGCGGTGCGTGAGTACCTGGAAAAAGGCCGTGAGAAGTTATTGACTGGCCGGCGCTCGGAATACTTGTTTGTCACCGCCCGCGGTAGCTCAATGACCCGGCAAGCGTTTTGGAAGAACCTCAAGCGCTATGCTGCCTCCGCCAACATCGAGCGCAACATTTCTCCGCACAAATTGCGGCATTCTTTCGCCACCCACTTGCTCGAGCGTGGTGCCGATCTCAGAAGCGTCCAGGCCATGCTCGGACATGCCGATATTTCCACCACTGAAATCTACACCCACGTCAACTCCACCATGTTGCGCAAGGTCTACAATCGCTACCATCCCCGCGCTTAATCAAGAAAACGCACCTTTATCCTGATCCTTGATTGACTTGGCCTACGGCCTTGGGTACTTTCTGCATCAACAGCATTGACGGGTTGACCGTTTCCAGGGTGGGGAAGGAAGCGAATGATAAATTTCGACATCGTGCAGGTTTTCAATGTTTTGATTCCGATGATTTTGTCGCTCACCGTTCACGAGTACTTTCATGCGTGGACTGCGATGAAGCTGGGAGACGATACTGCCTCCCGCATGGGTCGGCTGACGCTCAATCCGATAGCCCACATCGATCCCATTGGGACCCTGCTGATTCCCATCATTGGCATCAGCTCGGGTGTGCCCTTCTTTGGTTGGGCCAAGCCGGTACCCATTACGCCCCTTCAGTTTTCCCGCCGGGTGCGCATGAAAACCGGCGTGATGCTGACTTCCGCCGCCGGCCCGCTTTCAAATTTGCTATTTGGATTGATCTTGGCCGGTATATTGTCAGGCATTGCCCACAGCATAGGCACAGAAGAATTGCTAGCCCGGCTGCAAACCAACCAGGGCATCACTGTGGCCTTGGTTCGGCTCTTGGGTTGGGCCACCATTATCAACGTGGGTTTGTTCATCTTTAATTTGTTGCCCATTCCGCCGCTGGACGGCTCGGGCGTTCTGGCCGGTTTTCTCCCCGACCGTTATCATTACGTGCTTGATTTCATGGCCCGTTATTCCTTTATTCTCTTCATCGCCCTGCTGATGGTTGGCGGTGAATTCATCGGTTATCCCGTAAGATGGATTGTGCAAGGATTTAGTTCCCTGGTGGGCTTTCCTATCTGGCTGGCCTTTTACGGGTCTTGAGAAACAAGCAATGAAAGGCGAAAAGATGGGTGCTGGATCGAAAAAGCGGGTGTTGAGTGGGATGCAGTCTTCGGGGAGATTGCATTTGGGAAATTTTCATGGGGCTTTGGAAAATTGGGTCAAGTTGCAGGACGAATACGAGTGCTACTATTTTATCGCCGATTGGCACGCATTGACGACTTTGTACAACGAACCGGGAAAGGTTCGCGAGTACACCCAGGAAGTGGCTACTGATTTTCTGGCCTGTGGGGTAGATCCCGAGCGGTCTTGCCTATTTGTGCAGTCGAAGGTTTTACAGCATGCGGAGCTCAATGTGCTGCTAAGCATGATTACTCCGATACCTTGGTTGGAACGAGTGCCTAGCTACAAGGACAAGAAGAACGAACTGTCCGCCAAGGATTTGACCAGTATCGGTTTTTTGGGCTACCCGGTTTTGCAATCGGCCGATATCGCCATCTACCGCGCCGACTTTGTGCCGGTGGGCGAGGATCAGCTGCCGCACCTGGAATTGACGCGTGAGATCGTGCGGCGTTTCAATCACCTCTACGGCGAGGTGCTGGTAGAGCCCAAGGAAATTGTAACCAAGTCCGCGGTGCTGCCCGGCTTGGATGGCCGCAAGATGTCGAAATCTTACGACAACGCCGTTTTCCTGGGCGATGCCGACGAGTTGGTACGCAAGAAGTTCATGCAAGCGGTGACCGATCCGCAGCGGCAACGACGCACGGATCCGGGCCGGCCGGAGGTTTGCAACATTCACGCCTACCACAAGCTATACACTGATAATGCGCGTCTGGCCGAAATCGAGCAAGATTGCCGCAGCGCGAAAATTGGCTGTGTTGATTGCAAGAAAGAACTAATTGAGCGTTTCTTTGAACGCTTTGGCGAAATTCGCGAGCGCCGCCAAGAGCTGGCCGCCCATCCAGAGCAAGTGACCGAAATTTTGGCCCAGGGCGCGGTCCAGGCCGAGCAGGCCGCCGAGGCGACCATGCGCATCGTGCGCGAAGCTGTAAAATTGTAAGGATGGACCCGAGTGACGAAAACGGAAGGCCTATGAACGAAGCCGATCCAGAACAGCCCGAGCAGGAATTAACGGCGGAAGGGCAAAAGGAAGGGCAAGACGCCTACCGGGTCGATCTGCCTGTTTTTGAGGGACCGCTGGATTTGTTGCTGCATCTGATTCGCAAGCACGAAGTTGATATCTTCGATATCCCCATCGTGAAAATTCTCGACGAGTACACGACCTACTTGGAGTGGATGCAGACCCTGAACCTGGATGTCGCCGGCGAGTTCCTGGTTATGGCCGCCACCCTGGCGCATATCAAATCGCGTATGTTGCTGCCACCGGGAGAGGGTGTTGATGAAGACCTGGGTGAAGATGAACAAGATCCGCGTGAAGAGCTGGTGCGCCGCTTACTTGAGTATCAGCGTTACAAAGAGGTAGCCCAAGAGTTGCGCGATCGGCCCATCCTGGATCGCGATGTCTTTGCGCGCAAAGGCTCTGCCCCCGACCCCGGACTGGAAGAGGGCGAGAATCTTTTTGCCCAGGTGTCAGTGTTTAAGCTGATCGAGGCTCTGGACCGGGTGATGGCCAAGGCAAAAAAGAAGGTGAGCCACGAGGTCATCGCCGACCGGATCTCGGTGGCCGATCGTATCCAGGAAATCACCGATTTGATCAAACTGAATAAAGAGATCATTTTCGAAGATATATTTGGCCCGGAGCCGACCAAGTCATCCATCGTGATTACCTTCATCTCTTTGCTGGAGATGGCCCGCTTGGGCATGGTGCGATTGCATCAAGTGCCAGGATCCGAAGTTCTTTATGTTCGCAACCGGCTCGACGATGTCGATCCAGAACAGGCGCTTAAGGAAGTGGAGGAGGAGTCTTAAAGTCTCCTATAAGAATCATGCCCATACGAAAAACACGCGAAGAGATGGATGCCGAAATGGCCAGGGCCGAAGCTGCTACGACCCAAGATTCCGACTTGAAGAACGAGGATATCGAGCCGGTGGAGAAGGCCGGGGAAGCTCTCGAAGCAAAAACGGAGACAGCAGCTGAGCCGGAATTAGAAGCAGAAGCAGAGCCTGAAGCAGAAGCAGAGCCTGAAGCAGAAGCAGAGCCTGCAGCAGAAGCAGAGCCTGCAGCAGAAGCAGAGCCTGCAGCAGAAGCAGAGCCTGAAGCAGAAGCAGAGCCTGAAGCAGAAGCAGAGCCTGAAGCAGAAGCAGAGCCTGCAGCGGAAGCAGAGTCTGATGAAGAAGAGGCAACAGAAGATGATCCCTTTGCTCACTCGCCCAAAATGCGGGCCACCATCGAAAGCCTGCTGTTTGCCTCTAATGAGCCGATTCCTCTGAAATCGCTTGCGCGGGCCATCAAGGAGCTGCATCCCGCCATTAGCTCTCGTCAAATCCGCCAGGCCTTAGAGACGCTCAAAGTTGAATTAAGAGAAGCGGGCCGGGGAATCCGGCTTGCCGAAGTAGCTGGAGGTTTCCAGCTCAGAACGTCTTCAGAGGCCGCCCCCTATCTGAAAAAATTCATCGCTCGCAAAACCCAGCGCTTAACCCGAGCCACCCTGGAAACCCTGGCCATTGTTGCCTACCGCCAGCCGGTGACGCGAGGAGAGGTCGAAGAGATTCGCGGGGTAGACACCGGCGCGGTTTTGAAGCACTTGCTCGAGAAAAAACTGGTGAAAATTTTAGGTCGCAAAGAAGAGGCAGGGCGGCCCTTGCTCTACGGAAGCACCAAAGAGTTTCTCGAGTTCTTTTCCTTGAAAGATCTTGGCAGCTTGCCCACCCTACGTGATTTTGCCGAACTGAGCGAAGAGCACCGTGAAATGCTCGGGCTGAGTCCCGAAGAGGCGGCCAAAGAAACCTCGCCGCCGCCGCAAGCAGCCGATGCCTTGCCCACTATCGAAGAGACAGAGGCGTACACTCCGGTAGGTGACGATGAAGTAGTCCAAGAACTTTCCGAAGCGCTGAGTGAACTACGGCAAAGAGATCGCAAGCTAAAAAAAGAAGTTCTGGATTTGACCAGCGAGCAGAAGGATACCGAAGCGCCGGCAACTGAAACGGACGATGTCCAAACGCCGGCCGCAGCCGACCAGACCGGGCAAGCAGAGCCTGAAAACGATCCGGATTCGCCCGTTGAAGGTGCCTAATGGTGTCGACCGGAACCAGACTCCAGAAAGTCATTGCTGCCTGTGGGATTGCTTCTCGGCGCGAGGCAGAGCGTATGATTGCGGCCGGTCGGGTTACGGTCAATGGCAAGATCGTAAAAAAAGCGGGCACCAAGGTAAACCCCGACCGGGACAAGGTGGCGGTCGATGGCAAAGTTCTGCGGGCGCCTAAAAAAAATGTCTATTTTATGATGAACAAGCCGAGTGGGGTGATATCGGCTGCCCACGATCCACAGGGTCGACCCACGGTGATAGACTTGATACGTGAATCGGATAATCTGCCCAGTTCCGGCCGGGTCTTTCATGTGGGTCGTCTGGATTTTAACACCGAAGGATTGCTTTTGCTTACCAGCGATGGGCCCCTGAGCCAGGCCTTGACCCATCCATCCAATCAGGTTCCCCGGGTTTACCTGGCCCGCTTGAAAGGCAGTCCTAGCAAAGATGTGCTCGGGAAGTTGATTCACGGCCTGGAGCTAGAAGACGGTTGGGCAAAGGCCCAGAAAATTAATATTTGGAAGCGAAATCCCAAAACGGTCTGGGTAGAAGTCCAAGTGACCGAAGGCAGAAACCGTCTGATCCGCCGCCTGTTCGAAGCCCTGGGTTACCCGGTGACCCGGCTGGTGCGCACCGAATACGGTGGCCTCAGCCTTGGCGATCTTGCCCGCGGCAAGATTCGCCGGCTGGTGCCAGAAGAAGTCATGACCCTGCAGGCCTGGCAGGAAAGTTATGCCAACAAGAAATGAGACGGACGCTAAATAGAAAAGGCTGCCTGTTGCCCGCCATCTGGATGATCTGGGTGGGCAGCGCCTGTCAGCAAGCGCCCGCGGACATCGAAGATGAGTTGGTGCATTTGTCGCCGGTGCGCCGTGCGGGCGCCGTTCGGGTATTGGCCAAGCACGGCGGGCAAAATGATTACCTGTGGGCCAACAAGGCCTTGGCTGATCCAGCTACCGTGGTTCGCATCGCGGCAGTCAGGGCCTTGGCCGAATTCAAGGATCGCGATACCAAGACGGCCTTGATTCGGGCTGGCCGGGACAAAGACCCAGAGGTTCGCCAGGCGGTTATCCTGGCCCTCGAGTCCATCCCAGGTGAAGTTGTAAACGAAGCCCTGGTGGAGATGCTGCTCAAGTGGGAGTTGGAAATTGGCGCCAGGAAGAAAATATTTTCCATACTCGCGAAGCGCGGGATAGCGGGAAAGGTTCTGGGCGAACGAATGGCCCAGAGACAAATGGCCCGCATCCATACTTGGTGGCGGGAAGGATCGTCGTCCAGCCGCGCTGCCTTGGTACGCCAGGCCGGTTACAGTGTTCATCCAGATGGTCTGGCAGTGGTGGTACTAGCCCTGCAAGATGCCGACCCCGAAATTGTGCAGACGGGGATCAAGGCCCTGGCGGGTCGGGGTGGGGACGAAACTTTGCAGATCCTGTCAAGCTTGGCGCAGAGCCCATCCGTGCTGTTACGGCGGGAGCTTGCCCGGGCGCTGTTTGATTTTTCTGCTGCCGGTAGTCACATTCTAATCGCTGCTCTCAAGGACAAGGATCTGGAAGTGAGGAAGTTGGCCTGGCGAGGATTAGAACGCCTGGGCACAAAACCCCTTGGCGATTGGGCCTGTCCATTGTTGTCAGACCCAGACCAGAGCCTGGCCTTGGCGGTGGCGCGACGATTGGGACAGGCCCGGGTTGCGTGTCCGGGGTCGAAGCTGGCCAGTGCACTGGATTCGACGGATCCTGCCCAAGTCATAGCCGGCATGGAGTTGTTGGCCCGATTGGGGGGACACGAAATTCTGGCCAGGGAAGCCAAAAGGCGCGCAGGGCAACTGCAGCGATTTGCCCTGGCCGCTTTGGTCAAAGCCGGTGAGCGGAGCCCCGCGGTTCTTCGCCGACTTGATCGCGTTTGGCGGGCTTTCATTGAGGAACTGAGGCTTCGGCAAGTTAGCTGGGTGGCCGACGGGATAAAACCCATAGGCAAACCCTCTTATGCTGAATTTATGGAGCCGGAAGAAGAGGAAGAAGACGAAAAACAGGAGCGACTGGATGAACGTGAGCTCAGGCGCTTGTACGCTGAACATAACCTGCCGCCACCCTCAAAAAATGCCCCCCGATCCGTCGAAGATCTTCTTGCCCGCAACCGACCGGCCCGAAAAATAGACGAAGCGGAGACCCGATTGTTTGGCGGGGTTCCGCCTCGGGATCTGGCACTGCTCGGGGTATTGCTGGAAAGTGTCTTATTGACTCATCCCGACCGGGGCCCATCTATGTTTGCCCAAGTCCAAAGCCTTCATAAACCCCGTTTGCTTGCCCGCGCAGTCCAGGTTTTCGACCGGGAAAAGCTGGTCTTAACCATTAACTCGACATGGACAAATAGCTTGGGAAAAGCCTTTGCCCGGGGCAACGACGAGGAGTCAAAATCTTTATTGGCCTTGCTGGGAAGGGCAAAAAAAACAGCGACTGGAGAACTCCTATGTCTCTTGCTGGAGCAGGCCCCTTTGGAGAAAAAAGAGAATATCTTCCAGGAGCTTATACGAGCGAAACCACCAGACGCGGTCAAGTGTCTGCTCGGCCAATTGCAAGGCTATTTTGCCGGCCAGGCGGTCAGGGCCCTGGGCCTGATAGGTGACAAAAGCGCTATCGATCCTTTGCGTCAAATCTTGCCGCATGCGGAGATTTTCTTGGAACTGGAGATTTTGAACGCCTTGCTTCGTCTGGGAGATAACGAGATAGTTCCTTTGTTAGGGGAAAAACGCTACCATATCGATCCGGAAGTGCGAAGATGGGCCGTGAGGGAACTGGGGACTGTGGATGACGCTCGTGCGCGAGAGTATGTAGGTCTGGCGGTTTTCGATTGGGATCGAAGGGTGCGGGATGCTGCAAAACAGAGTTTGAAGAGGTCTCTAGAAAATTGAGGAGATAGTAGATGGCGGACAACGTTCGAAAGTGGAAAGATCAGGCGGCCACCCAGCTGAGAAAAGGAAAGTATGCCAAGGCCTTGTCCTTGTTTCTGAAAGTTGTGGATGCTGATCCGCTCGACTTCTCCTGCCACAACAATATTGGCTACATTCATCGAAAAATGGGTAATTTTCCGGAGGCGGCCCAAGTTTTTGGTGAGTTGACCGAATTGTACGCCAAACAGGGTTTTTTGCTCAAAGCCATTGCCACCTGCAAGGTTGTGCTGGAAATTGATCCCAAACACACGGGCACGCAGAAAAATTTGGCCGATCTCTATTCCAAGCGTGAAGGCAAGGCACCGGTGGCGGTCAAAGTGATGACCGAGGAGAAGAGTGAAGCCCAGATTGGCGAGGAAAGCGCGGTGCCACTGTCAGCGGCAGTGTCACAGCCGGCTCCCATGGAATTGGGTGAGGAATTGGCGCCGATCGAGACCATGGAAGTCATGGATTTGGCCCCCGAAGACTCTGGTCTGTCATTCGGAGAGTTGGATTTGGCACCAGCTCCGGAGATGCCCGCCTCCGAGTCCCAAGAGCCGGCCGGAATTGAGTTGATGCCGACAACTCCGCCCGAAGCCCTGTCCATCACGCCCATGGAATTGGTTCCCGAGCCGGTAACAGCAAGTCCGGAGGCGATTGAGTTAGAGCCAGTTGAATTGGATCCTGTCCAGGCGCCGGCAGCCATTGAGCCGGGAGCTGTTGAATTGGACCCGGAGCCACTGGTCGTATCTCCAGAGGCTGTTCCTGTAGAAGCTGTTCCCGTAGAGCCTGTTCCTGTCGAAGCTGTTTCTATAGAAGCCGCCGAGTTGGTTCCTGATGGCATTGATCTTGATGTTGCGGATTTCGAGGCCGAACCAAAACTGGAAAAGACGCTGCCCAAAATCGCCCTGTTCTCGGACCTCCCAGCGGATGCCTTCATTTTGATGGTAGAGAAAATGGGCATGGTTTCGGTTCGAGCTGGTGAATGGGTTGTGCAAGAAGGGCAAACCGGCAGCAGCATGTTTGCCATCGCCTCTGGTGAGGTGCGGGTCCTGAAGAAGCTGGAAGGCGCCAAGATGATCCAGCTGGCCGTTTTGGGGGAAGGGGCTTTTTTCGGTGAAATGTCGGTTTTGCGCGGTGGGCCTCGTGGCGCTTCGATCCAAGCAACCAAACCATCTCAACTATTCGAAATATCAGAAGAAGTCCTTAGTGAAGTCATTGGCCGTTATCCGGCCATGGGCGAGGTGCTAAAAAATTTCATGACCCAGCGACTGCTGCGCAACGTCATGGTTACTTCGGCTTTGTTTCAGCCCTTTGACCGAGAAGAGAAAATTCGTATCGTCGAACGTTTTGTCTCGCGCGATGTGGATAAGGGTGTGGATCTTATTTCCGAGGGCCAAGAAAGCACCGGCCTGTTCGTATTGTTGCGAGGAAAGCTGGAAGTGAGCAGGAAAGTCTCCGAATCCGAGCCCACCGTAGTGGGCTATCTGGAAGAGGGCGAGGTTTTTGGCGAAATATCTTGTTTGCGCAAGGAACCGGCCATGGCCACGGTGCGCACCCAGCAAGCAACCTCGGTACTGCGCCTGCCGCGCAACGATTTTGACGAAGTGGTCCTGAGTCATCCGCAAATTCTCGAATTGGTCAACCGTCTGGGTGAACATCGGATAGCTCTGACCATGAACAAGCTGGCTGAAAAGGGAATATTGATTTGACCGGTCTTTTTTCCTTGAATGCCGGCCGAGATTGAGATATCTGATTCGCACTGAGGGCGATTAACTCAGTGGGAGAGTGCCATCTTCACACGGTGGAAGTCGACAGTTCAAATCTGTCATCGCCCATTACGTTTTTGGCGGGTTCGATTCCGACCCCGCCTTTTTTATTTAAGATGAATCTTTCTTGTGCTCAATCAATAGCGGCGCTAGGATACCCACAACAGGAGGCAAGCGATGCGGCGCGTCATAATGGTGTCTTCGATATTCTATTTGGTCATGGCCATGTATCTGTTGACCGTCAGCAGAAAGGCGGAGGCCGCTGAAACCAGCACACGAAGCAAAATAGCGGTGCTTGATCTGCAAGACCAGGGTGTGGGCAGTGAGGTGGCATCTCTGCTGACCGGAGTGGTCTCGACTCGTTTATCCGAGATAGGTATTTTTGACGTAATCAGCCGGGACGATGTTCGTAACATGCTCACCCACGAGCAGGACAAGATGCTGATAGGTTGCAGCGATGCTTCTTGCTATGTCGACATTGGCGGAGTCCTCGGCGCCCAGTACTTGATCGCAGGTTCGGTCGGATTGGTGGGGAAAAAGTATGTAGTGGGTTTGCAACGCATCGACATGGACAAAAAGAAAGTAGAGAAACGGGTCGATCGGCAATTCGATGGATCACGTGAACGGCTGCTGCAGGAAGTGGCGCATGCGTCTTACAAGGTGGTTGAGGATATTCTGACCGCGCAGAGCGGTACCTTGTTGTTGAGCATTTCCGAGGCCGGCGCCGACATCAGCATCGACGGAAAGAACGTGGGCGTCAGCCCGGTTCAGCGGCTATCCGTCCCCGCCGGGCCCCGCGACATCCGGGTGGCGAAAGACGGCTTCATCGATTGGCTGCGCACCGAGCAAATTGCACCCAAAGGCGTCCAGATCTTGGATGTCAACATGATCCCGTCGGCTCAATTCATTCAAGAATACGAACAACGCGCACAGTCTCAGCGGATGTGGGCTTGGATTACTCTGGGTTCGGCCGTGGCTTTGGAGGCGGTGGCCATCGGTCTGCGTACTTATACCTATTTGGAGATCGATCCCATCGAAGATGATTACAATCAGGGCAATTATCGAGGCTTGACCGCCGAGGAGTTCTACCAAGAGTATCGCGACGATATGGACCGGGCCGAGACCATGGATATCACGGCCTTGACCGCCGGTGTTGTTGGTCTGGGCGTGGGTGTGCTGAGCGCCTATTTCTTTCTGGAGGGCGGCGATCCCGACCGCTACCAGCGCTTTCGCGGCATGGGATCTGAGCCTGCTTTGCCTACGGTGACGCTGAGCCCAGCGACTGGCGGCGGTCTGTTTTCTTGGCATTTTCAATTTTGACCCTCATCACCAGGACGAGACATGAAGAACCAGGTACGTGAATGTATTCGCAAGGCATTGTTAAAAATTTCTTCGTTGACCGAAGAAGAAATTCCTCCCTTTACGGTTGAGGTACCCAAAGAGGACTCCCACGGGGATTTTGCCACCAATGTGGCCATGCTTTTAGCAAAGCCTTTGCGCCGAGCGCCTCGGGCGATCGCCGCCGAGCTAGAGCAAGAGTTAATGGTTTTGGCCTTTATCGATAAGGTTGAAATTGCCGGGCCCGGTTTCATCAACTTGTTCGTGAGCCCGGACGCTTGGGGGCAGGTGATCGAGGAGGTGCTGCGCCAGGGGGAGAACTACGGTCGTTTTTCACCGGCAAAGCCGGAAAAAATCATGGTCGAGTTTGTGTCGGCCAATCCTACCGGTCCTTTGCACTTCGGCCATGGTCGGGGGGCGGTGGTAGGAGACGTCTTGGCCAATCTGTTGGCATTTGCCGGCCACGAGGTGTCGCGGGAGTTCTACGTAAACGATGCCGGCGCCCAGGTACTGGCCTTGGCTCGCTCGGTGGTGTATCGCTTGGCCGAAAAAGCAGGAGTCGAGGCAGAATTTCCCGAGGATGGCTACCAGGGAGAATACGTAAAAACGCTGGCGGAGGCCGTACCGCAAGACTGGCAGGATTTTTTGCCCGAACCGCCTGACGATGAGAAATTGCAGAAAATCCAGGATTTCGCCATCGGCAAGATGTTAGAGGACATTCGGGCCGATCTTGCGCTTTTCGGTGTTCCCATCGATCGCTTTGCCTCGGAAAGGGAAGTGATCGGTTCGGGGCGCTTGGAAGAGGCCTTCGCCGCGCTTGATGCCCAAGGTCTTTGCGAGAACAGGGACGGCGCCAAGTGGTTTCTCTCCGATCGCTTTGGCGACGAAAAGCCGCGGGTGTTGGTCAAGAGCACTGGTTATCATACTTATTTCGCCACCGATGTGGCCTATCACCTGGATAAAATCCGGCGCGGCTATGTTCGTCTGATCAATGTCTGGGGGGCCGATCATCACGGTTACGTACCACGTATGAATGCGGCCCTGCGGGCGCTGGGACAACCAGAAGGCGCGCTGGAGATAGTGCTGGTCCAAATGGTGAGCCTGCTGCGCGACGGCAAACCGGTGGTGATGTCCAAGCGAAAGGGCGAGATTGTCACTTTGCGGGAAGTGGTTGAAGAAGTCGGTTCCGACGCCGCCCGTTTCTTCTTCTTATTACGGGGAACCGACAGCCAGATGGACTTCGACCTGGAATTGGCCAAGAAGCGTTCCATGGACAACCCGGTCTTCTATGTGCAGTACGGGCATGCGCGCCTCAGTAGCATTCTAGCCCGCGCCCAAGAACGTGGCTTGAACGTTCCGGGGCCCGAGTCACTTGGTCAGATTGATTTATCAACACTGAATCTGCCGGAGCAAATTCGCCTAATAAAGAAGATGCAGGAATTCAAAGAAGTCGTCCCCCGGGCGGCCGAGGCCCGCGCTCCTCAGCAGATTGTATATTATCTCCAGGATTTGGTGTCGACCTTTCATCATTACTACACCGCCTATGGTAAGACTCAGCCCATTCTAGGTGGAGAACCAGACGAGATCGCGCCTCGATTGCTCCTGGTCCAGGCCCTGCGCGAGGTATTGCGGGTGGCGCTGGGTATCCTGGGGGTTTCGGCACCCGATCGTATGGAATCCCAGACAGAGGATTCCCCCGCGGAAGGATGATAGATCCCCATGAACAGCAGTATTGCTCCCCATAGAGAAGAGAAGGGCTCGAAGGTTTTCATCGGGCTATCAGCTATCATTTTGGGCGGTTTGCTGTTTGCCGCCGGGGTGATGGTGGGCCAAGGTTTGGCACTCGATCAGAAGGCGGGGGCGGGTGAAGATCTGCTTGGCAGCATTGATCGGCGTGACCAGGATCGGAAGAAGGCAGATGGCGGATTGGGTTTTCATGAAACCCTGGAGGAGAACCGTCAAGCCAAAGCAGAGAAAAAAAAGATCGCCAAGCCCGTCTCCGTGGAGAAAAAGGCTGCGCCTCCGGTTCCAGCACCCAAAGGCATGGTGCTGCCCGATCATGGCGATGGTAAGTTCAGCTTACAGATCGCCTCCTATAGAGATGCCAGCCAGGCGAAGGAGTTACAGCAGAAACTCCGGGGGCAAGGTTTTTCAGCCGTGCGCTTGGTTGAGGGAGATGTTGCCGGCAAAGGACGCTATTTTCGGGTTCGGCTGGGAAGATTCAAGACGCGATCCCGGGCCGAGGAATTCAAACGACGACTCATGGTCGAGCATGCGCTCGATGCCTTGTTGGTGATCGAGGATATGTAGGTAAGTAGAGGAGACTAAGGCGTTATTCTTCGGTTTTGTGCTGAACCCACTTGTCGATCTGACCATCTCCGTCTTCATCCAGGCCGATTCTTTCTAGAGCGCCTTCTCGGTAGTATTCCCAATGGTCGACCCGGCCATTGAAATCGCGGTCTCGTTCGGTTCGGGCGATGGCATTGTTCTCGTAGAATTTCCAGTAGTCTGGTTTTGAGTCAAAATTGAAATCATATTCTTGTTTTTGCTTGATACCGCTTTGATAGTAAGTGGTTACGTCAAAGCGACCATCGAAATCAAGGTCGAGCTCGTCTTTAACTGTCTCGGCTTTGAAATTGAAATAGCGCCGGATATCGACTTTGCCATCAAAGTTGAAATCCCACTCCTTGCGCATCAGGGATTCTTTTGTTTGTGCTTCATCTTCCGGGTCGGTCATTTGCCCAAAGTAAGCCCAAACGTCAGGTTTGTTGTCGTGATTCAGATCATACTTCTTGATTTCTTCACCCGGACCGGAAGCGTTACTTGGTGCCGCGGCAGATGCCTGAGCGGAGTTCGATGTCGTGCTGGCTGCATCAGTCATCCCGTTCGTTTTGTCCGGAGTTGATGCGCAAGCGCTGAGCATTGAAGAAGCAAGTAACACGACCCATGCCATACCGCTACGAGAACCTTGCACTTTCACGTTTCGTTCTCCCTCGTTTGAATGCGTTCAGCCACAATTAATTGAAAATAATTTGCGATATTATAGGGCGCGGAGCGGGTTGTGAGTCAAGAAAAAACCAATTCTTTACGCTGTCTCATTCACTTGACAATACATATAGTGGCATATATGGTGTTGCCACGATCTTGGGGCCCGTCCGAGCAAGTCTTGGTCGGTGGCCTATGGAGTGTGGAGGAGAAATGGCTAGAAAGAAAATTTCAACAACTGTCTATATTACCCAGGAGCAGAGCGAGAACCTGAAAATGCTTCATAAGAAGACCAAGGTTCCCGTTGCCGAGTACATCAGGGAAGGCATCGATCTGGTACTTGAGAGACACAAAGATATTCTACCCGGACAGATTTCTTTTGTAGACAAGAGTTGAGGTCGGTTGGCAATGCCTAGTGTTTCTCTTGTCGGGGCATAAGGATCCCGTCATGAAGGTGTTGGTTACGGGAGGCGCGGGATTTATCGGTTCGCATGTAGTTGACGCGCTGCTGAGAGATGGCGATGAGGTATGGGTAGTTGATGATTTGTCTAACGGGCGTAAGCAAAATCTGTCACCAGGGGCGACATTCAGTCAATTAGACGTGCGCTCCTCGCAATTTGCTCGACAGCTCGTCGAATACCGCCCTGACGCAATCGCTCATTTCGCGGCCCAGATGGATGTTCGCAAATCCGTGGCCGATCCTTACCTCGACGCGGACATCAACGTGATGGGCATGGTTCGCCTGTTGCAAGCGTCGAGTCAAGCCCAGGTAGGTCGAGTGCTTTTTGCCTCCAGCGGCGGGGCCATTTACGGCGAACAAGAGCTCTTCCCGGCTCCGGAAAGTCATCCTTGCCGACCGACCAGCGCCTACGGGGTATCGAAATTTTGTGCCGAAAGTTATCTGGACCTTTTTCAGAGAATGGGAGTTTTATCCACCATCTCCCTTCGCTTTGCCAATGTCTACGGACCGAGGCAAGATTCCCACGGTGAGGCTGGGGTGGTGGCCATCTTTATTGACCAGATGCTTAGTGGGCAAGCTCCCTGTATCAACGGCGACGGTCTTCAAAGCCGTGACTTTGTACATGTCGAGGATGTCTGCCGGGCGGTTTTGTCGGCATTGCGGGGAACGGGAACGGGCGCTATCAACATCGGTACCGGAAAAGAGACCGACATCAACACGCTGGCCAGTTTATTGGCCAAGCACATGGGTTATGCCCAAGAGCTCAAACACGGGCCGCCCAAACCTGGGGAGCAATTGCGCAGTTCCATAGACCCGGGAAGGGCGGCCAAGGATTTGGCTTGGCGCCCCATGCTTGATCTCGATAGGGGCTTGCGCCAGACTGTACGCTACTATCGACAACTTCGTTCTTCTTGATCGGACATTCTTATGCAGGCACAGGAAAAGAAAATCGTTCTCAAATGTTGGAGCCAACGCTTGTGGTGGATTTTTCTGCTGGCCGGCTTGGTGTCGGCTTATTTTGTATTGCGTGGTTTTGCCCTTAATTACTGGTCCTTTTTGGGTTTGTTGACTTTGTTTCTGGGCGCCGGTGCTTCGATTGGGCACTTTCTGGGAACCTACATCGACAACCATCACCGTAGTGACAAGGGTCTTTTTCGTCAAGAGCTGCGTTTGGCCAAAGCCATGCTCAGCTGGCTTAGAAAATTGTTACGGCGAAAGGGAAATATGCTGGAGGTACCGGTACGCCGCCGGCTTGAGGAGAGAATTGAAAAACTGGGCGAAGTTTTAGTGCAGCCGGGCGAAGATCACAGGGCTTTGTGGGATGAAAGAAAGCGTTGTGAGATGTTTGTTGAAGATCATCTTAGCCGCCTGAAGAAAGGCCCGACCCGGGAATATATCGAATCCATCGGCGTGGCTGTGCTCATCGCCTTGGCTCTGCGTGCCTTTGTCATAGAGGCCTTTCAGATTCCTTCTGGTTCCATGATTCCCACTCTCCGGGTTGGCGATCACATATTTGTCAACAAGCTCTCCTACGGGCTTCGGGTGCCGTTCTTGCCCCAAAAGATTTTCGGTACCAAAATACCCGCTGTTTCATGGAATTGGGATATGCCTAGTCCCGGAGACGTCATCGTCTTCATTACCCCGCTAAATGAAGAGGAAGATTTCATCAAACGCGTGGTGGCAGTGGCCGGAGACACGGTGACGGTGAAAAACGGTATGCTCAGTGTCAACGGCAAGCCCTGTCCCATGGATGCGGGCGTGCCATTCAAGTACAATGCCTTGAAACCGGACGGCAGTTTCAAGAGCATCGAAAAAACCCGAATGTTCAAAGAGACCCTTGACGGATATGAGCACAATCTCCTGCGACTTGCTTGCAGTTCTTTCAGTGATTGCACGGGTCCTACTTTGCCTGAATGTGATCTGGTAACCAAACATTGCGTGCCGACAGCATCTACTTGCGTTCATGAGACGGGTTTGTGCTCCCAGGCCAATTATGGGCCTTTGGTGATTCCAGAAGATCAAGTATTTGTCATGGGTGACAACCGGGACAACAGCCAAGACAGCCGCGTATGGGGCACGGTACCCAAGGAACTGATCAAGGGCCGCGCCATCTTCATTTGGTGGTCTTACCGGGAAAAGCTGGTGCAGTGGGATCGAATGTTCACCAAGATCCAATAAGGCTTCTTGCGTGTCTAGGCTCATCATACAAGGCGGAAAAGTGGTCAATCCCGCCCATCGCCTCCGTGGCCGGCGGGATGTGGTGGTGGAAGACGGTAAAATCTCGGCTCTGCCGCTGAGCAAAGACGCGCAGAACGACCGACAAGCAAGCGATGTCATCCTGGATGCGGAAAATTGCTTGGTCATGCCTGGTTTGGTTGACCTGCACGTGCATTTGCGTCAGCCGGGCATGACCGCGGCCGAAGACCTGGTAAGTGGCACGCGGGCCGCGGCTGCCGGCGGTTTTACCACCATCGTTTGCCAGCCAAACACCAAGCCGGTTCTCGACCATCCGCGCTTGCTGCAAAAACTGAACGCAGATATTCGCAGTCTCGCGTTGGTGCGGGTTATCGCTTCGGCTGCACTTTCGGTGGGTCTTCGTGGCCAGTCTTTATCACCGTTGGCAGATTTGGCTAAAGCCGGCGCCGGCGCCCTGAGTGACGACGGCGTGGGTACCCGCGATCCGCGCTTATTGCGTAGTGCGCTGCGGGCGGCCCAGGATCTAGATCTCACGGTTTTGGTCCACTGTGAAGATCACGAACAGAGTGCGGGTGGGGTCATGACCGCCGGCGTCGTTGCGCGGCGTTTAGGGCTGGCCGGTATTCCGGCCGCGGCCGAACGTTTGGCCACCCAGCGCGCCATTGGGGCTTTGCGCCGGGCGGGCGGGCGCCTGCATATCCAGCACGTCAGTACCGTGGGGGCCTTGGCCGCCATCCGGCGGGCTAAAGCAGAAGGGCTGCCGGTAAGTTGCGAAGTCACTCCCCACCATCTGTTCCTGACCGCCCAGGATATCGAAATTCGTGCCCAGGGCGCTGGTCCCGACAGCAACTTGAAAATGAACCCACCGCTCAGAAGCCGCCGTGACCTAGAAGCGCTGCGACGGGGCCTGACCGACGGCAGCATCGATGCTATCGCCACCGATCATGCGCCGCATACGCGCGCGGCCAAGGCTTTAGGTTTTGTAAAAGCCCCTTTCGGGGTGACTGGCATGGAGACGGCCTTGAGCTTGACCCTGCGCCTGGTTAACGAGGGGGTGCTGACCTTGAACCAAGCGATTTCTTTGCTTACGGTTGGGCCGGCCCGCTTATTACAATTGCCGGCCGGCGTTTTGCGTCCGGGGGCACCAGCCGACTTGACTGTGGTTGACCCAAAGAAAAATTGGCGCGTGGTACCGGCCAAAATGAAATCCCGTTCCCGCAATACCTCGTTTTCAGGTTGGGAAATGCCGGGAAAGGTGAAATGGACGATTGTTGGCGGTAAGATTGTGATAGGCTCGGGGTCTGGGACAAGGAGGTAGCTTGTGGAACAGGAGTTGAAGCGCCGCATTCTGGAAGATTTGGCCCAGAAAGAGTTTCAAGACGAGGTGAAGAAGGCCCGCGACGAATTTTTCTCCCTGTTGAAGGATTTGAGGGAGGATGATGCTGCCTATGAGCGGCTGACTGCCTGTTTCTTGAACTGGTACGTTTTCGACCGCTGCATGGACAGCGGCCAGGGCACGCCTTTACAAATTTTTGCAGAAACTGCTTCCCTGAGCAAAGAAGAAAAAACCGCCTTGGCGGCCATGGCGGCCAATGTCCATAGCCTCTTCGAAGTCGTTCGCATCGATGGCAAGGCCCTGGTGCTCAAAGACCTCTTTTCCACCGAGACTCTCCAGGTGACCGAGCGCCGATCCCTGGCCGGACTCGACAATGGCGACATCCTCGAGGCGCGCCTATTGCCCCTGGCGAACAAATTGGTATTTTCCGCCGGCGCTTTCGTTTTGCACCCGCGACCCGCGGCCCCCATCATTCGCAAGGTGGTAAAAAAGAGCCGCAATGAGGGCACGCCGACCCCGGCGGAAATCATGCGCCAGTTGCAGGCTTTGAACTTTCGTTTTACCGACCGCTTTCGACAGACAGTGGCGGTCGAGAAGGTCTACTCGGAGATTCAGGCAATCACTGATTAAGCGCGGTTATCGCTTTGACGCCCTGGCCAATCTCTCGCAAATGTGCGGCCGGCATGCGCAGGGTGGTAACGACTTGTTCCGGCGTGGATCGGAAACCCCAAAACAGCCCGCTTTCGCTCTTGGGAAGGGTTGGACTGTTATCCTTGCCCGTGACGGCCGCACCCATCGTTATGCCCAACTGCATCATCTGGGAGATAGACATGAAGAGAAATCCGCCGGTATCTTTTGCCAACGGGCCGGCGGCGCCAGCATAGGCTTGGCCGACGGTGAAGGGCTGTCCTTTTCCCCGGGCCCGGTCAATGGCATCTTTGATAAGCTGCTCGCCGTTTTTGCCCATGGTAAGCACGGCTTGCTTGTCAAAGAAGGCCAGATACATTTTCATCTGTTCCCCGTACATAAATTTGAACATTTTCGCTTGGGCGGGGTCGAGGCTCGGCATTTCAGGTGAGAAACTGAAAGACAATATCGAAATGCCGCGATGTTGACCGATCTCCTTCATACCTCCCGGACCGAATTTCATGCCAATGACGTCGCCGACCTTTTCAAGTAGGGCCAGGCTTTTTTCGAACATCTTGGTGAAAATTTCCCGCGCTCGCTTTTCGTCGGTGATGGCAAAGGCCTCAATCAACTCTATACCCTGATCGCTGATGTTTTCGGCGACGGCAATTTCGTCTCCCAAGATCGCGTAAAACTCCTTGAGCAGGGGAATGAATTCCTTGATGGTTGCCTTCATTTCGCTTTCGTTACTGTCGTCCAGTAGGATTTTCATCATCTCGTCGGTGAGATCGAGAAAGTCTTGCTTGACCAAGTCCCACTGAACATTGACTCCCATGACCAGGAAGTGATCGCTGGGCATCAAGGCTGCCAATTTCAGCGGCTGGTGTTTTTGGGCGGCCAAGAACTTGGCGAAGAATGAGTCTTGCTCGGGGCGTAGGCCCATTTGGAATTGCGCCACATCGGCATTGATATTAGCGCTGATATTGACTTCTTGGGTCTGCTCAACGAAGGCGAACATCTTGTCGATGGACAAATCGAGAACCCAGTCGATTATTTTTTTCTGCCCCGGTTTAATGACTCCCTGGTTCATTCCGCGTTTGGCTTGTTGTTTCAGCATTTGGGGCATGGCGGTCAGCTCGGCCTGGTAGACTCTGCGCAGGTGGTCCACGCGCAGACTGGCCTGCAGGTTGGCGTTGCCGGCAGATAGGCTTTTTGCCAGTACCGGCATGCCGATCTCCAGCAGTTTGGCGTCCATGGCGGCAAAGACGGTCTTGCCGGAGAATTTCAGATACACGGACAGATTGCGAGTTGGCTGACTTAGCTGATGCACTCCGTCGGTCGGGTCCTTGAGCTGCCAGGCCGGTTGCATGGCGGCCAACAGTTTCTCTTTGCTGCTGACACTGAGGGCCAAGAGCACCGGCATGGGGAAGTTCTTGGGATTTGCCAGTAGCAGGCCGGCTGGTTCTTGTAAGTCGACTACGCTGGTGTCCTTGAAGCCTAGTTGTAACAGACCCTGAAACACCAAGCCGTTGAGTGCGCCGGGCGGAACCGGCCCAACCAGGCCCGATAATTTTTCCATTTGGGCGAAGGTTGCCGCCGGGGTTTTGATCACCAGCAAGCCCATGACTTCGGCAGGCAGATCCTGCGATACCGGCAAAGGCGAGACCATAGCCGGACCCATGGTTTTCGATTTTTCGGTATCGTCACTCTTTTTGGTACATGCCCCGATGCTCAGGGTTAGCGCCATCGCTAGCAGCAAATAAGTTCTATTTGATCTCATGGTTTTCCTCCTTGGGCCGAATGTATCGTCGGGCGCGCTGGCAGTGCAAGACTTGTTTGTTCGCGTTGCATGCCAGGGTTGGGAATGGTACGGTTTGGGCCCTAGGAGGTGTGAATGCGCAATCAAAAATGGACATTGGTGTTTGTGCTTTTGTCGGTGGTGGCGGTGGGATTTATTGCTTGCAACGACAAGTCTCCGCGCAAAATATTCAAGGCCGGTGTGGAAGTGCTTGCGACTCAGGCTGGGCCAAAGGTGGTGATCGAGGAAGGCAAGCTGACCAATGGTCTGAAGGTGCTGCTGATGGAGGATCATTCCGCGCCGGTAGTGACGGTTCAGGTCTGGTATCGGGTGGGCAGCCGCAACGAGCATCGGGGCATTCGCGGCTTGGCGCATTTGATGGAACATATGATGTTCAAGGGCTCGCAAAACGTGGCCCCGCAGGGTCATGCCCAGGTGATTGCTTCCTTGGGCGGCACCATGAATGCTTTTACCACCGAAGACATCACCGCCTATTTTAATACCGTACCGGTCGAGCACATGTCGCTGGTCATGGAGCTCGAAGCCGAGCGCATGGGCAGGCTGCGTTTGGATGAGACGAACTTTTTCAAAGAACGGGAAGTGGTAAAAGAAGAAATCCGCATGCGCCTGCAAAATGATCCCATGGGGGCACTGCGCGACAAACTGCAGTCGGTGGCATTTACGGTCCATCCTTACAACTGGACCGCCGGCGGCAATCTGGTCGATCTCGATCTCATTACCCTGGCCGACATGCAGGCCTTTTATCGGGCTCACTATATTCCTAACAATGCCGTGCTAGTGGTGGTGGGCGACACCCGATTTGCCGAGGTCATGAAACTTGCCCACCAACATTTTGGTTCCTTTGCCGCCCGCAAGCGAGCGGTTCCCGTGATGGCAAGAGAGCCGGAGCAGGATGCCCGCCGTTTTGAGCAGTTGAAGATGCAGACCGAGTTGCCTACCATCATTGGCGGATTCAAGGTGCCCGAGGCCGCTCATGCGGATATGGCCGCCTTGGACGTGGTCGAATCCATCCTGGGCGAGGGGCGTAGCTCTCGGCTCAACCGGGCCCTGGTGCGCGATCAGAAACTGGCCATCTATGCTGTTGCCCGTCGCTCCCCCATGCTGGATCCTGGCTTGTTCATGTTGGTCGCGGGTTTCTTGCCCAGTACTTCGCCAGAGCAAGTCGAAAAGGCCTTGCTGGCCGAGGTGCAACGACTGGGGCAAGAAGGCCCCAGCGAAGCCGAGTTGCAAAAGGCCAAGAACCAACTCAGTTCGAGCTATCTGTTTCAACTTACTTCCATTCAATATTTGGGTTTCCGTATCGGCTTTTCCGAGACGGTAGAGAAAGACTACCGGCATTTTGTCGAGAGCTACCATGCCTATGACAATATCAGCGCCGCTGACGTCAAACGGGTGGCTTCTACCTACCTTATTCCTGAACGTCTCACCATGGTTTTGCTCACTCCGCCCAAGGCCGGGGAGCAAGTACAGAAAGCGGCAGCTACCACTGTGGCCAAGGCCGCGCGGGAACCCAAAACCTGGCCCACGGCCCCGCGATTCTTGGATCCGCCCATGGTGGCCGCGGAAGCGGTGGAATTGCCGCCCATCGCTCGGCGCACGCTCACCAATGGCTTGGATGTGCTCGTGGTCGAGCGCCATGAACACCCGGTGGTGTATTTCGATTTGATCGTCCCCGGCGGAGACTTGCTTGATCCAGCCGGCAAGGCCGGTTTGGGTGGGATGCTGGGCGCCATGATGAACCGAGGGGCCGGGGCACGAAACGCCGAGCAGTTGGCCGAAATTATCGATGGGCTGGGCGGCGCTCTGCATGCCAGTTCTACCGGTAAGTATTTCGAGATATTCGGCAGTTTCCTCAGCAAGGATTTCCAGCAGGGGCTCGCCCTGACGGCCGATGTTAGCCTGCGACCGCGCTTTGCCTCCGAAGAACTGGCCAAGCTGCGTCCCCAACTCGAAGGCGGATTGCGCCATGCCAAGAACGATCCGGAAAGCATTGGCCGGGAGCATTTGAATTACCTGATTTACGGCTACGGGCACGCCAAGGGCCGACCGGCCAGCTTGGCGACCGTGCAAGCGGTAAGCCTTGACGATATCAAAAGACACTATGCCCGGGTCTTTATCCCCCAGGGAAGCATTTTGGTCATCACCGGCGATGTTGATCCCGTGCAGATCATGCCCATGCTGGAAAAGGTGATGGGCGCCTGGACGCCGGGAAAAGCCCGTACCCGCTGGCCCCCCGACCCGAAACCTTTTGCCGGCCGGCCGGTGAGGCTGATCGATAAGCCCGACTTGACCCAGTCGACCATCTGCCTTGGTCAGCTGGGTTTGGCCAAAAGCCATGCCGATCGCATTCCTATGTTGCTGGGCAACTTTGTCCTGGGCGGTGGGGGTTTCTCTTCTCGGCTTATGCAAAAGGTGCGCTCGCGTAGCGGCAAGACCTATTCCGTTCGTTCGGGCTTCTCCACCGGCAAGACCAAGGGCAAGTTCTCGGTATTTTCCTTTACCCGCAACAGTGAGACCGCCAATACTGTGCGCATGATCCAAGACGAAATCGACAAAACGGTTCAGGAAGGCATTACTGAAAAAGAGCTGAACCAAGCCAAGAACTATTATGCCGGTACCTTTACCTTGGCCCTACAGTCGCCTGGTAGCCTAGGTGACCAGGTCTTGATGGCCGAGTTTTATGGTCTGGGTCTGACCTGGCTGAAGAACTTCAAAAAAGTGGTTATGGCACCGACCCTCGATCAGGTAAACCGGGCCCTGAAAAAGCACCTGAACACCAAGCGCATGGCCCTGGTGGTGGTGGGCAAGGCCGAAGAGATTGCTAAGCAGATGGCTCAGTACGGCAAGCCCACACGAATAGACTACCGCGCCCCGGTCACCGACCAAGAGCGTAAACGCGCTGCTGCTGCCAAGAAAGTTGCTAAGGATGAGTAGGTTTTGCCCTGGTTTTATCTAGCCGTCTATCTCCTAGGTAGCATCAATTTTTCGCTGCTGGCCGCCTGGTTGGCCGGCAAGGGAGATCTGCGTCGCTATGGCAGCAAAAATCCGGGTGCCGCCAATGTCTATCGGTTGCTGGGGGCGAAATGGGCCGTGGGGGTGGTGGTTCTGGATGTGGCTCGTGGCCTGGGGGTTGGTTTGCTGGCCGGGTTGTGGCTAGGGAGTCCCTGGTTGGTTCTGACGGCTGCTCTATTGCTGCTTTTGGGTAATTTGTATCCCGTGTTTCATGGCTTTCGTGGCGGGAAGGGTTTTGCCACCGCCATGGGTTTGTATCTGGCCGTCGATCCACTCACGGCTTTGATCTGCGCCTTGGTTTGGCTCGGCCTGGTTCTTAGGTTGCGCATATCCTCATTGGGCACCTTGACCGCGGCTTTTCTCTTCCCCTTGCTTCTATTTTTGCACGGTGGCCTGGCCCCGCCGGTGGTTTTGGGCATAGTTGTGCTGGCGGTTATTGTCTTTTCTCACCGCGGCAATATTCGAAGGTTGATACGAGGAATCGAGAGCAGGGTCACGCCAGGGTCGAAGCGTCGCTAGAGTACTTGCACCAGCAGGCCCATCTGCGCATGCAGGCGATTTTCGGCCTGGTCGAAGACAAAGGACTGGGGTCCGTCAATGACCGCGTTGGTGATTTCTTCTCCGCGATGGGCGGGCAGGCAATGCAGAACGATGGCATCCTGACGGGCGATGGCCATGGCGGCCGAATTGAGTTGGTAGGGCATCATGTCTTTGGCGCGCTTGGCCTTCTCATCTTCTTGTCCCATGCTGGCCCAGACATCAGTGTATACCACGCTGGCATCGTTGAGGGCTTCTTTCAGGTCGTGAGTTACCGAGATCTCGGCGCCGGTTTTTTCGGCATCAGCTTGGGCTTGGCTCAGGACTTCCGGGTTAGGATCGTAGCCCTCGGGAACTGCCAGGGCCACGCTCATGCCCACCTTGGCGCAGCCGTACATCAGGCTGTGGGCTACATTGTTGCCATCGCCCAAAAAGGCGAGTTTGAGCCCTTGCAGCGTGCCCTTCTTCTCCCGCACCGTGAGCAGATCGGCCAGAATTTGGCAAGGATGCAGGAGGTCGGACAGGCCGTTTACCACCGGAACCGAAGAATACTCGGCCAGGATCTCCACATCTATGTGATCGAAGACCCGGGCCATGATGGCGTCGGCGAAGCGGTCGAGATTGCGGGCGATATCGGCCGTGGTCTCGCGCTTGCCCAGTGAGATGTCCTTGGGGCCCAGATAGATGGCATGGCCTCCATAACGATGCATTCCCGCTTCGAAAGACATGCGCGTGCGCAACGAGGGTTTCTGGAAAATCATGGCCAGGGTCTTGCCGCGCAAAGGTTGAAATGAATCACCCTGGTAATACCGGCGCTTCAAGTCAGCGGCGCCGTCGAGTATCTGGACAATCTCCTCGCTGGAAAAATCATGCAGCGAGACCAAATTTCTGCCTTTGAGCGACACGGTCATGTTTGTTCTCTTTCTTAGGACAGCTTTTGCTTGATCAAACCGGCCAGGGTGGGCTCGCCGTGATCAGCCAAGTCGTAGAAAACGCGCATGGACGGCTTTTCGATTTTGACCACCAGCCGCAAGTCGATAGGCGTGCCCAGCAGAACCAAGTCGCAATCGACGGCGTTGATCGAGTCTGCCATGTCTTTGAGCTGCTGTGGGTGATAGCCCATGGCCGGCAGCAGGTTCTTGATATGCGAGAATTTCTCCAAGGTAGCCTTGATGGTGCCGGTGGCCACCGGGGCGGGGTCAACCACTTCGCCCGCTTCGAACTGCTTGGCGGCGATCATGCCGGCGCCGTAGGGCATTTCCCCGTGGGTAAGGGTAGGGCCGTCTTCGACCACCAACACCCGCTTGCCTTTGACTTCTTCCGGCTTCTCGACGGTGATAGGGGAGGTGCATTGGACCACGGTCGCCTTGGGATTGGTCTGGCGAATATTCTCTTCCACGGTCGCGATCCATTCCGGCTCGGCGGTGGCTACCTTGTTGAT
>JAUVBB010000484.1 GCA_030591445.1 Deltaproteobacteria bacterium | reverse complement strand
TCACCACTGTAACCTGGGTCACATTCACAGATGGCTTGGCCGCTGGTGTCAACGCAATGTCCATTTCCGGAGCAGTTCAATGGCTCGGTTTGACAATCGGCCAAACAACTCAGGTTCTGGTCGTAGTCTTGGTAGCCGGCTTCGCAAGCGCAAGTTCCGTCACCCGCGCAAAACTGGTGTTCCGCGCCACAAGGGTCGGGATCGCAGGGGTCATTGGTGCAAGCGTCTTGGGCGGCGTTTTCATGGAAGCCGGCAGCGCATTCGTCGCAGTAGGCACCGGCGTAGCCCTCGTCGCAAGAACACACCACCAGACCGCCACTGTCATCACAGCTGCCCCGGAAGGCACAGGAGCTTTGGGTGCAAGTGGTATCCACTACGCAAACCTGACCGTCTTTATGATAACCGGCGGCGCATTCAGCACAGAGACTGCCGCTGTAGCCTTCGTCGCACAGACAAAGCGCCGCGCCGCTGTCGTCAGAGCAATAACCGTGCGGACTACAATCGAGACTTGACGAGGCGCAGTCTTTTTCACAAGTGCTGTCCCCATTTTTGTCTTGATAACCATCATCACAACTTTGGCAAAGCTCTCCGGTATAGCCCGGATGGCAGGTACAAACGATCACTCCGGTCTGGGCATCACAGTCGCCGTGGAATGAACAGCTGTTGTCCATACACACCGGATTGGCTAGGCATTGCAAATCCTGGGCGTGAAAACCATCGGCGCAATCCGCACAAGTTTTACCGGCATAGCCGACAAAGCAAGTACACTCGATGGCGCCGCTACTGTCATCGCAGATACCGCGCTCGGTACAAGAGAATTGGCCACACAATTTATCGCGCAGACACTCCTCCCCGTCCCGCACGAAGCCTTCGGCACACTGCGCGCAATTCTCGCCAGCATAAGCCTCTTGGCACTGACAATAGTTATCCAGGCAAAGCTGGGTATCCAAGCAGTCACTGTCGGAAGAACAGCCTGAACTTTCCACATGGGGGCAACCAGACAAATTGACCAAACCAAACAACAACACGATCCCAAAAAACTTTGCCAAATTAACCTCCCAAAAACAATGAGTTAGTCTATCACTTTTGTCATATTACAGATCATAGACTGAAAAATCAACCAGTTATGCTCCTGTGCGTGTGTATCCTACAGGCTTCACAAGTTGCTTAAAATATACACTTTCCCGCCTCGATTCGTTACTCGCTATTCGTTAACTCTAATAAATTCAAGTATAGCCATATTGTTACTTCTCGGCACAAATTTTGCAAGGGTCGGGGCAGGATAAAAAACCTACCTGGGGAAGGACAAAATTATGATGCGATGGATTTCGGTAATCACTTTGTCGATGGCGATGCTGGCTGCATGCAATGATGGCCAAATTTCTAATCTCCCCAATGAAAATATAGATTTACCCGAAGATCAGCGGGAATTTGACAACTTTGTCAGCCCCTTGGACGCAGCCCGGGTGGCCAAAACTTGGCTCGAAGCCAAGGATCGTGGTGATCGACTGAGTTTCGAAGTTGATCGCATTGTTCCCTTGCAGCATAAGCATGAGGGACGCACGCTGGTCACCGCCTATTTGGTCATTTTCAAGGGCAGCGGCTTTGTCCTGGTGCCGGCCGATGATAGCCTGGTGCCGGTCTTGGGTTACTCGAGCAAAGGAATAGTCAGCCAAGATTCCCTGAGCGAAGGCCCGTTCCGGAAGTTCTTGACGGGGCTCAATGTTCAGATTGCTACTCGCATCTTTGTCCCCAAGGAGCGCAAGCTCGATACCGGAGACAAATGGTCGGCGCTCAGAAGCGGTTCCTTTGAACTGACGGGCAGCACCCAAGTTGTGGCTCCCTTGATTAGCACCACTTGGAACCAAGGCGATCCATACAATCGTTACACCCCCATCGATGGAGACCAACAGAGCCTGGTGGGCTGCGGCGCGATTGCGGCGGGCCAAATCATGAATTATCACCAATATCCTGCCCACGGAGAGGGCTTTGTCTCTTATGAGTACCGAGACCGGGTTTACAGCAAACTTCTCCAGAAATCGGCCTGGGACTTTGCCCAAATGCCCAACAATCTTCGGCTCGCCGATGTCAGCGAAGCCCAAAAAGACGAGACCGCGCACTTTTTAGCCGACGTCGGTTTGGGCATCCAGTCCTATTTCAATGCCGGTTGGACCGGTTCCTTTCAAGCCAAAATAGAATCCACCTTTAATAACTTCTTCCGCTACGACCCTGATAGCGTCCAATACCTGAGCAAATGGCAGTACAGCGAGGCCGACTGGAACACGCTGATGGAAAACGAGATCATCGCCCAGCGGCCGGTCTTTTATGTCGGCGCCAAAGAAGGCGGCAACGATGGTCACTTCTTCATCCTGGATGGTTTGGACGGCAACGGTTACTTCCACGTCAATTGGGGCTGGGGCGGCTCCTCGGACGGATACTTCTACTTGAACGCACTGTTGCGCGAGGGCACCACCGGCTACAACTACGGCAACGAAGCCATCATCGGAATCGCGCCCATCACCAAAGCCTTGGATCAGGAATGTGGCGGCTATGCCGGCTATCCCTGCGTAGGCACTTTGCTATGCAAAAACAAGTTGAACACTCTCGGTATATGCAAAACGCAAGACTGGTGTGATCCCCAAACCGTAGTGGCCGATTGCACCCATCTGGAACCAGGCGGAAACGGCTTTTTCACTTGTGTAGACCATAGCTGCGTCTGGACTCCCGGGAGCACCGGCAGCGAGACTTTCGAAACCGCGGCGGTGGTGGCCCGAGATGAGTGGCAACACTACGGTCCTTTTGAAGTGATCGTCGGTGGCAATATCACCGTGATCATGACCCCGGCCAACGGCGACCCCGACCTCTACGTTCGCGAAGGCCGAATTCCCGATGAATATGCCTATCATTGCCGGCCCTACTCCGGTGGCACCACCCAGGAGACTTGCAACCTGGATGGCGCCGGCTCCTATTACGTCTCAATCAATGGCTATGGCTGGAGCTCTGACTACCAGCTCACGGTCACTTATACCACCGAAGACATCAACCCCATTCCCGATCCGGTTTGCGGTGACGGCGCCCAGGAAGGCCTAGAAGCCTGCGACAGCAGCATGGTCGATTGTGTCGAACTAGACCCGGGCTTCGATAGCGGCACTGCCTCTTGCAACGACACCTGCAGCGGGTTTGATATCAGCGATTGCGTGGCCCCGGTCTGCGGCAACGGCGTGCTCGAAGGCAACGAGGCTTGCGAAATCGACGACACCGCGGTTTGCACCGACTTACGGGACCAATGGAAATCAGGCACCGCAACTTGCAAACTAGACTGCTCGGCCTGGGACGAGTTCAGCTGTAACTTTTACCAATGCGGCGACGGCATCGTGGAATTTTCCGAAAAGTGCGAACTCGGATACACCGTTGAGTGCGCCGACTTGTCCTCCTCATGGCGTAGCGGAGTAGCTTCTTGTAGGGAAAACTGCCTGGGCTGGGACGTTTCAAATTGCGTTCTGGATCAGCCCTGTGGCAACGGCGTCATTGATGAAGGTGAGATATGCGATGGTGACGTCGATTGCACCTACCTGAATTCCAAGAAGTGGGAATCCGGAGTGGCCAGCTGCGTGGATTTCTGTACCGCCTACGATTACAGCAATTGCGTAGCCATTCCACTTTGCGGCAATGCCACCCTGGACGAAGGTGAAGCCTGCGATGGCAAACCAACCGACTGCGTGAACTTGAGCCCCGACAAATGGTCCGATGGTGAGGCTGCTTGCTTAGACGACTGCACCGGCTGGGACGACTCAACTTGCATTCCCGCCAGCGGACCCGTGCAACATACCATCACCGATTGGGGCAATCTCCAGCAAGGTTCTTGGCGTCATTTCGAAGCCATCGAAGCTTCTGCGGGTGAGTTCAAAGCAGTTATCGGCGGCACCGACTTAGGCGGTACCGGCGATGTCGACTTGTACGTAAGAAAAGGAAGCCAAGCCGACAAATACAATTATGACTGCCGTTCCAACGGACCCGAATCTTTCGAAACCTGCATCCTGGAAGGGCCCGGCACTTTCTACGTATCGATCTATGGCTATGCCGCCGACTCCGACTACACCATCGCAATCAACTGGTGGACCGGCGTCGAGATTCCCGACCTGGTTCTTATCTCTGAGTCGGGTACCGTGGTCAAAAACCAGTGGGTGTCCTATGGAGCCTACCAAGTTCACGCTACCGGCGATTTCAAAGTGGTCATGACCGGCACCGGCGATGCCGACCTCTATGTCAAAAAAGACGGCCAGCCCAGCACCACTAGCTACGATTGCCGACCTTATGAAGGAGACAGCGACGAGACCTGTCTGCTGGACGGCCCCGGCACCTACTGGGTCGGGGTCAACGGCTATGACCCCAGCTCTGACTATCAACTGACCATTACCTATATACCTGTCAATTAAACGCTTTCTAAGTTCTGTAAGCAGTGGGGATAAAATCATGATGCGATTAATTTCGGTACTTACTTTGTCGATGGCGATGTTGGCCGCTTGTAATAGCGGCCAAATCTCCAATTCGACCGATCAAAACACGACCCTTCCCGAAGATCAGCGAGAATTTGCCAACTTTGTCAGCCCCTTGGACGCAGCGAGGGTGGCCAAGGCGTGGCTCGAAGCCAAAGATCAAGGCGACCGACAGAGCTTCGAAGTAGATCGAATTGTTCCTTTTCAACACCAGCATGAGGGACGCACCATCGTAACCGCTTACCTGGTACTCTTCGAAGGCAGCGGCTTTGTCATTGTGCCAGCTGATGACAGCGTGGTGCCGGTATTGGGTTATTCGGCCAAGGGAAGCATGAGCCAAGAGTCCATGACCGGTGGCCCCTTCTTGCAGTTCATGACTGCCCTCAATGATCAGATTGCCATTCGGATCATGAACCCGGCCCTGGCCAATAACAACGCCCTCCCCCCGGAACACCAGAACAGCTGGTCGGGTCTCAGAAGCGGCTCCTTTCAACTGAGCAGCACCACCCAAGTTGTCGCGCCC
>JAUVBB010000599.1 GCA_030591445.1 Deltaproteobacteria bacterium | reverse complement strand
TCAAGCTGATTTTACGGTCAGCCTGAAAATCGAGGTTTTCTTGCAGGTAAATCTGTCCCGACCGGATTACCATTAGTCGGGCCGGGCCCGGGTATACCGCCAAGGTTTTTTGGGTGCCTTTGGCTTTATGGATGCGCTCGATGAGCTGACCGTCAGCGTAGGAGAGCAAGAATTCACCTTCGACCGATGAGGCGAATTCCAGCCGGGCCGAGCGGTCCAGGGGAAAACTGAAATACATGGGGCCCGTGGACTTCAGGTTGATGAGCTGCTGGGGAACCTGCCGCCGGCCCCGGTCGGCGGTGTAGGAAACGGTGCGGTTGCGGGCGTAGTGCCAAATATTCTCCAGGGTGATGCCCGGGCCTTCGCGTTTGGCCTGGACGATGGCCTCGGTGAAGAAATGAGTAAACACGCCGCCCAGTTTACGGTCTTCGTAGCTGACCTGGCGATCGCCACTGGAGGCAAACCAGACAGTACCCTCGGCGTTCAACACTTGATCGGGAAGAGCCTGGAAGATATTTCCGGGGCTCAGTTCGATGCCTTTTTGCATCAGTACTTGGGGTTTGATACTGCCGCTGTAACAGGCGTCGAAAAATCCCAGGGTCAAATCCGCATCCATGCTGGTAAACAGTTCGCCGAGTTCCTTGCCGCTCAGAGCTCCATCCTTGAGCAGCAACCGGCCACTGAGACCGTGGCCGGTGAAAAAGATGGCGAACAGGGTTTTGGCCGATTCCAGGGCCTTCAAGTCTTTTGCTTTCTGCGCGGCCAATCTTGCAATCGCTTCTTGTACCTTGGCCCGGGTGGTGCCGGTGAGCAGAATGCTGCGCGTGGAGGAGGCGTCTAAATTGGAAAAATCGCTCAGCGTCTGGTGCAGTTTGCGCGCCTCGCGCTCGGCGTGTTTCAGCGTAGGGAAAGGTTGTGAGCCGTCTTGATCGGTGCCTTGATTGTTGCCGATGACCAGGGCGTAACGCAAGGTCACCGCTTGAGCGCGCGACCCCAGCAGCACAGTCAAGATTACGAACCAGATAGATAGTCTGAGCGCTCTCATCATGGTTCCGATCTGAGCGGGAAGATCCACACGCTTCTCGCCTCTGGCAAGGACAGGCGCAGCTTACAGCCGGTCGAGGTCTTTTCGGCCGCGGTTCGCAAATGCGCGCGCAAGTCCGAGATGGAATAGGTCTGGTCGGAAAAGACAGCCACCAGCCACTCGCAGTCTTCGATTTCTTTTATCTTTATGTTGTCGGGCAAGGCAATCTCTGCTCCCGCTTCAATGGCCTGACTATGTGGCTGGTTCATGGGATAGATAACGGTTGAATGTCCCGATTTTTCGAGATCGAGCACGGCTAAAAAACCGCCCGCTTGGCTGGTGTAAAAGAATCCCAGTTGATCTCCAATTTGTAATCCGTCGCCGGGCTGGGCTACAAAGCGATGCTGGCCTCTTTCTACCGCGACCGCCAAACTGTCTGGCGCGCCCTTGAGTATGAAATCAGCCTGGTCCGGCTGTTCCACTCGATTGGACCAGCTCGACCACAGCAGCGCCAGGGTACCCGAAAAAAGCAGCAGCATGGCCATGGCCCAGGCCGGTCGTCGCCAGAGGGGCGCGGGCTGTTGGGTTTGGCTCCGAACGATTGTTTTGCTGCCACTCATATCGCTGAAACTCTTGGCCACTTGCCGGCAGCTTTCACAAGTTTCCAGGTGCTGGGCCGCCGCCAGTATCTCATCGGGCCCGGCCGCGCCGGCAGCCACCGAGGCCACCTGCGCCATACCGGGGCATTCCTCGCTCTTGGTTTTCTGCTGCCGTAAGTCCAAAAGTCTCGCGACTGATTCGACCTCAATCGTCATGGCGCCGAACCTCCTCTTTCCAGGCAATCTCGCAAACGCTCGTGGGAACGACGCAACAGGCGGCCGATGTACTGTTTTGATCCTCCCAGCAGGCCGCCAATTTTCTCGTTGGTCAAATCGCCGAAATGTCGAAGCATCAAAACCCGCTGTGCCTTGGGGCTAAGAATTTGCAGGCATTTTTCCAGTTGGGGTCGCATGGCCCGCAAGGTCAGGGATTCATCGTCAGTTCCCTCGTTGGCCGCCTCAAACCCGTCCATATCGGCGGCCTGGGGAATTCGTCGGCGTTTCTTTTCATGGCTACAACGGCGAATCGCCATCATACGCAAATAGGCCAGCATCGCCTCGGGGCGGGTCAGATGATGAACATATCGGCTCAAAAACTCCATCAGCACCTCAACCGCCATTTCGTTGGCATCCAAGCCCTCGCCAAAGAAGCGCACACAACAGCGATAAACCGCATCGAAGCAATTCTCCCAAAATTGCGCTTGGGCTGCCCGCTCGTTGGCTCTGAGCCTTTCGAGGAAGTCAGCATTCTGGATTTCATCCTTTATCAACTTCATCCCTATGTTCTATAACGGAAAAATACTAGTTTTTACCATAATTACCAGCCGAGATTGTCATCAGGCCTCATAACTAAGGGAAACAATCAGCTAAAAAGTAACCTATTTTTCTCCAGAAGGCGGCCCGAAATCTGGGTTCGGCCATCATGACCGCAAGCGAGCTGTCGACGAACTCGGCCTGGGTGGCATGAGAACTGTTCATCAGCGAGGGGGGCTGATCGGGGCCGGCTGGGCAGCCG
>JAUVBB010000417.1 GCA_030591445.1 Deltaproteobacteria bacterium | reverse complement strand
GCCCCCGGATCTAAAGAGGCTCGATGTTGCCACCTGCGGTGACTTTCGGGCCATCGATGGCCCGACCGATAAAAGCCCAGCCTTTGTGGTGGGAGAGCGTACCCAGTCCCAGTGGTATAACGGCAAGCAATTGACCGACGGCAGAGATTTTTCCGCGCGCATGCAAGGGGTCAGCATGCAAGTCGCGGACGAGATTTACGCCGTGGGTGAAAATGGTGCCTATTTCCACAAACACGAAGGCAGCTGGAGCGAGCGCGAAATTAGTATTTGCGGAGTCGATGTGGAAGAGGGCGAATGCCCGCCCGAATATCGGGCCCAGCCGGTATTGTGGGATGTATGGGCCAGCGCCGAGGGGAAGGGTGCCGTGGTGGGCAGTTATGGGGGCCTGTGGGCGGTTCCGCCTCCCGAAGAGGGGGAGTGGGAACCGCTGGATACGGGCTTCGCCACTGATTTACGCGCGGTCCACGGTTGGGTCGATGCCGACGCCGAAGGCGATGGTACGGTTATCTATGCGGTGGGCAACAATGGCGTGATGGTCCGAGTCCAGAACGGCAAAGTCAGCCGCGAGGTGCCGGGCACCCACAATGATCTTTACGGGGTGTGGGTCTCACCAGACGGAGCTCATATTTATGCGGTCGGGGAGGGGGGGCTTGTCGTCCATTTTCAAAAGTAAAGACGATCTGCCCATTGTCCCAGAACATCCCGGCCGCTACCAGCCGGTCGATGGCGCTTCCGATCTTGGCCGTGGCGGTATCGGCCGGGTCTTGCTGGTTTACGACCGGAACCTCGATCGCGAGGTAGCACTCAAGGAGCTGTTGCCCGATCAGAAGCGTGCCGGTGAGTCCAATCCCTCCCTGGCCACCGCCCGATTTCTTCGCGAGGCCCAAATCACCGGTCGCCTGGAGCATCCCAGTATTCTACCAGTCCATGAGTTGGGCAAGCGGGCCGACGGCACCCTTTACTACACCATGAAGCTGGTTCGCGGTCGCACCCTGGGTCGCGCGCTGGCTGATTGCCTTGCCGGCAAAGAGCGCTTGCAGCTATTGCCCCACTTTGTCGATTTGTGCCAGGCAGTCGCCTATGCCCACGATCGGGGCGTGGTTCACCGCGACATCAAACCGCACAATGTGATGCTAGGTGAATTCGGCGAAACCATCCTGCTCGACTGGGGACTGGCCAAAATCAAGGGGGGCACGGAGCTCTTTACCCCGGCCGAGAGCGCCGGTGTGATCGATGCCCCGGCCGGGGATCCAGAGCTGACCGGATCGGGGACCATGCTGGGTACCCCGGCCTATATGAGCCCGGAGCAAGCGGCTGGCGAACTCGATGAAGTGGATGAGCGCTCTGACATCTGGAGCCTGGGGGCGGTGCTTTATACCATCTTGACCGGGGAGACCCTGACCCATACGCCTTCCGCCGAATTCGAAGCCGACACCGTGGTCGACGCCGTGGCCCAGGGACAGTGGGCCGGCGCCCAGGTCAAGGTGGGGGTGTCCGGAGAGTTGGCATCCATTTGCCAAAAGGCACTCAACTACGACAAAGACTTGCGTTATGCCCGGGCCAAGGATCTGGCCGCCGACGTACAGGCCTTCCTGACGGGGGGCCAGGTTAGTGCCTATGAGTATGCCACTTGGGAATTGGTCAAGCGCTTTGCCGCCAAGCACAAGCTGCCGCTGCTGCTGTCGAGCCTGGTCGCCGTGCTGCTGATAGTGGCCGGGCTGGCGGCCTATCTGCAGGTGGCTCGGGAGCGCAATTTGGCGGTGGCCGCCAGGCACTTTGAGCGCTTGCGCCGGGCCGAGAGCCAATGGGAAGGCGCCCGGGCGGCGCGCATGAGTGGTGATATGCTCGAGGCCCGAGCCAAACTGCGCGGTTCGCTCGAAGCCGTGGATTCGGCTCCTGGCCGCGCCCTCTGGTGGAAAATGAGTAAGCTGCCCCTGGTATGGAAGAAGAACATGGGCGCGCTGGTCTTTGCCTTGGCCTATGCTCCAGATGGGCAACAGATCGCGGTGGGCACGGTGGATCGGGCGGTCTACATCTTTGATGCCCACACCCGGGCCACCAAGAAGATCCTGCGCGGACACGGTGACCAAGTCCGATTTCTAGCCTTTGCGCCGGACGGAAAAACGCTCGCCTCTTGTGGCTGGAACGGCGAGATATGGCTTTGGGATTTGCCCCAAGGTCGGGGCCGCCGCTTTCCGGTCAGCGAGGGCAGTGGCTACCATTTGGCTTTTAGCCCCGATGGAAAGTTCTTGGCAGTGAGCGGTCCCGGCTCCAGCGCCGAGTTGTGGCAAGTTGCCACCGGCAAGAAGACCCTGGTCCTTTCCGGGCACGAAGGAGAAGTGCGCAGTGTGGATTTCAGCCCCAATGGCCAGTGGCTGGCGACGGGCAGCAAGGACCGGACGGTTCGTCTGTGGCAGGCGCGGACGGGGGCTTGGCTACGAACCATGATCGGACACCAGCACGCGGTGCGGAAAGTAGCTTTTAGCCCGGACTCGTCTTTGCTGCTATCGCTCAGTGGTCGCGCTTCCGCCCGGATCTGGACCTTGAACGCCCCGGGCCCGCCCCGTCTGGTTCCGGCAGATTCTACCCCCATTCAAGATGCGACCTTTGCGCCCGACAGTAAAGTGCTGGCCTTGGCCGATCGGACCGGTCTGGTGCATTTGCATAGCTTGGCCGAAGGGAAAACGCTTAGAAGTTTCCCCCATGACGGTCCGGTCCATGCCTTGGCTTTCAGTCCGGACAGTCGCAACCTGGCCACCGCCGATGCCGCCAAGGTAGTTTGGGTCTGGGATCTTGGCGTCGAGAGTGAAAAAAGACGGCTGATCGGGCATCAAGATTCAGTCAACGGTATTGCTTTTAGCCCAGACGGCAAAACCCTGGCTAGTTGCAGCTACGATCAAACCGTTCGCTTGTGGGAGGTGGCCAGCAGTCGCCAAGATGCGCGCGTTCATCGCCTGGCCTATGCCGGCTGGGGCTTGCATTTCAGTCCGGATGGTCGCTATCTGGCCGCCGGAACCGTCAACCGAAATATCTGGATCTGGGATCGGTATAAGCAGCAGCGGCTGGCACCATTGGCCGGGCACGATGGGGTCGTATTTCAGGTGGTGTTTTCTCCCGATGGCAAGACTCTGGCCTCGGCCAGTTCCGATAAGACCATTCGGCTTTGGGATATCGAATCAGGGCGCAGTCGGCATGTGCTTTTGGGACATACGGGCTCGGTGCGCGATGTGCGCTTCAGCCCGGACGGGCGGGTGTTGGCCTCTGCCGGTACCGACCGCAGCATCCGGGTGTGGGAGGTGGCCAGCGGTCGCGCCATCCGTACTCTGGAGGGACATACCGACGAAGTCTGGGGCGTGGCTTTTAGCCCCGACGGCAAGATGCTTGCTTCCAGTAGTTCGGACGGAACCGTACGTTGGTGGAATTGGCGCCGGGGCAACTCTCGCTTGCTCGGCTGGGTCGAAGGGCGGGCCTATTATCTGGACGTCAGCCCCGATGGCCGCACGGTGGGGGTTCCCAGCTCGACCGGTAAGTCCTATCTTTTCGATGTCAGCCAATCTGGCGCGCCCCGGGTCCTTAGCGGACATCGCGGGGAGGCTAACTTTCTCCGTTTCAGTCCCGACGGAGCCCGGCTTGCCACCAGCTCCGATGATGGCACCGTTCGTCTCTGGAATGTGGCGAGTGCCAAGCCCTATTGGCGGGCACCGGTGATGTTGTCGGTCCCGGGCCGGCCGGAAAAATCCATGCAATTGTATTCGCATCGGGGCTGGGCGGAGCTGGACGGCTCGCCGGCGGGCCGTTCTTTGTCGCGCTCGCCCCTGCCGGGTCTGGGCTCAGAAGATTTGCAAGAAGTGCGGCTTAGTTCGACAGAGCCCCAGGGCCGCTTCCTGTGTTTGGGTTCTTATGAAGACGAAGTTAGTCTCTGGGATCGGCGCCAGCAAAAAGAACGTTTTCGTTTGTCCTTCCCGGGCTTGGAGAATGTGCGGGTGCGCCCAGACGGCAGCTGTGTGATCCTGGCCGATGCGCGGGTACATCTGCTGGCGGCCGACGGCGGCAAACAGTCTTTGGCGCCTCGGCAAGTCACGGCCCTGGCCTTGGCCGGCCCGGAAATCCTGGTGGCCGCCGAGCGCCAGGTGACAGTCTTTTCTGCCCAGGGAGTAGCCGGCCGGGTCTACCAGGCCGACCTGGGCATCTCGGCCCTGACCCGCAGCCGGCACTGGTTGGTGCTCGGCTTCGCCGACGGCAACATCGAGCTGATTTCGCGGGAGACCGGCGCCGTCAACCGAGATTTTTCCTTTGAAGCCATTCCCGCCAGCCCGGTGGTGAGTATGGTGACCGGGGCCATGGATACCCTGGTGGTTGGCTATGCCAATGGCCTGGTGGGTATCTGGAGCTTGGGCACTGGCAAGCGACTTGATTACGATCGATTGCACGGCGCGGTCATCCATCTGGCTTGGTCCGGCCCCACGCTCTATGCCGCGGGCGAGCTAGGTGGCAACCTGGTTTGGGACCTGGCGGTCTTCTCCTCCGACTACTGCCAACTGATGCGGGAAGTCTGGAATCAAGTCCCTATGATTTGGGAAAAAGGCCGACCGGTCCACCAACCCATTCCGAGAAAGCACGCCTGCTTGTCCCCCCAAACGCCCTGAGAAAACTGCGGCCCTACCACTCGAACTCCAGGATGGCGCCCAGGAGGCGGAAGGGGTTTTTCTCTTGGCCGATGCCGTCGTCCTGAGAGGTGTAAATCAAACGGTTGTCGCGGTCGAAAAGATCCTCGGGGACGCGTTGGACATATTCCACTTTTTCTTTCAAGGTTTTGCCCCGGGCTTGTAGATCCATCAGGATAGTATCGTTGAGACGTACTTGCTGGGTGAAGTGCATTTGGGTGGCGGGGATCATGCCGGCATAAATGGTGCGCAAGCGGGCGCGACGGGGGCGACGGGGGATCTTGAAGCGAATGGCGAAGGCCGCCAGATTGGCTTGGTCGGTCGGGCGCAGGCGGATGGTTTTCTTGACCAGCACCAGTTGCCGGGGAAGTTTCCGGGCCGAAACTTTTGCGTTTTTGCCTTGGGCTACGAAGGCCGCTTGGGCGTCGTCGGCCGTCGGCTTGGGCGCAAGTGTTGGCGCCGGGACATCGCTTGGTATGGGCGTAGGCATGGGCACGGGCAGGGCAGGCCGGGCACTCTTGTTTTTTTCGGCCGTGGGGCGCAGGGAGCGGATGCGCTTGGGTGGGCTTTGAGCGGAGGCAGGCTGGCGGGCCAGGTAGACCAAGATGCCGTAGCCGGTAAAAAACGCCCACACCAGGGCGGAGGTGGCCTGGGCGACCCAAGGAGCTGATAGGAACCAGAAGGCTATCCGGGCCAGCTGGTGTTGGACAAACCCGGTCAGCAAGCACAGCAGGATCCAATAGTGAGCCGCGCCAAAGCGCATGCGTAGATAGAGCCACTGCATCGCACCCAGCAAGAAGCCCTCGGCCATGACCATGGCTAGTTCCAGGACACCGAAACGCTGCATCAGGCCCATGGCGGCCTGGTGGGTAGTGGCACACAGACCGTAACCCAGGGCCGTGACCAGGACCCAGAGGCTGGCTTCGTGCAAGCGGCGACGTAACAGCCACCACTGAGCCAAGCCAAGCCCGGCCCCGGTGCATAGGCCCGTAAGGCCCGTGGTCAGCAGAGGCTTGCCTGGCAAGAGGATGGCCGACAGGCCTCCCAACCAGGCTCCCAGGAGGGAGCCCAAGACCGACAGCAAGCACCAAGAAAGCAAAAAGTCGATGGGCTCGATTTCATCTACGCTGGTCGGCGGTTGTGCCATGGGATGTTTGCGCTGGCGCAAGCCTTGCTTTGCTTTGCGCTCAGGGTAGCTCAGTCCAGGTTGTAGGAGGTCTCAGATCCAGCGGCCAATTGATCGATCGGTTCTTTCCAATCCAAGCCGCCCGGTCGGGAGACGAAAATGTTTTTGTGCAGGGAGTACTTGGCTCCTTCCCGGGCCACCACGGTGATCATGTTGGGACCGGGATTGAGTTTCACCCGAACCGAGAACTTCATCTTACGGGCATTTTTGGCATTGGATCCCGATTGTAAATACACCTTGTCGTTGCCTACCCAGACGGAGATGTCTTTCAAATTGTGGTCCGGGTCCAGTACTTTTCCGGACAGCAACACGCTGTCATCGTCGGCCAGAAAATTGGCAACGGGATCCAACACGATCTGCGGCGGCGTAATGAGGGGGATCAGGGTCAATGCGGTCTCTTTAAAGTTTTTCGCCCGGCGGAGCGGAACCTTACGCACGGCCCCGGCATGGATCCAACCGAGGGGGGCGGATTTTCCGGCGATGCGGAACCAGTCACCGCGCCGCTGATCGGCTGGCAGCACGGTGCCTTTACCGGCGCTGGCCCAAAGGGGAGATTTTT
>JAUVBB010000567.1 GCA_030591445.1 Deltaproteobacteria bacterium | reverse complement strand
GGCTCCGTTTTCGTCCAAAGTACTATCCGCCTTGCGGCAAAAATTCGGTGGACATACCATAAAACCGGCAGACTGAAGGTTTCTCTTCCTATTGGCATTCCTGGGCTTGCTGTGCTAGGGTCCGCTCCCGGATCGACATGAAGAAAGGGTTTGCAGTGGAGACAGAAAGCAAAGCGGGCCAGGCCATCAAGCGCAAAATGGAACAGATTGAACCGGGCACACCCAGGTACAATGTTCTGGATACGGCCCGACGCTTCAAGACCACCTGGGTGGATCTAGGTCGTACCTTGTGGGAGGTTCGGCAGAAGAAGCTGTTTTTACAATGGGGTTACGAAAAGTTCGACGATTATTGCCAGGGCGAAATCCGGATCAAACCGCGTACTGCCTCCAAGCTGACCGCGTCGTACTCGTTTCTCAAAACCGAGGAACCCTCGGTCTTGCGAAGAGATGGCGTGGAAAAACCGGTTCCCGATGTGCAGGTTATTGATATGTTACGCCGCATTCACGATGATGACGATTTTCCTCGCAAAGAATTCGAACGTATCAAGGAAATTGCATTTGACGACGCCTCCTTGGCCAAGGTTAGGCAAGAGGTTCGCGAACACCGTCCCGAACCGGCGCCGCCGCCCCGCGCCCAATTAATCAAACGATTGCTCACCCAGGCCAACCGTTTGGCCGAGGCGATTGCTTCCGCCGACGGCTTGCCGCCCGCCATCACTGAGCGGGCCGTGGCCTTGGCCGATGACCTGCGCACGCTGGGGGATGAGTAATTATTTCCGGCAGACCTTGCCAAGAACGTTATTTTGGCTAATATTAGTAGGGAGAGAGGTAGCGAGTGCCCAAAGACGAATTGACACCCCCCATTGCTTGTTCCTTCTGCGGTAAGCCGCAAGGGGAGGCCCGCAAGTTGATTGCCGGGCCTACGGTATACATTTGTGACCAGTGCGTGCGTCTATGCAATGAGATCGTGGCCGAGGAAGTCGAGCCGGAAAAAGAAGTAGAGCTAACCGGCGATTTTCCCACCCCCGAGGAGATCAAGGTCTTCTTGGACGGCTACGTCATCGGCCAAGATCATGCCAAGAAGATCATCTCGGTTTCGGTCTACAATCACTATAAACGCCTGAGTAACAAAGAAGAAAAGCACGAAATAGAGCTGAGCAAGTCCAATGTGCTACTGCTAGGGCCGACCGGTTGTGGCAAGACCTTGCTGGCCCAGAGCTTGGCTCGTTATCTCAAGGTTCCTTTTACCATCGTAGATGCCACTTCGCTCACCGAGGCGGGCTATGTGGGCGAGGATGTCGAAAACATCGTCCAGTCCTTGCTCTCCGCGGCTGACAACGACGCAGAGAAGGCCGCTCGCGGCATTATTTATGTTGACGAGATCGACAAAGTCGCCCGCCGTAGTGGCCATACTCCCTCGTCCAGCCGGGACGTGTCGGGCGAAGGCGTTCAGCAGGCCTTGCTGAAAATCATCGAAGGCACCATGGCCAATGTCTCGCCCCGTGGGGCGCGGCGCCATTACCAACAAGAGTTTGTGCAAGTCGATACCACCGACATCCTGTTTATTTGCGGCGGTACCTTTCATGGTATCGACAACATCATCCGGCATCGGGTAGGGGAGAAAGCCATGGGCTTTGGCGCCCGGCTTGAGCGTCGGCAAGAGCACTCCATCGGTGAGCTTCTGGCTCAGGTCGTTCCGGGTGATTTGCTAGAATTCGGCCTGATTCCCGAATTTGTCGGCCGCCTGCCGGTGGTCGCTCCCATGCGTGAGCTGACCAAACCAGACTTGATCGAAGCCTTGTCCCAGCCCAGAAACGCCCTGGTCAAGCAATACGCCAAGTTGTTCAGCTTGGAAGGCTTACAACTGAGTTTCACCGATGACGCCCTGGCCGCCGTTGCCGAAGAAGCCCTCAAGCGCCAAGGCGGCGCCCGTTCCCTGCGCACCATCCTCGAAGAGCGTATGCTCGACATCATGTACGAAGTGCCCTACCTGCCAGGGATCGAAGAATGCATCATCACCCGCAAAGTGATCGAAGGCAAAGGCAAACCCGACCTGCGCTTCAAAGAAAAGAAGTCCGCCTGAGAATATTTTTCTGCCTAGTTGCTTCGTTTTCGGAGCCAGACTTCAGCCTCGGCTAGTTTTTGCTTGGCTTGTACCGAGTGTTGCTTTCTGAAGTCACGACATGATTGTCGAGCCATGGCGATGGCCCCGGCGCGATTTTGCCCGGAGTCCCAGTGCAGTTTGGCCAGGCCGAAACGGGCCTCGGCGAGCGGCTGCATGTTTTCACTCTCGCATTTGTTGTCGGCACAGACAGTCAATACTCGGCTAAAGTGAGCCATGGCTTTGCTGGGTTTGCCGTGGAGGACTTCCACCCAGCCGAGGCCGTTTTGAGGCCAGGAGGCCAGTAAATTATCGCCCCGTTGCTCGGTATCCAGAACTTTTTGCGCACGTTCAAAGGCAAACCTTGCTTTTTTGATTTGGCCTTGGCACAAAAAGACATTGCCCATGCCGCTGAGAATATGGGTCAAATGGGGATGATCAGGGCCCAAAGTCTCTTCCCAAACCGCTAGCGCGCGAACAAAGTGCGACATCGCTTGGTCGTAATCTCCTCTTTCTGAAAATACCAAGCCGATATTGATCAACGATACGCCAACTTCAGTATTTTTGTTGCCCAGAACCAGCTCACGTGTCTTGAGGGATTTCGCATAGTAATGCATGGCCTCATCATAATCGCCCTGCACATAATGCAGAACCCCCAGGTTGTTATAGCCTTTGGCCACTTCAGGATGTTGGGAGCCAAGAGATTCTTTCCAGATTCGGATGGCTCGCACCAAATATTTATCAGCCAGCTGGAAGTTGCCTTTCCTGTCAAACACGGTTCCCAAGCTATTCAAGATGACTGCCGTACGCAAATGACCGGGACCCAGCAATTTTTCGTACAATTGCAACGATTTTTGGAAATGGTCTATGGCCAGGTCTACTTTTCCCTCGCGGGTATGGACCAAACCGACGCAAAAATTCCAGTCGGCCAGTGTCTCTTGGTCATTGCCTACCCGGCCGATAGTGCCGCGCGCCAACTTGGCGATGAGCATGCCGTCTTCGAATCGATACTGACCGTAGCCCACCACCCGGATGAGGTGGGTCAAGGCCATGGCCCTGAGTTTGTCTAGACCGAACTGATCGGCAGTTTCCGAGGCCAGAGTGAAATTCTCTTCTGCCTTCTGGAACTGGGACAGTTTTTGCTGGAGCGCGCCTATCAGGTAGGTAGTTTCTGTCTCCAAAGGCGGATAGTTCGATTTTTTCGCTGCTTTCAGGCATTCTTTGGCGACTTTTAGCCCTTCGGCGTATTTGCCGGCTTTGTCTAGAGCCCCGGCCGTGGCCAGCATTTCTCTGACCGTTTTGATCCAGTTCTGACTGACGGCATCGTTAGGCGGTGCAATGTTGGCGCCAAGGCTCTTGACTTGGCTGCAACGATCGAGAATGGGAAGTTCGGCAATGGCCGATACTGCTTGGTCTACTACCTG
>JAUVBB010000479.1 GCA_030591445.1 Deltaproteobacteria bacterium | reverse complement strand
GTATTTATTTCCACGGCGCGGCGGCCATCGATCGTTTTCTGCAAAACGGGGCGGACAAGATTATGGGACTGGGCCTGATCGCCGGCATTTTGTTTCTGTTGGCCCTGGCGATCAGTTTGCGTGGGTTTAGGCGATTGTTGCTTTACTTGCTTACAGTCTTGCCCGCGGTCACGGCCGGCGCGGCCGTGCCCTTGTTGGCTGGATATGCCCTTTCGGAATTCTCGGCGGCAACGGCCCTGGTGGCCCTGGTGTACGCAACTCTGCTGGTGGTCTCTTGTCCGACGCGAGCGGGGCAGGTGACCGCTTGGCAAAGAAGAATTCTGTTGGCTAGTTTGGGCTTGGCGGTGCTGTTTTTGTCGTTGGCCTGGAGCACGGTTGCCGCCTTACAGGCCTTTGGCATTGGTACTGCCGCCGCCGCCTTGCTCGCCGGCTTGATGGTGACCATGGCTTCCGGTTTGGTCAAGGCTTCCTCCGCGGTCGAGGCCCAAAAGCCCCCCCGTCTGATCTTTGCCAAAGCCGCCGCCGGTCTCTTGCCCATGCTTTTGGCCGGGTTTATTCTGGCCACTTCTTCCGCGCCCGACGCCAGCGGACAATTGCGGGACCTTTTTGGCACTGGCTCAGAGCCGGTAAAAGCTATCGATTTTCTCGACCGGCGTTTTGATGGCTCGGAATACCTGACCATCGTGATCGACGGAGATTTTGACAGCCCGGCTTTTTTGAAGCAATTGGACTTACTCACCGAAGAAATTCGAAAGCAAGTCGGCGTGGCTGGGGTTATCTCGGCCGCCGATATTTTCAAAATGACCAATGAAGCCATGGTCGGCCGTTACCGAATTCCCGATACCCCCGGACAGATCCAAAGCCTTTGGTTTTTCCTGGCCGGCCAGCCGGAGCTCGCTGCCTTGATCCACAAGCGCATTCAGGGTTTGGTGCAAATCAGACTCAAGCCCGCGCAAGTCGAGGACATGGCGGCGCAGGCCCAGAAAATCCGGCAGATACTGACCAGCAGTCCTGCCCAAATCGCCATCATGGACATGCGTCTACTGGCCAAGGCCCGGCAAACCCAATTGCAGAGCCGGCGATTGATCGCGGCCGTAAGCAAGCTAAAAACCAGCAAAATCGAGGCACGGCTTAGTCGCAGCCCGCTGCTGTATCTGGGCGCGCTCAAAAAGGTACCGGCCAAAGATGCCTTCATTGCCCGCTATCTGGACCAACTGCGGCAAGAGCTTCGTCGGGTATATGGTCGTTACTTCTCCTCGCCGGCGGCGCCTTTTCTATTGAATCAAGACCAGGTCGATAAGCTGGCCCGGCAAGTGGTCGAGTGTGTGGCCAATCCTAACCCGGACGAGGTGGCCCAGGTTGCCGTCCTGCTTTCCGCCTGGTTGCCCGAGGAGGCGGATTTCGCCGCGGTGGTGGCCGAGACGGTGTTGGCCCAGGCCTGGGATGTTCAGGGGCGTGTGCTGGCCACCCAAGCAGCCGACGGGGTTTTGGCGCAGGCGCCCTCTCCTGAAGACACGGCCGCGGTGCATGATTTCTCTTCTCCCTACGCCCTGGTGAGCGGAGAAGAAGCGGTGGGGGATTCTAAAACCAAAGTCGGCCTGGCCTTGACCGGATTTCCGGTGGTGGGTCAGCTGCTGGCGCAACAAAACTATCGTGATTTGGGTCGTTGGCTAATGGTTTTGCTGGTCTTGCTGGTAATGGCTACCCTCTTTGCCCTGCTGATGCCCGGGCGATCTTGGGAATTGGCGGCGGTGGCGGTGGCCGCTTTGTCTTGGCAACTTGCCTGGCTATGGTTACATGCTTGGTCTCTGGAACTATCTGTTTTTATCGCGCTGGCCACGGCAACGGTGGCAGCGGTCGGTGCCTGGTTGATTATGGCCAACCGGCAACAGCGCGGACGTCAACTGTTATGGCCGGCCTTGGCTTTTGCCCTGCCCATGCTGATTGTGGCCACGGGAGACTTTTTGCCCGTGAGCAACTTGATGGGTTTGTGCGGGGTGGGTATCGCCGGGGCGGCATTGGCTGCCTGGGCGGTGGTGGCCGGCCAAAAAACTGAAAAGATCGAACCGTAAGGAGGGAGATCGATGATGAAACGAGCTATAGGTTCTCTGGTGGCTTTTGCCTTTTTGGCCGGCGTGGTGCCGGTGGCTGTTGATGCCGGCGATGAAAAAGAAGCGCTAAAAATCATGGCCAAGATGGATGACATCAACACCAACTATGACGACCAGGAGTTCGTCATGACCATGAAGCTCTTTTCGGGCAAGAAGCTCGACAAGACCATCGAGCTCAAAACCCAGGAAAAGGGCGGCGAGAAAAGGTTGATTCGAATCCTGAAGCCGGGCGATGTCAAAGGTTTGTCGGTGTTGGTGGAAGATGCCGACACCATGTACGTCTACATGCCTCAATTCAAAAGAACGCGGCGCGTGGCTGCCCATACCAACAAGCAGAGTTTCTTGGGTTCGGATTTTACCGAGCAGGAAATGGCCATCATTCGCTACGATGAAAAGTTCAACCCCAGCATGATCGAAAAGACCGACAAAGAGACCTTGCTGAGGCTCATCCCCAAGGATGAGAAAGAGTTTGAGTTTAAATATATCAAGATGTGGATCGACAATGAGACCCATTTTGCCAACAAACTAGAATACTACGGGGCCAACGACTTCAAGTTGAAGACCCAGACCCGCAGTGGGGTCACCAAGATCAACGGCATCTTGACCCAGACCAAGGTGGTGATGGAAGACCACCGCAAAAAGCATTCGACCGAAATGATCATCACCGACGTCAAAGAGAATCAGGGCCTGCCCGATCGTCTCTTTACCCGGCGTAATCTTGAGTGGGGAAGATAGGCGGAGAGAAAATGCTTCCATCGGTATTTCGCTGGCAGATCCGACACCGCGGCCTGGTATTGGTAAGCATCGCGGTAATCACCATGGTTTTGGCCTGGTATGCCGCGCGAATACCGTTCAACGCCGCCTATGATATCTGGTTTTTGGAAGACGACCCCGACGTAGTCTCTTATCGGCACTTGCACGAAAAGTTCGGCGGTGACGATTACGTAATGGTTGCCTTTAATTGCCAGGATCCGGTGTCCGACCAAACCCTGGCGGTACTCGATGACTTGCACCAGGCCTTTGGCAAGGTGCCGGGTATCGAAGAGATTCACAACATCGGCAGTGTGGACACCATTGAGGGAAACGACGCCGGTTTTGCTTCCCATCCCCTGGTGCTACGAGATCAGCTTGTCTCCGGGCGGGACCAGGTGCGCAGGGCGGTCCTGGCCGATCCTTTCGCCGCCGGCAGCTTGGTTGCCCGCGACGGCAGTATGGTTACCTCGGTGTTGCGCTACCAGGTGGAAGACGGCAACTTTATAAAAGAAGCCGCCTTGCTGGGAGAATTGCGTAAAATCATTGCCGAGATGAGTGCCCGCCACCAGGTGCGCTTGCATTTGGCCGGCCCATTGGTGTTGGAAGTGGAAAACATGGAGGCCACTGGCCGCGATACCATGGTCTTCTTTCCCCTGATGGGCGCTTTGTTGGTGTTAATGCTGGTGATTATCTTTCGCCGTCTTTACGGGGTGCTCTTGCCTTTGGCGGTGGCCTTGATTAGCCTGATCTGGACCCTGGGTCTGGTGGCTCTGGCCGGCTACGAGATGAACATTGTCATGGCCGAACTGCCGCCCTTGCTGATGGTCATCGGTCTGGCCGATGCCATGCACTTACTTATCCGTTACCGGCAGGCTCAGGATGAAGAGGGTGGCCGGAAGAAGGCTCTGGTGGCCTCCTTCAGTGAACTGTTTTGGCCCTGTCTGTTTACCAGTTTAACCACCGCCGGTGGTTTTATCTCCCTGTTGGCCAGTTCCTTGATGCCCATTCGGGTATTCGGGGTGGCCTCGGCCATGGGCGTGTTAATTGCCTTTCTCATTACCATGACCCTCTTGCCCTCCACGTTGCTCTTTTTTCACGTGCCCGCCATCAAGACCGACGAGAGTCGTAGCTGGTCTTTGCGCTTCTTGCGCCGTTTGTGCGCTTTGGGCCTGGGCCGGCCCAAAGCGGTGCTGGCTTCAGGCGTGTTGTTGTTGGGCCTGGCCGTGATCGGTATCACCCAGCTTGGTACCAGCACTTCCAGTCTGGACATGTTTAGAGAAAGCAATCCCATGGCGCAGGATATCCGCGCCATTGATCGCTCGCTGGGAGGCACCAGTAACCTGGAGATCTTGATCAAGGGAGAAAAAGACCAGTTCAAGGAACCGGAAGTTTTAGCGCGCATGGTCCAAGCCCAAGAACGATTTGCCGCCACCGCCGGCGTGTCGGGTACCTTGTCGATGGCGGATTTTGTCAAAGTGCTCTACCGGGAAATGGTAGGCATACCCGGAGACAAATTGCCCGAAAACAGGGCCCAAGTGGCCACCTTGTTGTTCTTGTTTGACTCGACCGGCATGGATACCTTGAAAAATTTTGTCACCCGCGAGTTTGACGAAGCCCGCATTTCGGTCAGCGTGCGCATGAGCCAGATTAACCAGATCGATCAGGCCATTCCCGCTTTGGAGACCTATCTGCGGGAACTCTTCCCGCCGCCCTTTTCGGTGGCTATGACCGGCAACGGCAAGCTGGCCCACAACATCAAGAACTACATTGTCTGGAGCCAGATTCAGAGCTTCTTGTTGGCCCTGGTGATTGTCTTCGTGGCCATGGTATTGCTGCTGCGCTCGTTCAAGGCCGGTCTTTTGGGCATGGTGCCCAATGTGCTGACCATCTTGATGCTCTTGGGGCTCATGGGTTTTGTGGGCATCACCCTGAACATGGGCACGGTGATGATTGCCTCCATTGTCATCGGCATTTCCGTCGACAATGCCATTCATTTCCAGTCGCGGCTTAGTAGAAATCTTAGGGCAGGGATGAGCTTTAACGACGCCTCGGTCTCGGCCACCCTGACCAGCGGCCAGGCCATATTCTTGAGTTCCCTGATGCTGCTGCTCGGCTTTTGCACCTTGCTCCCAGCCAGCTTTGTCCCGATTTCCAATTTCGGCCTCCTGACTGGCACCGGCATCTTTGTTTCCATGACCGTAAGTTTGATCATGTTACCAGCCCTGGGCCGCTATGTTCTCGGCCGCGGCAAAGAGAAAGCATGAATGACTATCGATTAGACCTAATAGATCTGGATCAGCCCAAGG
>JAUVBB010000381.1 GCA_030591445.1 Deltaproteobacteria bacterium | reverse complement strand
TTCTTCGACATCGGCAACCAGCGGATCGCCGGCATCGAGACTAAGCTGAACCATCTCCGCATAGCCGCTGATTCCGGTCAGGATGTTGTTAAAATCATGCGCCACCCCACCGGCAAGGCGACCGATGGCTTCCATTTTATGGGATTGACGAAGCTGCTCTTCCAGTTTGACGTTGTATTCCTCTGCCTGCTTGCGCTCGGTAATATCGACATTGAATCCTTGGAAATGACGAAAATTTCCTTGCTCATCAAACACCGGCACCGCATGACAATAAAAATCCCGGTAGACACCGTCTTTTCTCTTCAGGCGGAAATAATTGTCGTGCTCAGTCCGGTTTTGCCAATTTTCCACCCAAATGGCCCCGGCCTGTTCCAGGTCATCTGGATGCACCATTTCCGTCCATCTTTCCGGAGAAAGCGGCAGTGAACTATCTTGCCCGGTAAATACGTACCATTCCTTGTTGATGTAAGAGTAGATATAGCCGTCGAAAGCCCACATATGCACTCTGGTGTTGTCCAGGATATTGCGCTTCTCGGTCTCGCTCGCCTGCAATCGTTCTTCTGCCTGTTTTCTATCGGTAATGTCACGAACGATGTCCATGGTTCCAGATATTTTGGCCTCCGGCAGATCCAATTGCTTAACCACCCAATGGACCCAAATACGCTGTTCATCCTTGCCCAGATGAACCGCCTCTCCCTGCCAGCAACCATTGCCTTGCACCGCTTCCGCTATCGCCGCCCTTCCTATCGCCGGCTGTTCCACCCGAACCAAATCCTCGATCTGCTTGCCAATCACTTCCGCAGCAGATCGATGATAAAGTATTTCCGCCGCCTGATTCACAAAGATCACCCGCTGGTTCTCATCAGCAACCACAAGCGCATCATCTAAAAAATCAAACAACGAAAAGTGTTTCGACCAATCAAGATTCGTCACGATCCAAGACCCCCATCATTTTCCGGAAACACCGTAGTACGTCAACACCGTTTCACCAGGGAAAGCAAGTATTCGATCTGCTCAATAAATCGTACTACTCAGTTTTCGCCAAAGAAGCCTTTTCAGCAAAAACTGCAACCTTTTGTTTCAGTGTCAAACAGGAAGCACGATGTAACGTTCCGCATACAGGCAAGTCTCCCCCATCTCGCAGCACCAAATCAACTCAAAACAAGATCCCAATGCTCATTTTGAGAATTTGCTTGTAGCCCAAACACTACAGAACCTAAATAATCATTTTCTCAATTGACATCATAAGTCGTTGTAAATAAACACTTTACCGTATTGGCCATAATTGGCACACGATTTGCTGACTACCTGTAGCAATGACGATGCAACATGAAGAGTACGGCATAATTATTTTACCACGAGGGAGAATGCTATGAAGATTAAGACTCAGATCAAAGCTGGTATGGACGATCCTGACGGTTCCGCCCAACACGTTACCAAGAACAACTAGTTTATATTTTACGTCAAGTTCAGCGTGAAAAGCTCGGGATTTTTCCCGGGCTTTTTTTGTTTAAGATTTCCTAGCGGGTAACTTGGGCAGAAATACCGATATGGTCCGAGGCGTAGACTCCATCAGTTGCTATGGTGAAAATTCGGTCGATGGATTCGGGGGCAAAATCAGATGTTGTCGGCTTGAGCCAGAGATAGTCGATTCTGATTTCGGGTTGGGATGAGGGGAAAGTAAAGCCGTCTTGGTTTGGGTGCAGGGCAGCCCAGACGTCGGTGAAGTTGGCTTGGGTCAGGGTTGCAGAGACGGTGCCGCCGGGGGCTTCGTTGAAGTCGCCGGTCAGGAGGGTGGCTTCATGGTCCTGGGCAAAGGTGGCAAGCGCTGGTTCAAGGGCTTGGACTTGTTGGGCGCGGACCGTGCTGCTTTGATGATCTAGGTGAGTGGTGGCAAATACTAGTGGACCCTGGGGCGTGATCACGCGACTCAGGATGGCGCGGCGCGGAAACAGGCCGGCTGGCAAGTCAACTACCTGCGAGGAAGCTATTCGATGGGGGGATACCACGGCCAGGCCTTCGTCATACTTATCCCAGGACAAATGGGTCACCGTGCGGATGACCTGATAGTTCTTACCAGTCGAGGCTTCGAGGGCCGACAAGAGCTCGGCCAGGTTATCGCTGGTGTTTCCAACGGCGCATACTTCCTGGAACCCGAGCAGATCGGGATCGATGGCGGCAATGCCGGCGACCAGGATGGGCAGGCGTTGGGTCCAATTGTCTAGCAGACAACGCAAGTTGAGGCTGAGCACCCGCAAGCTTCCCGGCGCCGAGACTGTTATCCGCGGCGCATCTGCCGCCGACCAGCCGTCACTACTGCCCAAGCGACCGTCGTCGGCGCGGTCGCAATAGACCCAGGCGCCGGTCTGGTATCGAACCCGTGCCGCCCAGGCAAAATCTCCGGGCACCGGCAGCTGCAAACTGCCCATCCACTCTTCTTTGTCTCCACAAGCAGCACAGTTTGGATTGAACTCGGCCGCGGTCCAACTCCAGGCGGGCTCTGCCGGTCCAATCTGCGGCGGCCCCATTCCCAGTTCGACCTCCAGTGCCGAGTCCTGCCCCCCGGAAGGGGTCACCCCTTCTACCCAAAGCTGGGCGTAAAGACTCTCCGTATGGTAGCCGGCAGCGGTGGCAGTAGCATGCGGCCATTGAGTGGCGCACCAGATGGCCGGCCCCGTTTCCGTGTCTCCATCAAGTATGCTGTCGCCGGCGTCCCCGTCTCCGTCAGCTTTGTCGGCCCCAGGGTCGGCTTCCTCACCCACTTGCGCATCTTCATCGAACCCGCCATCGAATTTCCGATCAGTCGGTTCGCAGGCAGACAAGAAAAGAATAGAAAAGACAAGGCACAAAGAACGATGCATGGAACGATTTTCCGGCAACAGCATCGTCAGCCACTAGGCAAAGGGCCGACTCGGCTGTAGCTCAACCCCGTGGGCAGCCAGGCGGTTCAGGATAAACTCGTAGGCTTCTGGATCGCGGCCGATGGTTTCGGGGGCCAGGACGCCGGTTTCTTTTAGTTTGCCGGTGGCTACCCAGGCGGCGAAGCTGGCGCAGGTCAGGGCGGTGGTGCGGGACATGGCGGATAGGCCAGCTTGGGGGCGGTCAATTAGGAGAATACCTTGGTCGTCGATGGTGATGCGCAGGACGACCAGGTCGTCGCCTTGGGTGCACTTGCTGGAGATTTCGTCTACAAATGTGCCCTGGGCGACCAGGGGCTGAATGGCGGCGGCGTGACCAGGCCAGCGTAGGGTTTTTTCTTCTACGCTGGGAACATCGATGCTCAGGAGAGTTCGACAGCCATCGGTCAGGAAGGATTCTAGGGTGCCGACGCCGGGAATCTCGATGTGCTCTAGCTCGGCAAAAGGGGGCAGTTCGATGACCTTGCCATCACGCACAATGCGGGCTGGGCGCACGTACTCGTCCTGCAAGTCGCTCACGGCCCAGGTTACGACATAACCGTAGGGCTTGGACTTGTCTGCCGCCACGCCGCCGACCTCGACCCGGACGGATTGGCGCTTGGCCGTGGCCAGGGCGCGACCAATCACCAGATTCGAGATACCGGGCGCCAAACCACAGTCGGGCAGCACCGCGACGCCGGCCGCCTGGGCCGCGTCGTGCAAGCTATAAGCATCCTCTTCGGAGAAAGCGAGGTCGACGTAGTTCTTGCCGGCGTCGATGGCCGCTTGGGCCGCGGCAAAACCAAATCGCGCCGGTAGCGCGCCCACCGCCATATCGCAGCCTTCAAGAGCCGCGCGCACCGCATCCCGTGAACCGAGATCGCTTTGCCGGTTTTGAACGTCAGGGATGCTACGGGCCACCGAATCGATAACAGTCACTTCATGATCGGCCGCCAACTCGCGGGCCACCACACTGCCCTGTCGACCGCCGCCCAATATCGTAATCCGCGCCATGATGGTATCCTCCTTGGCCTACACCGACTTGGTGTAGAGCATCTGGGTGGGAAAGGCAAACTCCAAAGCCTGGGCATTGAAGCGTTCCAGGATCTCGAGATTGATCTCGTTTTGGGTCGCCAGAATGTCCGCCCCTTTGCTGATGTAATAGATAAGCAAAATGTTGAGCGCGAAGTCACCGAAGCCGTTGAAGGCGATCAGGATCTTCTCTTCGCTGCCCGAGTGCTTGCTCACAATCTCACGCAGTATTTCTTGGGCTTGGGTCATGTTCTCCGGGCTGGTGTCATAGGTAAGCCCCAGGTTGAGCGTCACCTTGCGCGAGGGCTCGCTGCTGATGTTTTCGACCGGGGTGTCGGTGATCTTGGAGTTGGGGATGGTAACCGTCCGGCCGGCCAGGGTTTGCAAGCGGGTGCTGCGGATTCCAATTTCGGTGACGGTACCATCGAAGCCCGCCGTCTGGATCCGATCTCCCAGGGTGAAAGGGCGATCGGTAAAGATGGTGAAGCCGCCGAAGAAGTTCGACACCGTGTCCTTGGCGGCCATGGCCAGAGCCAAACCGCCGATACCAAGACCGGCCAGCAGAGCGCCTACGTCGAGGCCGGCATGGTTGAGCGCGATGACCAGAGTCATCCCCCAGACAATGAACTTAACGCCCTTGCTCAGGATGGGCAGTAACTGATCGTCCAAATCTGTTTCGGTCTTCTCAGTCAGCGGCACCACATATTCCTTGATGACCGCATCGAACAGGCGCACCACCAACCAGCCCACGCACAACACCAACAAGACTTCGGCCACCTTGCCGATCCAGCTTTCGACTGCCGCCGGCAACGCGAGCCGGTTGATCCCGTACCAAACGCCGGACAGCATCAGCGCGACCACTACCGGCTCCTCGATCATATCAACGATGATGTCATCGAGTTTGGTCTTGGTGCGCTTGGTCAAGGCGCGTACAATTTTGCCAAAAAACCAGTAGGCCAGCTTGGCCACCACCACCGAGCCCACGATGACGGCCAGCGTTATAACCCAGTCCAGCAAAGAATTTCCCAGGAAAGTCTGCTCCAAGTACTCCATGCCTGCCTCCCGGCTCCAGTCAGTTGTGTCTATCAAACCTGAAACTTGTATCAAACCTGACTCGATTTACAAAGCCTGAAATCAAAACCGGCCGACAAAAAAATCAGGCGCAAAGTGAAACGATCCTGCCTCCGGTCACGTATTGTTAAGCAGGAATCAAAATGGGGAGTCATCACAAAGATTTCATTTATGAGAGGAGATTTGACATGAAAATCAAATCAAAAGTCCAAGCAGGCGGCATTGGTACCTCGCCTTTCGACCGTTAAGCAATTTCGAGCTTTATGAATATGGAGCAGATCATGAAAAATAAAAGCCATATCAAAGCAGGCGCAATCAAAGTATCCAGAACCATCGATTATCTGTAATCGTCAGATTTTCATCTGACAATGGCTCCCCATTTTTTTTTTCGATTCTCCTCCTTCCCCGAGTCGTATTCCAATTTGGGATGAATCGATTCCTTTTTGTCGCGGTATTGAGAACTGGCCCATCATGCGGAAATTTTAACCGTTGATTTGACGGGGAGTTGGCAGCAGGAAGCTGAGCGTAGCTATTGGCACGGGTCTTGCTGAACTTATATTAAGCGTGCGCATGAAATCATGCCAATATCGCAAGCGAAATGAGGACCTGATGAAAGCGAAAAGACTGTTTCTAGTGCCAGCGGTTTTCATGGGAAGCATAAGCGGCGTCGCTTCAAAGGAACCCACCCGCGATAGTCAAGCGGCCAGCGTTTCCCTGTACATTATGGACAAGGAGATCTGGACCCTTCAGGTAAAACCCAAGAAAATACAGGGAGATCGCGTGGTCCTCAACACCGAGGGTGACGTGATGTACGGCTTTTTCCCCAGCGGGGCCATTCGGCTCATAAACCGGCCCAATCGCCTGGATGGCCGCTTGGGCCCATCAGAAGTGATGTTATCTGTCGATCAAGCCGAGTCATACGTCACTCTCAGGGGCACCCAGGGCCCCATGCGCCTCTTTCTGTCCGCCACCGCCGACAGCCTAATCCTGGGCGACTCGGTTCTGCTGCTGCAACTAGAAACTCTCAACCCAAACGCCACCCCCCAGGTACTCTCCGACCAGAGCCAGCAGATCCAACTCCACTTTTCCGGATGCTCGGCCTCGATAATGATAAACCGACTGGACTTGCTAGTAACCCTGGCCAGGCTGATCTTGCCAAGAATTGAGTACCTGCACGACCTTACCGCAGCCGGACTCACATCCATAACCACCGACGCACAAGCAAGGCCTTCACTCTCTTTGGTCAAATAAGCAATCCGCTCTGACTTACTGGATCGGGATACATCGGCTTGCCCCTTCGGTTGGCATTTGGTATGTGTGAAGTACGGTGCGAGTAATGCAAGAGTCTTGAGGCCATCCGTTGTGCCGCACAAAAAGCAACCTAACAAGAAAGGGCTGAAGCCTATGCAAAGTCCTATTATTTTGCTCGCCTGTCTGCTCCAGCTGGCGGCGGCTGCCTGCAGCCGGGAGGGCGGTTCCGGGCCGGATGCATCCGCCAAGAGGGTGGCCCGAGCAGCGGATGAGGGGTACATCGAAAAGGGAGATCTTCCGGCCATCCAGGTACGCGGTAAGCTGCGCATCCTGCTTCCCCAGCGGCAAGAGGATGAACTGCTGGTCCGCGAAGGCTTTGCGCCCGACATGGAAAAAGTATTGGCCGAGCGATTCGCACGCAAATTAAACCTGACCCCCGTGCGGGTCTTCGTGGAAAAGTACCAAGATCTGCTGCCGAGCCTTCGCGACGGCAAGGGCGACCTGGTGGTTGCCGGCTTGACCGTGATCCCCGAGCGCAAGCGGCTGGCGGCTTTTTCGGTACCGCTGTCCCTGGTGCGCGAGCAGGTGATCACCCGTGCCGACGACGAGGGCTTGCGTACACCTGACGATCTGGCCGGCAGAACCGTGGCCGTGCGCCGCTCCTCCTCGTATTGGCAGACACTCCAGCATCTGGCCAAAAAGCATGTCGACCTGCGGATTTTGCTGGTACCGGAGAGTCTCGACACCGAGCAGATACTCAACGCAGTGGCCACCGGCCGGTATGACCTCACCGTGGCGGACAGCAGCCTGGTTCGATCCGTCCGGCTCTATACGCCCG
>JAUVBB010000104.1 GCA_030591445.1 Deltaproteobacteria bacterium | reverse complement strand
GTACGATTTGGATGCAACCTATTTGCCCGCTCTGGAAGGTTTGGGCAATGCCTTGCTGCGGGCGGAGCAATGGGACGAGGCCTACCGGATTTATCAGACCATCCTGATTCATCATCGCGACAGCCTTTCCGATGCCGAAGTGGCGGAATTGTATTGGCAGATCGGTGATGTGAATTTCCAGATGGGCGAAGTTGAAAAAGCGATCAGCGCTTTTCGAAAATCGCTGGAAATTGATGAAACCCATCTGGCCTCCCTGCAGTATCTGACTCGGATCTACGAGGACCAAGAGAGTTGGGAAGACGCCTACGATTTGGGCATGCAAATGGTTGATGCCATGGACGAGGAGGATCTCTACCATCACTTCTTGCGTTTGGGTGACCTTTGCCGGGATCATCTTCAGGACCCGTTTCGAGCCGTAGACGCTTTACAGGGGGCCCTCAAGCTCGAACCCGAGAGCCTCGACGTACTTACCCGCCTGCTGGATTTATTCAGTGAAACCAGTCAATTCCAGAAATCGGTCGACATGTTGGAGAAGATTGTCAAGATAGAGAGCCGGCCCCGAATGCTGGTCGACCTTCACCAACAGGCCGGTCATTTGCTTCGCCAACAGCTCCATGACGATGTCCGGGCGGTTGCGCATTACAACGCGGCGCTTGACATCGATCCTTCGGCCATCAAGGCCTTCATGGCCAGCATCGAGATCTTGCGAGAGCGCGAAGACTGGCCGGCCATGAAAGAAAATTACATCAAGATGATCAAGCGCCTGCCGGTCGAGGCCCGGAAGACCAAACTGGCGCTGTGGAAGGACCTGGGAGAGCTTTGTCGCGTCAAGTTACGCAACCTCAATGAGTCCATCGACGCTTACCGGATGATCGCGACCTTGGATCCGACCGATGTCGAAAGCCTCTCGACGCTGGGTAACTTGTTGGCGGCCCGGCCTGCTACTCTGAACGAGGCCATTGAGACCCATCATCGGGTACTAAGCATTTCCGCTGACCGCATTGCCAGCTATCGGACTTTGCGCAAGCTGTATAACGAGCGCAAAGAGTATGACAAGGTGTACGTGATTGCCTCGATATTGCGTTACTTGAAAAAGGCTGACGACGAAGAACAAAAAATCGTCAATTATTTTTCGCGCAAGGCCCCTGAAATTGCGGTCAGCCCTATAGACGACGAGTTGTGGGGGCGATATCTGGCCCACCCGGGCGTGAAGGTGCCGTTTACCAAGATTTTCGGGGTGCTGTATCGGCAGGCGCCGGAGATGTTTCTTAAGAACCATAAATCCTTGAACTTACGAAAGCAGTTGCAGGTCGATTTGGCCAGGGACCGATCGTTGTTTGCCCACAATTTCCGCAAAGCGGCAAAAATCATGGGTGGGATGAATATCGAGCTCTTTGCCTTGAAAGAAGAGGATGCTCCGCGGCCGCCAGGACTGGAAATCACGCCTACTCGGCCGACCGCCATGATTGCTTACCGGAACATGTTCCGGGAGGACAAGAAAAAGCTCCTGCTCTTCCAGATCGGGCGCCAACTGGCAGTAGCCAGGCCTGAGTTTGTGCTGGCCTACTTGCATTCGATCAAGGATCTAGAGGAGCTTCTGCATGCCGCTTGCATGATTGTGGAACCGGACTACCAGCCGCCGGGTGATGCGCGGGCGGTTGATGGGGTGCGCAATCAGCTCAAGCGAAAATTGACCGATGCGGGCAAGGATCGGCTCAAGCGTGTGGTTGGTGAGTACCTGCAAAGCCCCAAGGAGTTCAACTTGAGAAAGTGGGTGGAGGCAGTCGAGCATACGGTGAACCGAGCCGGTTTCGTGGTTTGCAATGACATGGCTGCCTCAGTGGGTACCATCCGCAAGGAGCCAGCTTGGATGACGCCCATGCGACCCATTACCAAGGTGAGAGAAATGCTCGTCTTTGCCTCCAGTACGGATTACCTTTCTCTGCGCGAGACGCTGGGTTTGGTGGTGGGCTCTTGATTGACGGGAGCTTTTTGTGAAAACCCTATTCTTGTGTGGCCAATTGGGCTTTGTTACAATGAATTTGTCCCGCAAGAGAACCAGACCTTTCGGGGTGATGGATCGTCTGAACTCATGAAGACTGCGTGGTGACGACATGAAGTTTGTTTGTGACGATTGCGGGACCCAATACTTGATTTCGGACGAAAAAGTCGGGCCGAAAGGGGTCAAGATACGGTGTAAACGTTGTGGCAATATCATTATTGTGCATGCCCAAAACCACCAGCAAGAAGACCCCAAGGCAGAAGATCGGGCAGATATTGACGGCCAAGCTACCGATGTAGCCGGCAGTTTTTTGAAAGACGATGAGCCCGGGCTGGATCCAGAGGGTGATTCCACAGGGGATCAGGACGAACTGGGCCAGGCCTTCGACCAGTTACTCAACAACGGTTTGAACGACCCCGACGATGAAGACGATGGCGAAGTCGGCCAATCTACCGAAATCTTTAGCATGGAAGAGTTGGCTCAACTCAGAAACCAGAAAAAGCAAGGTGAAAAAGAGAAAATCGACCAAGTGTTTGCCGAGGCAGAAGGTACTGCCATTCCTCAGCAAAGCGAAGCAGAAGACGGTTCGCAACGTGAGGAGTGGTATGTTGCTATCAAGGATGAACAGATTGGGCCGATGGATCTGCAGGAAATGGAAAACCGCTGGTCATCCGGACAAATCAGCGCGAACTCCCTGGCTTGGCACCCCGGTATGGATGACTGGAAGATGGTCAAGGATGTTCCCAAGCTCCGCTATTTGTTGGGCACAGAGAACAAGGATGGCGAACTTCCCACCGCGGTGGCGCCGAGTCCGCTCAACTCGGAGCGGGCCTTCAGTGACGAAGGTTGGGATACCTCGGCTGGGTCGGCATTGTCCTCATTGGTGGAAGAAGAAATCCAGGCCGTAAAAAGTATTCCGGAAAAAGAGGATAATGAACCAGATCGGGCAAGGGACGACGATAGCGAGCAGCCTGCGTCGGAGTCATCGGAAGAAATGGCTCCTTGGGAAAAAGAGGAGGTTCTTTCCGGGGAAGTGGCCAGGCCCTCAGAAAACTTCTTTGATTCTACCCACGATGCGCCACTAGATAGCGATTCGTCTCCGTCGGCTGGGCGCTTTGCCCTCAATTACTCTAAGCCGGCATATTTGTCCTCTGGTCCCGGCGCTAAGTTCTCGCGCAAATTGATTCTGGCCATCAGCGCGGCTTTGCTTTCGGTGGCGGTTTTGATCGTGCTTGTGTTTGTTCCCGGGCTTTTTTCCGACGATTCCGGAAAGCAAGAAGGCACGAGTTTGCCAGTTGGCGAAAACAAGCAAGTCCAAGTGGTCGAAGACACTAAGAAGCTGCCAAAGGATACCGCCAAAACGGAAGAGTTAGCGAAAAAGTCCAAGCCATCGGCGCCGGCAGTGTCCAAGAGCACCCCGAAGAAAGAAGCAGCGGACGAGATCGTGGTGAAAAAGGCTGGGGCCACTACCCTCAAAAAGAACACAGCCAGCGCTGACAAAAGCAGCAAAAAATCAAGGTCCGTATTGACCAAAACCGCCAAGAAAGACAGCAAGGTGGCAGCCAAGACGAAAAGCACAAAGAAGTCCAGCCGGAAAGACAGGCGTGTTGCTGCCGCCAAAGCTGCCCCCAGGAAAGAACCCGCTGACGGAACGCTACCCGCAACGCTGTCCAAGGGGAAGATCAGGGAAGTCATGGGGAAGTACATCGGAGTCATGCGAGCCTGTGTTAGCCAACAAAAACAGCGTGATCCTTCCGTGTCTGGAACCATGCTCGTGTCTTTTGTCATCATGGGCAGTGGTGGTACCAGCAAGGTTCGTATTTTATCCAAAGAGCATGGCGGGACCTATGTGGCCAGTTGCATAAGCCATTTGGTAAAGAATATGAAGTTTCCGAAATTCAGTGGCAAACCGATTCCCGTACCCAAGCTACCGCTCAAACTCGGTGGGTAGGGGTGATAATCTGATGGATTTCCCGAGGAATCCCTTGCATGGTTATGAATCATCGTGATATTTTTACCTTTACCCTTTTAGTGGGATTGGATTTTTTGGAGGCAATGGTCTATGCGACTGGGCATTTTTTCAGATGTTCATTCTAACCTGGAAGCACTAACGGCTGCGGTCGAGGTGTACAAAGGTTTGGACATCGATCAGTACGTTTGCCTGGGGGATGTAGTGGGTTACGGAGCCAACCCGAATGAGTGCTGCCATATTGTCAAAGGCATGAACGCCAAGGTGCTGATGGGAAACCACGATGCCGCTGTGGCCGGAAAAATGGAGTACTCCTACTACTACGATGCTGCTCGTGAGGCACTGGATTGGTGCGCGGAGCAGTTGACCTCGGAAAACATCGAATGGCTGCGTGACTTGCCCTATTCGCATCGCATCGATGATATGTGCTTTAGTCATGGCAATCCGCTTTGTCCAACCGAGTTTGAGTATATCTTCACTCTTGAACAGGCCTCGGATTTACTGCCTCGCTTGGATGACCTGTCCCAGATTAATTTCATTGGCCACTCCCATTTGACCAAATCGTTTGCCTTATCCCCGGGCGAGGTTAACGAAGTGGTCGCGCGCCGATTTGGTTTACGAAAGCATCGCAAATATATCATCACTGACGGCAGTGTGGGCCAACCGAGAGATTACGATTCGAGGTCTTGTTTCACTGTTTTCGATACCGAGACCCGCGTGCTCGAATATCACCGAACAGAGTACGACATAGAATCCGCTGCCAAGAAAATTCTGGATGCCAACCTAGCGGTGAATTTCGGTAAGCGACTGTTCCTTGGTGTCTGATGCGCCGGCTCTCTTGGAGCTATCTGGCTACAGTTCCCTACCAAAAGGCGCTACAGATTCAATATGCCCACGCCCATCGGGTGAGCCAAGGTGCAGAGCCGGTGTTGTTTTTGCTAGAGCATCCGCCTACGGTTACCTTGGGTCGGCAAGCCGACGAGAGCAACTTGAAAATGGACGCCGGGCAATACGCGGACAAGGGTATGGAGATAGCGCGCACGCAGCGCGGTGGCGATGTGACCTTTCACGGTCCCGGTCAGTTGATAGGCTATCCGGTGGCCTGCTTGGATGACTTTCAATGCTCGGTGCGGGACTGGGTATACGGTTGTGCGCAAGCACTGGTGGCATATCTTGCGGAGCTTGGAATTTCTGCCCGCTGGTCCCAAACTCATCCCGGCGTTTGGGTGAGCGGCCAAAAGTTGGCTGCCCTGGGTTTTCATATCGCCCGCAGAGTCTCCACTCATGGTTTTGCCCTCTACTTGAATCACGATTTATCCTATTTCGACACCATTGTTCCTTGTGGTCTGCACGATCGCAAAGTTGGTTCGGTTGCCGATTTGCGGGACCGGGCGCCTTCGCCCAGAGAAGCAGCCCCCGCGGTGGCCGGACACCTGGCCGCTTCCTTTGGCTGGAAGCTGGGCGAAGAACTGGATGCCGGTAAGTTTCTTGAGGAAAACCTGAATGAATCCTCCCATGCCGCCGTTGTGTAAATCCAGCTGGGGCTGGTTTGCCCTGGTCATTGTCGCTAGCTGGAGTGTTGGGGCGACACCCGCTTGTTCGCGGCACACCGGCGAAGCCCAGGAGCGAGTCTTTATCTTCCATCTGGAGGATCGAGCCGATCGGGTGCCCGCGGGCGTGCGATTTGATCTTGAGCAAGCTCGATCCGTTTTACAGCAGGCCTTGGAGAAGAGCCCCAATCTGATTTTCGAGGAAAAGGAAAGCCCAAACGCGTACCGGGCTGAGCTGAGCATATTCCTGGCTGCAGAAAAGGACAGCGAGCAAGCAGGCGGCCAGGAAATTCAGCGGGCCGTGGGTGTCGAATTGCGTCTGTCTCGTTGGCTGAATGACCACAATAAAGACGAGCTTTCCTCCCAGGGCATGGTTGTGTTGCGGCAGCAGTTGCAAGAAAATGATCGACAAGAGGGCTTTGATCGGGTGCTGGTGCAGTCGATTGCCCAGGCGGTGAGTTTGATCGAGTTGCAAATTGCTTCGCGGGTCTTACCGGTGGAAAAGATCGAAACCTTGCTGCGCAGCGACGATAGCGAAGACCGTTTGTACGTCTTGCGTACTTTTCGCGATCGGAAGGAACCGAAGATGGTTCCCCGGGTTATCGCCATGTTGGCCGATCCGGAGCCGGAAGTGGTTATGGAAGCCGTTGGGGTTTTGGTGGCCCAAAAGGACGAGCGGGCGGTGGTTCCACTTATTCGCATGACCCAAGGAAGAGATCGAATTTTCTTGCTGCAAATCATCACTGCGGTGGGGGAAATTCGTGGTCCGACCGCGAGAGGTTTTTTATTTACTCTGGCTGCCGGCCACACTTCGCCGGAGATTCGCAAGCGAGCCCAGGAGACCCTGGACCGCTTACTCAGGGAACAAAAAAGTTCTGGGACAGGGTCGGATCAGCAAGTGCTGGCCTTGCCGGAAAACATTTCTACCCGTAAAGACCCTCGCCAAAAAGGTGGTTCATGAAAGTCTCAAGATTTTTGCCCGTTTGCTTGTTGGTCGTTTCCATGGCTTTTTATTTGGTCGCCTGCGCACACGGCGATGCCTCCACCAAGGCCGGGCGCGAGCTGCAAGACGATCCCTCTATTTTCCTTCCGTTGGCCATTGGCAATCAGTGGACTTATGGCACCAGTTTTCGGCAACAGCAACAGCCAGAGTTGACGGTGCGCATTGTCCGTGAGCAAGACGGACTCTTTGTCGATGACCGACCCACGCCCGGTCGTATGCGCTTCGACGGCGTTGGCATTCGGGATGCCAATACCCGCTATTTGCTCAAGGGCCCTTTGAAGCAGGGCACCAAATGGATGAGTGTGGCCGATGTCAGAACCGTGGAACGCTACGAAATCGAATCGGTGGGGGTGAAAATTCGGGTACCGGCCGGCGTGTTTTCTGATTGTGTGACCGTAAAAATGGAAGTTCGCATGACCAATTCTCGTTCGATGGTCAACCGAATGACTTTTGCCCCCCATGTTGGCATTGTGGAAATTCGCACCGCTTTGCAGGATGGCTCAAAGACCATTCCGCAAAGCCGCATGGTGCTCAAGGCTTTTGCGCTGGCACCCTAGTCCCACTTGAAAGGCCCGTGGTTCATGGGCGCTTCGGCCATGCCCTTCGGCCGATCATGAATCACCGTGTCTTGCCCGAAACCGGCATCGTCGGTCTTCGGGTGGTCGAGGTTGTAGTGCAGTCCTCGACTCTCCTTCCGTTTACGGGCCGAGCGGATCACCAAAGAGGCTACGGCGGCAATGTTGCGCAGTTCGACCAAATCGGGAGTAAGCAAAAAGTTCCAATAGTATTCGCGGATTTCTTCCAGAACCATGTCGATTCGACGCTGGGCACGTTCCAATCGTTTGTTGGAGCGGACAATACCCACATAATTCCAGGTCAGCCTTCTGATTTCGTTCCAGTTGTGGGAGACCACAACGCTTTCATCCGAGTCGGTGGCGGCGCCCACATCCCAGGTTCGCACCGCGACTGGATCGGTAGGGGCGGCAAGGATCCATTGGACTGCATCAGCGGCGGCCAAATGGCCAAACACCACCGCTTCCAGTAATGAGTTCGAAGCCAGGCGATTGGCACCATGGAAACCGGTACAGGCAACTTCGCCAACTGCGTAGAGGCCGGGTACACTGGTGCGGCCCGCGCCGTCGGTCTGGATGCCACCGCAAAAATAGTGGGCGGCTGGTACCACGGGCAGTGGCTGACGGGTCATGTCCAGACCCAGGTCGAGGCAGCGCTGATGAATGTTGGGAAAGCGATTGATGAGGTATTTGGGATCAAGCCCAGTCATGTCCAGTAAGACGTTGTCGTCACCGCTTTTTTTCAGCTCGAAATCAATGGCGCGAGCCACGATGTCTCGGGTGGCCAAAGAGCCTCGACGGTCATATTCGGATAGAAAGGATTCGCCATTGGCCAGGCGAAGCCGCCCGCCTTCACCACGCATGGCTTCGGACAACAAGAACGATTTGGCATGGGGGTGGAAAAGGCAAGTGGGGTGGAATTGGACGAATTCCAGATTGGCCATGATGGCACCGCAGCGATTGGCCATGGCCATGCCGTCGCCGGTGGCCACATCCGGATTGGAGGTGTAGACATAGACTTTGCCCGCGCCGCCGGCCGCCAACACGGTACAGCGACCCAAGATGGCATCCACCGAACCACTGTGCCGATCCAAGGCATAGACCCCACGACAAATTCTCTCGGGATGGCCATGGCTGGGAGTGTCCATGATTAGGTTGACCGCCAGCTTGTTTTCCACCAGGCGGATGTTGGCTTCCCGGCTGGCAGAGCGAATGAGTGCCTGCATGATTTCGCGGCCGGTAAAATCGCCGGCGTGCAGGACACGCCGCTGAGAGTGCCCACCTTCTTTGCCCAGATCGAAGGCACCGTTCTCGTTTTGATCGACGCGGCTGAAGGAGACGCCCAGCCGCGTCAATTCCTCGATGCTGGAGGGTCCTGCTTCAATGCATTTACGCACGACTTCCGGGTGGCAGAGACCAGCGCCGGAGGCGAGGGTGTCTTGTTCGTGGCATTCGAAGGAGTCGTCTTCGGATACCACCGAGGCGATTCCTCCTTGCGCTCTTTCGGAAGCGGACTCGTTGCGGGCGCCTTTGGTTAGCACGGTCACTGACCCGTGGCGGGCGGCATGCAGGGCGAAGGTCAAGCCGGCCAGCCCACCTCCGATGACCAGAAAATCTGATTGCCTTTCCACGGATCGCCTCCTGGTAGTCTTTCGGCAGGAACCATAACCGTCGTTGATGGTTTCGTCAACGACTGGCACGGCCGGAATTCGAATTTGCCCGAAAATCTCGACCATGCTAACATCCTCCGCCGAGGGATATTATGCATTTTGGGCAAAGATTAGCCTTGATTTACGGGGTATTGTTGGTGTTGACGGTCCCGCTGGCCCGGGCCGAGATCTACCGCGATGTGGATGAAAATGGCGTCCTTCACTTTACCAACATTCAGCCGACCAAGAATGGTAAGCCGCCGGTCGATAGAATTGGCAAGAGGACAAGCAAAGCCCAAAATTCAGAACCCGAGGTCCGGCAGAAATTGCGAACTCCTTCCGTGGGAAGCCGCCATGATCTGCTTATCCAAGAAGCGGCTCGGCAATACAATATTCCGCAGTCGCTGATTCGGGCCGTGATGGCGGTGGAGAGCAATTTTAAGATCCGCGCGGTTTCTCGGGTAGGGGCCCAGGGTCTGATGCAGCTGATGCCCGCGACCGCGGCGCAGATGGGTGTGGGCGATTCCTTCAATCCTAGACAGAATGTTTTGGGTGGTACCCGCTATTTGCGACTACTGGCCGATGCCTATGACGGTAACCTGGTCTTGACGCTGGCCGCCTACAATGCGGGGCAGAGTGCAGTGAATAAGTACCGCGATATTCCGCCCTATCGGGAGACCCAGAGATATGTTAGGCGGGTTTTGAGTTTGTATGCTTATTACAAGAAGTTGCATTGCCAAACGCAAATCGATCATAACGACGAAGGGGTAGATGATGAGTGAGGGGCCTAGCAAGGAGGATTTCATGCCTGCGGACCAGGACGAAGAGCTGGACGGCGATTTTCTCCATCACTTCTATCAAGGCGGAGAGATGCTTCGTGCCGGACAGCTGAGTCAGGCCCGCGAGCATCTGGAGGTTGCCACCGACTTGAGGCCCGAAAACTCTAAATGTCAGAATCTTTTGGGTTTGGTGTACTACAAACTGGGCTTATTCGGGCAGTCGATTGAGATATACCGGGATCTGATTACGCGTTTTCCGGAAGAGGAGACGCTGCGCATTAATTTGGCCACGGTATTGATCCGAGCGGAGCGTTTGGACGAAGCCGAAGAAGAATTGTCCCTGGCTGTCAAATTGAAGCCGAATCACGAAAAGGCTCACCGCACCTTGGCGGTTGTCTTGATGCGCACCGGACAACTCGAGAAAGCTCGGCAACACCTCAACTTGGCCGGAGTGGAAGATCACGAGCAGTTCTTTAAGGAAATTATGACCCAGGAGCAGGGTTTGGCGGAAGATGACGGGATGGACGCGGAACTTACCTCTCCGCCGCCCGCGGCAGCTGCCGTCAAGCCGAGGGCGGAGCAGATTGCGCCCAAGCCTGCTGCGGTGCCGGTAGCTGCCGTAGAGAAGCCAACTGAACCAGCACCGGATCCAGAGCCGAAGCTGACGGCCAGGGCCATCTTTCGAATCGAAGGTGAGGAACTTGGGGCCCAGGTGCAAGGAAGGCTTTTTGCCCGTCTGGAAGGGCTGGTTTGGGCCGAGGGAGAGCTACAGTACTCGCCGGCCAAGAAGCGCTTTGGCGGAGAAGAGACGCAGTATGATTTTGGTGACGCGGAAAGTGTGGTGACCGTGACGGAGGGAGACGGGGGCTTGTTCTTTGCCGCTCCGCTTGCCCCGAATGGCTATCATATCCACAGCCAGAAAGAAGGATCTGGTTTTTATGTGGAAGATCGAATCTTTGCTTTCGCCGGCTCGGATTCTTGGGAAAATGGGCGCTTGCAAGGGAACGAGGACGCGGACTTGCCCATCTTTCACGTTTCGGGGGCCGCCCAGCTGGTGTTGCTTGCCGCCGGCAAATTGGCCCTGCGCCCAGTCGACGCCGGCAAAAAGTTTCTGGTGGACGCGCAGCATCTGTTAGGTTGGTGGGGAGAACTAGCGCCGCGCTTGATTTTGGCCGAACCACCCTTGCCTCATCGACTCTTTCTTGAGTTTTCCGGCCAGGGATCAGTTCTGTATCACATGTAGATGAGAACCATCTGTTCGAACGGATAGGAGCAAAAGTGCCTTCGGCCCTCAAGAAAGAGTTTTTCAATTTACCCAACATGCTCACCATGTGCCGTATTCTGATGATTCCATTCGTATTGATCTTTATCTTTTTTGACAGTCGCACCAACTGTGTCATCGCGGCATCTTTGTTTGGGCTGGCATCAATCACCGATTATCTTGATGGTTGGTTGGCTCGTAAAAAGGGGCTGATCACTGTTTTGGGGAAATTTCTCGATCCCCTGGCGGACAAGTTGATTGTCACCTCTACCCTGGTGATGTTGATTCCTTCCGGTCGTATTCCCGCGGTGGTGGTTGTCTTGCTGCTGGCCCGCGAGTTAGCCATCACCGGCCTGCGCGGGATTGCCTCATCCGAAGGTCTGGTGATTGCCGCCAGCCAAGGCGGAAAATGGAAAACTGCTTTTCAGTTGACCGGCATATTGTGTCTGCTGATCCACCACCCCTACCCAGTGGCTATAATCACTCCCTGGCTGCACAATTTGGTGGCCGGCACCTGGTTGCACTCGCTACTGGCTAGTTGGGGTATCCCGGTCCGACCCTGGGTCGATTTTCACATGGTTGGCCTGTGCCTGATTTATCTGTCTCTGTTTTTCTCGATATTTTCCGCCTGGCAGTATCTCATGCGTTTCATCAGGCAAGTCAACGAGACCGGAACCTCCGCCTAGACCAAACTAGTCTAAAAAAGAAGTCACCCCGTCGCCCATGATCTGGTTTTTGCATAAATAGCCGTCGGCGCCGCACTCGGCCACCATTTCCTTGAGGCTTTGTTCTTCCATGCCCGAGCAGAACACGACCTTGACTTTGGCAAACATCGAATTGCCCTTGATGAAACGGCAAAACTGGGCCCCATCGATATTGGGCATATTGATATCGAGCAAAATGAGATCCGGACGGCTTTCTTTCTTGGTTACCAACCGGGTTGCTATTTCAGCGCTCTCGGCGATTTGTACTTCGAAGCCTTTTTCCTCCAAATCGGAAGCAATCAAGAGACCGGTGACTTCACTGTCGTCGACCACCAGGATTCGTTTGCCCTGGCCTGGATCCAGGGGAAGTGTCGTCATACAATCTTCGGGCTTTGGCTTCTCGGGCACGACTATTCCTTTCAAAAGCTAGCTGCCTGATCAGTTAATTCGCAACCACCGCCACCGGTACCGGGGAATTGACGCTGGTCCCGCCATCCCCCAGTTGGCCGCAATCATCCCGGCCCCAGCAGATGGTTGCCCCTTCGGTGCTTACCGCACAGGTGTGCCAGCCGCCGGCATAAAGCTCAGAAAATGTCGGGTTGCCGATTGCGGAGGCATCCACCGCCACCGCCAGCACAGAACAGGCCCAAGGACCACAACTATCCTGAGAACCAGCCCCATCGCCAAGCTGGCCATAGGCATCATTGCCCCAGCAGTAAACCAGCCCTGCCGTGGTCAAGCCGCAGACATGTCCCTCGCCGGCGGAAAGATGGGCAAAGGAAGGGTTGCCGATAGCGTCTGTGTTTACCCAAAGTGGCGACTGGGAATCAACATCGGTCCCATTGCCAAGCTGGCCGTAATCATTGTAACCCCAGCAGGTGGCCAGCCCTTCCGTGGTTAGGCCACAGGTGTGCCAGGTGCCGGCGGAAAGCTGGGTGAAAGTCGCGTTGCCGATTCCGGAGGTATCCACTGCCACCGGCTCTTGGGAATCATTTCTTGCCCCTCCGTCCCCAAGCTGGCCTTTGTAATCATAACCCCAGCAGTAAGCCACGCCAGTCGTGGTTAGTCCGCATGTGTGGAACTGTCCAGTAGTAAGCTGCGCAAAGCTGGGGTTGCCGATAGCAGAGGTGTCGACCGCCACCGGTACCGCGGAATCTTGACTTGACCCCCCAGTGCCAAGCTGGCCAAGCGCATCATCACCCCAGCAGTAAGCCACCCCGACCGTGGTCAATCCGCAACTGTGCCGGGCTCCAGCAGTAAGCTGGGCAAAGCTGGGGTTACCGACAGCGGAAGCATCCACCGCCACCGGTACCTGGGAATCTACCCTTGACCCCCCGTCACCAAGCTGGTCGTAATCATCTTGACCCCAGCAGCTGGCCGTGCCCGCCGCCGTCACTCCGCAGCTGTGATAATCTCCACCCGCAAGTTGCGTGAAAACGGGGTTGCCGATAGCGGAGGCATCCACTGCCACCGGTAACTGGGAATCTACGCTGGTGCCTCCATTGCCCAGCTGGCCGAAATCATCCTGACCCCAGCAGCTTGCCACCCCTCCCGCGCTCAATTCGCAGCTGTGATACCTTCCCCCCGTGAGCCGAGAAAAACCGACGCAGGAACCTTCTATGCAAGTGAGACCAACACCACAGCTCCCTTCGTCGAAGTTGCCGTCGCAGTCCTGGTCCACGTCGTCACAGATTTCGGTCGCGCCGGGATGGATGCCCGCGTCCGAGTCGTTGCAGTCCTGTTGCGGCCCACCCGCACACGACGGGTCTCCGGGATCCCCGTATGAATCGCTGTCACCGTCAGTACACGTGGATACGCAGTCGGAATCGCCCATGTCTACATAGCTGTCGCAGTCGTTGTCATTGCCGTCGGCGCACGACACCTCGGGTGTCTCGCTTGGCGATCCTGGGGTGCAGGTGTCTACCTCATTGCCGGATTGGCACTCAAGTTGCCCGCCGGCTTGGCACACTCCGGTACCGCAAGAGCTTGCACTTACGGGGTATTCTACGTCGGCACCGCCGTCGCAGTCGTCGTCTATCCCGTCGCAGCTAGGGTCGGTTGCGCCCAGGGGTGTTCCGGGCTGACATGATGTTTCCACTCCTGCGTCGCAGCTCGAAGGGGTGTTGGTGGTCTGGCAGTAGCCGACTCCGCAGGAGGCGTCTGGTGAATAGTCATCGTCCGCGTCTCCATCGCAGTCGTCGTCCACACCATCACAGGAGGCGTCTGTTGCCCCCAAGGGGCTGCCGGGTTGGCAGGCAGTCTCGGTTCCCGCGCTGCAGCTCGAGGGTGTGTTTGTGGTTTGGCAGTAACCCGTGCCGCAGTTTGAATCCGCGCTATATTCTTCATCGCTACCACCGTCGCAGTCGTCGTCGACCCCGTCACAAGTGACATCGGTGGCACTCAGCGCTGTTCCCGATTGACAGGCAGTCTCTACTCCGTCGCTGCAGGTCGAGGGGACGTTGGTGTCCTGGCAGTAGCCCACGCCGCAGCTGGCGTCGGCCGGGTAATCGTCGTCGGCCGCCCCGTCGCAGTCGTCGTCGAGCCCATCACAACTGGCATCGGTGGCGCTCAGGGCCGTGCCTGGTTGGCAGGCGGTCTCTACTCCTGCGCTGCAAGACGAGGCGGTGTTGGTGGTCTGGCAGTAGCCCACGCCACAGCTCGAATCCGCGGCATACTCTTCATCGGCGCCACCGTCGCAGTCGTCGTCAATCCCGTCACAGGTGGTATCGGTGGCGCTCAGCGGGGTTCCCGGCTCACAGGCGGTCTCTACGCCCGCGCTGCAGGACGAGGCCGTGTTGTTGGTCAGGCAGTGACCCACTCCGCAAGCAGAGTCGGCAAGGTACTCTTCGTCGGTCAGAGTATCGCAATCGTTGTCTACTCCGTTGCAAGATGCGTCGGTTTGCCCCGGATTGGTGAGCGGATCGCTATCATCACAGTCTAGCTGTGGCCCGCCCGGACAGGAAGGATCTCCTGGATCGCCGTAGTTGTCGCCGTCAAGGTCGTGGCAGCTAGCTATGCAGCCGGAGTCGGCGTCATCCTCGAAGCCGTCACAGTCATTGTCAAGGCCATCCGCGCAGGAAACTTCGGGCGTTTCACTGGGAGATCCGGGTGTGCAAGTGTCTATCTCAAGCCCAGCTTGGCACTCGAGTTGCCCGCTCGCTACGCAAACTCCGTTGCCGCAGGTGCTAGGCGTGATGGGATAGTCCTCGTCCGCGCTGCCGCTACAGTCGTCGTCAACTCCGTCGCAGGTCTCGTCGCTTGCACTCAGAGCCGTTCCTGGTTGACAGGCAGTTTCTATTCCGCCGGCGCAGGATGATGGCGTTCTGCTGCCCGCGCAATAGCCTACGCCGCAGCTGGCATCTGCCACATAGTCTTCGTCGGTTGCGCCGTCGCAGTCGTCGTCAATCCCATCACAGGTGACATCGGAGGCGCTCAGTGGGGTCCCCGATTGACAGGCAGTCTCCACTCCCGCGGTGCAGGCCGACGGAGTATTGGTGTCCTTGCAGTAGCCCACACCACAGGAGGAGTTGGCCAGGTAGTCGTCGTCGGTTGCCCCATCGCAGTCATCATCTAGCCCGTCGCAGGTGGCATCGCTGGCGCTTAGTGGTGTTCCCGGCTGGCAGGCGGTCTCAACGCCCGCGCTGCAGGACGATGGGGTGCTGGTCGTCTGGCAATAACTTACTCCGCAGCTCGAATCAGCACGGTACTCTTCATCGGTACCACCATCGCAGTCGTCGTCTATTCCGTCACAAGTGGCATCTTCTTCGCTGAGAGGCGCCTCCGGCTGACAGGCGGTCTCCACCCCCGCGCTGCAGGACGACGGAATGTTGTTGGTCTCACAGTAGCCAACCCCACAGTTCGAAATCGCTAGGTAGTCATCATCGGTGGCGCCATCGCAATCGGTGTCAATGTTGTTGCAGGTAGCATCGTCTGGGCCATAGGGCGTACCCGGTTGGCAGGGCGTCTCCACGCCGCCGATGCAGGACGACGATTGATTGGTGGTATTGCAGAAACCGGTTCCGCAAGTATCGTCAATGAGGTAGTCGTTGTCGAAATAACCGTCGCAGTCGTCGTCAATCCCGTCACAAGTGGTGTCGGTTTCGCTTGAGGCTTGGTTATGGCAGATGCCCTCAATACAGGAATCCTCGGTGCAGTCTTTGTCATCGTCGCAATCAGCATCCCCGGCGCACTCGTCGATCAGGCCGTCGCAATCGTCGTCCTTTCCGTTACCGGCTATTTCTCCGCCCGGCTCAGGTGTACAAACCCGCTCGAGCATCAAGGTTACTTGCACCGAGGCGCCGCCTTTTACTTGGACCAATTCACAGGCACGCAAGAAGGCAACCGAAGCAATATCGCTACCTTCCGCAATGAACAAGATCTCGCCTGCCGGAACATCTTGAAACAAGGCCTGTTGATCGGAGGAGATTTGAAACACCCGCATCGATTGCACCGACAGAGAGTTCGGGTCGATAGCACCGTCTATGATCGAGGCGCAGTCAGACCCAGAGGGTTCTGCCGCCCACAACACAACCTCTCTTGTGTTCTGGAAAGACTGTTCATCCGGGAAAATGAGTTGAAGCGAATAAGTTCCAGACTCGCTGCACGCGGACAAGCCAAGCACTACGCACAGCAGCAATTTGCTTAATCTGGGCAATATCTGTCTCCGATTGTTATCTTTTCTGAATTATAGCACACCCGTTCACTTTGAAACAATATCGTGCCTCGGGTTTGGGCTTGACGTTTTTTTTACTTAATCGCTGTTTTGACTTGACAAGTTTCGCATTATGCGCGAAAAACTCCAGGTCATGCGGGTGTAACTCAGTGGCTAGAGTGCGACCTTGCCAAGGTCGACGTCGAGGGTTCGAATCCCTTCACCCGCTTTTCCGCGGCGCCATGGCCAAGTGGCTAAGGCAGAGGTTTGCAAAACCTTCATCCCCGGTTCGAGTCCGGGTGGCGCCTTATCAATGGCAAATTATGAGCAACAATAGCGAGGGTTACGCTGCTTTGGGTTAATGGCAGGGAGCGCGGATGAGCCTGGTCTATAAGAAAACAGCAGTTATGCTGGTCGATGATAGCCGTAGTCGGCGGGTTAAGCTATACGATATCCTCAAAGTAACGGGCTTTGATATTGACTCGGCGGCTAGCGGCCCCGAAGCCATGAAGAAAATCCCCAAAGAGAAGCCTGCGCTTATCATTGTCAACATGTTCGCTGAGAATGTGGGCGGCATGGGTTTTGTGAAGGAATTACGTACCTACGGTATGGGCAAGCGGCTGGTAGTGCTGGCCTTGGTGGACCAGGACAAAGACGCCCAAATGCTGGCCTTGGCCGCTGGGGTAGATGACTTGGTGCCAATGGACTATACCCCGTATTTCCTGGTAGAGCTCTTGGGCAAGCACTTGGGCCTGGCTAAAATAAAAATCACTAGCGAGCAGGTTGAGAACCGCCAGGAGACCTTCTGGCGGCTGAAAAAAGGCTACCAAGAGAAAGTTTCGACCGCCCAGAAAGGCGGAGAATCCCCTGGAGTAATGCTGCTTCGGCCCGATGGCCAAGACCTGGGCCAAGCTCAGTTGACTGACGGCGCAGAGATGGAGTGAAGCCGTCTCGGCAAGCCGCCGTTTATTCTTACCAGCGCGGACGTTTGTGGGCCACCGAGAAAGCGTGGCGACGTCGTGCCCGGCGCACGGACATCAAAAACCCATCGAAATAGGCACTGGAATCGAATCGTTGGTCACGACCGCGGTAATTGTCGGAGCGATCATCGAGCCAAGCGCTGGAATAATTGCCGAAAATATCTCTTTGGCCCACATCTTCGGGTTGCAATAACGAAAGAGACTGGATCTCATTGAGATGGGCATGGATGGTCCAGGCATCTCCGTCTGCTTCGCCTAACAGGTAGCTTCCTTCGTAGTCCAATGTGGTCGTCTCGACGTTCATGTTTCCCTCCTTTGGGAGTTAGATTACAAAGTCTTTTTGATGACCTCCCATAGCAATCCAATCATGTAAGACCAGCCCTGCAGAAAGCTCTGCTCGGAAAACCCCACCGCTTTGCCCTGATTCTTGGTGGATTCGGACAAATACGGCGGTGGATCGTTTTGTAAAAGGCGGATGCGCTCGG
>JAUVBB010000333.1 GCA_030591445.1 Deltaproteobacteria bacterium | reverse complement strand
CTTTATCACGCTCGCCCGAAGTTTTGAAATTGACTAGTGCCTCTTTCGCCAAGCGAATCGACCGGCGCCGATCCCGCCCACTTTTCCAAAGCGCGTCAGCCAGACCCGCTTGCGAGCCCCCGAGCAGGGAAGGATCTTTAGTCTTCTTCAATCGAATTTGCAAACTGCGCTCCAATAAGGGTACGGCTTTTTCGCTCTCCCCACCAGTGAGGTATAGGAATCCCAAACCCTGCACTGCGTACGCAATCATGGGATGATCCGGGTCCGCCACCCGAGTCAAAATATCCAAGGCTTGCCGAAAAACCCTAAAAGCATTCGCCCGGTCATCCATTTTTTCAAAGACTTCACCCTGGCCGCACAAAGCCGCGGCCACCAGTACATGGTCTGATCCGTATGCCCGCCGGTAAATCGAAAGGGCCTTATCATAGTACCCGGTTGACTTTGCATAATCCTTCATCTTCGCTGCCAGAACTCCCATGTTCTGCATGGAATTGGCCAGTGTCGGGCTATCTAGACCTACTGACTTTTCCTGAATCTGATAGGCCTGATCGTAGTACTTGATAGCCTCGGCGAGTTTTCCGGTGGCATGACAAACTAGGCCGATGTTGTGAACCGCCCGGCCCACATCGGGATGATCGGGACCCAATGCCCGTTCAAAAATGGCCAGGGCACGCGAGTAAAACTGTCGAACTTCCTGATATTTGCCCTGCCGGAAAAGGGTATTGCCAACATCTACCAGCGATCGCGCGACCGAAGGATGGTTGGGACCCAGCGATTTTTCGCGAAGTTTACGAGCCTGGTCGAAATGTTGTCGACCCTCGTCGAACTTGCCTTGCTCATAGTATACGCGTCCCAAAGCCCGCTCCAGTTCGGCGTTCAACAAAGGATCCCGACCGGCACGCGCTACCGCTACTCCGGCCACTTTTTGCAAAGCCAGAGCATCAGCGAAACGATTTTGCTTGGCCAAGGTCATCACCAGGGCGCTCCATCCCCGAGCCAAAAGCTGATCGTCGCCGGCATCGGCAGCCGCCCAGATAGCCTCGTACAGGCCCGGCTCCACCTTGGCGACTTCACCCACCTGGCTATTAAACACGGCCTGGAGAAACAGAGTCTCGGCATAAAAAGGCCGGTAGCCAAGTTTCGCCGCTTGCTCAACCACCGGTGTGACCGCAGTCAAGCCGACTTTGAAATTACCAATCAGGCGCAGGGCTTCGGCGTGATCATATTGCTTACGCAATTCGGCCAGGCGCGCGCGAACCGCGGGCTCTTCGGGAGGTGGAATGGCGGCCAGCAGGGCTTCTTTGTCAGCACATTGGTCGATGGGACTCAAGGCCATGACGGCTGTCACCGCCTTGTTGAGAAGCTCGGGATTGGCCTCGCCGGCGAACAATTCGGTCAAGGCGCCCAGTTGCGCCCGTCTTCGATCCAGGCAGCCCATGCGCAAATCCATCAAGCGCTCGGACTGCTCGCCGCTGATGCGAGTCGCGGTACAGGCCTCGGTGGCCATGGTCACCCAGGCGCCAGTGTACTGGTCAAGTGACTTTGCCACTCGTTTAAATGTATCAGCGGCATAGCTTCGCTTGGTGGCCAAGAAAGATTTCTCGACGGCCTTCATTCTTGGCCGGTCCCAAACCCCGGCAAGTCTAGCCTCGGCCCCCTGGCACAGAGCCCGGTCGGCAGCTACATCACGCAAGAAGCCGTAGGCGGCAATGGCCATCAGCAATACGATGCCACCGGCCAACAAGGCGCGGCGCATAGCGGCTTGCATGTCGACGGACAGTTCGGCCAAGAGCGCATCCATGGAGGGATAACGATGCTCCGGGTCAACGGCCAGGCCGCGCAGGGCGATTCGATGCAGTCTCTTGTTTACCTTGGCACTCGCCGGCGGCGGGGTGATCTTGCCCAGGGTTACCCGGCGTTTCAAGTCCTTAAAAGAACTGGCCCGGAAAGCACGCACTCCATACAGGGCATAATACAAGGTGGCACAAAAACTGAATTGATCTGATTTTTCGTCCAGCGTCCCACCCAGTATCTGTTCGGAAGCCATGTAACCCGGCGTTCCCATCACCGCGCCGTCCAGGGTCAAAGAAGACTGCAATTTTACAGATTTGACGCTTTGCTCCAGCTCGTCGTAATCACTTGTGCTGCCGATGGATTCGGAAGAGCTATCTGGATCCCAGACCGAGGCGCCGTCAGCGCCCTTCGCGGCTTTATCAAGCGAGGTTGCCCGCGCCAAACCGAAATCCAGCACGCGGACTCGGCCATCATCGCCAACAATAATGTTGTCCGGCTTGAAATCACGGTGGATCATGCCGGCCTTGTGGGCCGCGGCCATGCCCCGGCCCGATGCCACCATCACATCAACGATTTGCTGTCGGGAAGGACTGGCCTCTTGCAGCCAGTCGGTCAGGGTCTTGCCCTCCACCAACTCCATGGCCACAAAAACCTGCTCGCCGATGGTGCCCACATCATAGGCGGCAACCACATTGGGATGAGACAACTGGGCCAAAGCCTGGGCCTCACGCAACAATCGGTCACGTGCCCGCACCGCCCGAGACTCGCTGCTACTCTTGACGTGAAGCAGTTTCAGGGCAACCCGGCGATCAAGCTCTGGATCGTAGGCCTTGTAGACTTTGCCCATGCCCCCCTGGCCGATGACATCCAGAATCACATAGCGGCCGGCCGTGTCCCCCCGATCCAATTCAGGGATGGCCTCCCCCGACTCTTCTCCGGTGTCGTCACAGGTGTCGGCACCAAAGAAGGTATCCTCTTCGATGGTCAAATTAACGTCATGTTTTTCGTCCTGGCCAGCGGCCATACACCGCTCCCATCTTCCTGTATTTCTAACAGATATTAGCTCACAGCCACCGGAATTCGTCAAGAATTGCTTTCGTGACCAAACCGTGATGAAGCCGTGATGTGCGCATGACCCAGGGCCACTATGGTGGAATGACAGTCAGCTAACCAATTGAAACGAAGGAGGTCGGTCGTCATGAAGAAATCTCATTTGGCTACGTTCGTGGTGTTTGCTTGTTCTTGCCTGTTCGTCTCTGCCTGCTGCAATTCAATCCTGTGCAATGTAAAGAAGTCAGCGGCAAACGATTTCGGCTGTAACGAGAGTACCGTCGAGGTTTCTAATGTTACCTATGACCTCCACCCTGGACACAAAGGTCCCGAGCGTTTCATTCAGGCGGAAGGCTGCGGCCAAAAGGCGCAATATACCTGCCAACCCACCAACTTGAAGCCCCCTACCCAGAAAAAATATCGGGAAGATGTCGTGGTACACCAGAACCGGCTCGAACTTGAGTGGCAATGCGAAGCCTCGCCAACCCTGGCCAAAAGCAAATTCGTCAAGGGCCGTTGAACACCAGCGAAAGCCGGCGGGTCAACTCGTCTCGTACCTGACGAAAAGAGGCCAAACGCGCCTCCTTATCACCCTCCTGAGCCGCCGGATCAGGCAAACCCCAGTGGATTTGAAAAACTGGCCGCAAAAAAAGCGGGCACACCTCTTCGGCACAAAGCGTAATCACGGCATCAACGGAATCGGCATCGATCGATTCCACCGTTTTAGAGTGATGCCCAGAAGCATCAATTCCCTGCTCCGCCAACACCTGTATTGCCTCCGGCCTCACCGAACTCGGCGCCGAACCAGCCGATGAGATCCGTACCTCGGCCGGAGCCAGGGATCGGGCGATACCTTCTGCCATCTGGCTACGAGCCGAATTAGCCACGCAAAGAAAAAGAAAATGCTTCGGCCGTCGCCCTCTTAATTCTTCGGCCTCTCGCCGCCAGTCATGCCCCTGTTCTTCCTTGCCATAGCTTAGCTTCATCGCATCGTCCCTTATTTTGCCTCGTCACCACGTAACAACTGCCGCAGCCGCTCGCTCAGAAACATTATCGACTCAATGTCCAGGTGCTCGGAAATAGTCTCATCAAACAGCAGCTTGACTCGAGCCTCGAAACCCTCTTCAGGGTCTTCATCCCAAAATAGCAACAGAATTGGAATCTTAGGCAAGGGCCGAAACTTGATGGCCAAATCGGACGAGAAACTTTCGTTAGAGACCTTCTCGCCACCGAATAGCTTCGCCCGGGCCAGCAGCGCCTCTGGTTTGCCACGAAAACTCTCCAGCAGAGGATTTTCCACGTGCTCTTGCATGGACTTGAGCTTGGGCGTGGTGTTGGGAATAAGCTCCAAACCCTTCCATTCACCAATCGGCTCGGCACTGCCCCCTTGGGCCATGTGATTATAGATAAACACCTGCTCCCATCGACCCAGCGCCGTCCCATCTGGGTGCAACAAGGCATCATTACCAATGTGGATAGCGTCCGCAAAATAAGGAAGCTCAAGAAACGCCCCCTCCGTCCCCTGCCTTAGTTCCCCACCTATCCGCTCGGCCAGATCCTCAAGTTTCATCGAGGCCGCCTTCTGCTTGGCCCACTCCAAGGCATCGGCCGCTAGATCTCGTTTGAGATGCTTGCCCGTCTCATGTTGGGCATCCAACTCGGGCTGCAACTCGGCGATTGTCTCGGGCGCGAGATACGGACAAGCATCCAAAGCCTGCTTTTCCAGCACCACCTTCGATGCAAAAGCCAAGCAAGTAGGCACGCCACACTCTCCACAATTGGTCTTGGGTAGTACATCCCGGTACAATTCAACCACTGTCTTTGCCATGGTCCACCATCTCAAGAAGGTAATCATTAGTTGCGCCAACGGACACAAATTGTGTCCTGAAATTCGTTTGTCAATTCATGGGATTAGCGTTGAGACTAAAAATTACGCAACCATTGATAACATAATTTAGTATAAACAATACCCATTAGGTAGGATTGAATTCGTGTTTATACCTATTATTACTCGCTTTTTAAAACCAAATCAGCTTGGCATACTAGTTGCTTATAATTAACATTGAGAATTGCCTAAATAAAAGGCAGCCGACCTCGATCTCTGGATCGCAGCTGAGTGTTGCTCTTGGGCAACCAATGGTTGCGCTTGTTTCTCTGTGTTTTTCCTGGACAAATCAACATACGCCCTCTGCCTAGCAACTTTCAGTTGCCATTTATGGTTTATGTAATATTTTATTTCAACGCAACAATCCATAACATTCACTAAGTTAGTGCTAATTTCCCTTTGGCTCGATGCTTGCAGCAATCGCAACCATTGGTTGCATATCGAACTGGGGTAACTTTTCCAAGAGGGAGGAAAACATGTACCGAACACTCAGGAGCGCGGCAATCACAATGTTGGTTGTGACATGGCTGGTGTCTACACCAGGATGCGTTGATGATCAAATGACCGAATGGCAACCGGACATGGAACAAACTGATGTGCTCGACATGAATGCACCTGGATTTGATGTAAGTAGCGTGGCCACTAAAGGACTCTTAAACATCGTCAATGGGGTCATCCTCCATCAAGGCGCTGCTCCCGACCGCTACATCGTCCAATTCGCCGACGAGGTAGCCCAGACAAAGGACCGGACATTCACCATCTCTTCCGCCAATCGAATGGTCAATGATCTCGTCGCTAATAATCAGCTTGCAAACCTGAGAGTGCGCCGAGTCTTTAAAACTGCATTCAAAGGATTCACCGCCACTATGACCCCCCAAGAGGCCATTGCACTGGCAGGCGACCCCATGATTAAAAGTGTCGAGCAAGATGCTCCGGTGCGTGCCCGCACTGTTCAAAACGGCGCTACTTGGGGTATCGATCGAATCGATCAAGCCAGTGGAACTGATGGCGCTTACACCTACTCGGCAACCGGCGACGGAGTCCACATTTATGTGTTCGACTCGGGTGTCAGAAACGATCACACCGAATTTACCGGTAGAATCGGGCTAGGTACTTCAACCATCGGTAATTGCTCCTATTGGGTAGACGAAGTGCTTAATTTGGCGGCTGGAGAAGAGCGGCATTTCGGGCCCTTCCTGGACTATGACGCTGATATTCACGCCCACTGGGAATCTACCAACCAAAACGCCAATATTTACGCAAGAAAGGGTTCTGCACCCACCACCTCGAGTTATGACATAGCCTCCATGTATGTCACCGGCTACAATACCGAAGATGCCTTCATGGAGCGGAATTATAGCAACCCCGTTAAAGTAAACTGGTACGTAATGATCAAGGGTGTAACCTCGGTAGGCGGGGTAAGATTCACCGCGTCTCCCGCGGAATGCTACGATAATATCCCAAGCCACGTATCTCGCACCTGGGAACTCGACGATGACGACAAGGAAGTTTCGGTCCCAGCCAACGGGGATGTCCCGCGAACCGCGGCAGGTACCTCGTGGGTATCTTCTCACGGCTCTCACGTTGCCGGTACGGCCGGTGGAACCACTTACGGTGTTGCCAAGGGCGCAACCATCCACTCGGTGCGCGTGCTTGATAAATACGGATTCGCTTTTGCTTCGGAAATTATTGCCGGAATTGAATGGATGCATGACAACTTAGAGACCCCGGCGGTTGTAAACATGAGCCTGGGTTGTTCCGAGCTGGTCCCGGCATTTGACGCCGCCGTAGCTGCTTCGATTGCCAATTACGATGTGTTCTATGCCATTGCCGCGGGCAACGACTACGGAGACGATGCTTGCGATTACTCGCCTGGGACAGCAACCGGAGCCATGAATGTTGGTAATTCAACCGGTGACGGAATCGCCGATAGCTCCAACGTCGGACCTTGCGTAGACATTTTTGCGCCGGGCTCCGGCATCACTTCGGCTGGTTCAAATACCGCTACTGCTACTTACTCAGAAAATGGCACCTCTCAAGCCGCTCCTCACGTTGCCGGCGTTGCGGCACTATACCTGGAAGCCAATCCCACTCACACTCCCGCCCAAGTGACCACCTGGATACTTGCCAACGCTGTTAACGCGATTACCGGGGCACCTTCGGGCACGACCACCAAAATGCTCCAAAGCAAACCCACTGGCGGTGGCGGTGACGAAACTCCTGAAGACTTCTGCAGCGGAGACAGCTATACCGCAAGCGGCACTAACAGCGCGACCTCCAATACTGTCCAATATACTTTAGATCTGGATGTGAGCGTCCCTACCTCCTATACGATTACCACTTGTGACACCACGTCCGACACTTACATTCGTATGCACTTAGATGGTACCGAAATTGCGGCCAACGATGATACTACTGGCTGCGGCGCTAACGGTCGCGGTTCCAGTATCACCTTCGTAGCCTCCTCAACTACTGGCTCTTATGTTCTCAGCCTCGGTTGCTATGGCAGCGTCTCCTGTGGTGCGAATGTGTCGATTAGCCCCGACAATTCCTGCCTGGAATCATGCGGACAACCTAACGCCTGCGGCGGCACCTGCCCCGACACTGACATTAATACCGATGGCATGTGCGGAAACGAGCCAGGTTGTGTTCCCGTCTGTACTGGCGACATGTGTGGCCAATCCAACCAGTGCGAAGGATACTGTTCCGATGCTGAAGTCAATTCTTGCGGCAAGTGCGACAATGATCCTTGTTCGGATCCTTGCGCGGCAACCGGCATCCAAGAGACTGGTTTGAGTAGCAGTGGCATTTTGAGATACTGTATCACCGGCACGAACCCCTTCATCGAAACCATTGGTTCAAATGGAGATGCCGATCTCTACGTCCGAAAGGGCGCCGAACCCAGTACCTCGATTAATGATTGCGATTCCGAGTCAGGCGATAGTAACGAGTCTTGTCAGATGACAGGGGGCTTTGGTGTGTATCACATCATGATCAGCGCCTACAACCCATATTCAAATCTCACGCTGCAGGGCGGTGAAATCTGCGTCCCGGATTGCTTTGAGAAGTGTGGGCAAACTGACAATTGCGGCGACTATTGTGACGATGACGATATCTCTGCATGCGGCAAGTGCAGTAATGATCCCTGTGATGGTCTGCATGTAACCAACATTTCAGCTGATGCTCGCGGTTGGGCGGGATCCTGGGTCTTTACCGGCTCAAATCCGACATTCGTCCTTGGTGGTGGCACTGGTGATTTTGACCTCTATGTGAATCTCGGTTCAGAGCCAATCACCACCTATGATAATGATTGCGCTTCTGCCGGCGGCACCAATTCCGAAACCTGCCAAATGACTGGAACTGGCGACTGGTATGTCAGAGTCAGATGTTGGGATGCGGGATCCGGCGTCAACCTTGACGGAGAATGATGCGCCTAGGTACTGGTCGATTTGATTAGTATTCTCTAACCCACCTCCCCCGTTTGGCGCCCAGTAAAATACTGCGCCAAACGGGGGGTTTTCGTTT
>JAUVBB010000363.1 GCA_030591445.1 Deltaproteobacteria bacterium | reverse complement strand
GGCTTTGAGCCGCGGCAAAGCCTGGATCCCGAATTCGTTCTTGCCAAACTGAAAAATATCGAACTTGAACTCAAGATCGTCATGCAACATGAACAGGTTCATGCCCAGACCGCCCGTGCCTTCGATGATGCCAAAGCGCAGGGCCAGAAAATAGAAACGCTTGGCAAACTGAAACGACCATTTGAAATCGTCTTTGATGGTAATTTGTTTGCTGCGCTGGCTGGAATCGCAATTGTTCGGATCGGTACAGGTCCAGGTCTCGGTCACGTCGACCACGCCGCGCGGATCGTCGATAAGTTCGAGCATGTAGTACTTGTCAGATTTGGGCGCCAACTTCAAAGCCAGGTAATTCTTGGCCGCGTTTTGCCTCATGTGGTACTCGCTGCGCAGGTCAATAATCGTCTGCAAGCGCCCCAGCGGCCCGGTGATACTGGCAGCATCGGAAAGTATGCCTTCGGCCTGATTCATGATGCGATCATCGTTGACCAGCCGCCCCAGTGAGCCCTGACCATCATCAATCTTACGGGTAATGTTGTTGAGGTTCTCCAGCGTCTGGCCCGCCTTGAGCAAGGTGTCCTTGACGCCTACCACACTATCTTGGAAGTCTTTTTCCCCGTGGCCGACAATATCATTGAGATTCCCCACCAGTTTCCGCATATCGGTAGCCAGGGTGTTGACGTTGTCCAATATGTGCTGGTAACGCTGGCGGGTACCCGCGGTCATCCCGGCCACATCGTCCAGAATTCTCTCGACCTTGTCACTGCCAGATTGGAAAGTGTCATTGACATCGGCCGTCAAGGCGGCAATGTTCTCAGAAATCTCGTTCATGCGCCGTAGCACTCCGCCCATGGAGTCGTCCCGATCGAACTGACCGATGGTTTCCCGTAGCGAATGGGTTACGGCTTGAATGTCTCCGGTGATAAGATCGAGCTTGCGAAATACCTCGGAGAAGTCCTTCTCTTCGTAGACATTGACGATTTGCCCGCCGTCGGGAATAGGGTGTTGCTGATCCTTGCCCGGGCTGATATCGATAAGTTTGTCTCCCAGCAAGGACTCTGAGATCTTGGCCAGGGTGGCATCCCGATACAAGGGGACGTCATCGCGCAAACGCAGATTCAACCGGGCCATCAAACCCGACAGCTCGATGCTCTCGATGTAACCAACTTCGATACCGGCCATTACCACCCGGGACCGCTGGGCCACGCCCAGGGCATTGTCCAACAGAGCATAGACGCGCCGGCTACTGCCCCCGCCCAGAATGCCTTTTTCTACTGAACGCAAAGTGAAAATTGTGGCGACAATCACGCCCAAGGTGACGATGCCAACTTTCAGAGGTGTAAACCATTGTTTCATGCCATCGGAACCGTGGACGCTGGTTAGAGTAAGGTGACACTCCCAAACTACTACGGTTGTTCACCCCTCAGCAAATGTTTAATCGGATTTGGCAAACCAAGTGGAGAGAAAAGTGCGCACGTAGGGATGGGTACTGCGCTGCAAAGCCTCGGGAGTGCCCTGATCCACGATGGTACCTTGGTAGATCATAGCGACGTGATCCCCGACTCTAAAAGAGGAGGCAATGTCGTGGGTGATGACCACCGAGGTCACCCCCAAGCGCTGCTGGGTATGGATAATCATTTCGTCGACATTGTTGGCGGAGATGGGATCGAGGCCGGTGGTGGGTTCGTCGTAAAGCAAAATCTGAGGTTCCAACGCCGCGGCCCGGGCCAGCCCGACCCGTTTGCGCATGCCGCCGGACAGTTCAGCCGGGTAAAGATCGCCAATGTCTTCCAGGTCGACCAGCCGCAGTTTGTCCGCCACTACCGCCAAGATTTGCTCTTCTTTCATGTTTCGGCGTTCCCGCAAGGGGAAGGCCACGTTGTCGGTGACACTCATCGAGTCAAACAGAGCGGCTCCCTGAAATACCATGCCGAACTTCAGCCTTACTCTGGTCATTTCCCGGCCGGAAAAGCCGGCCGTATCCTCACCGTCGACAATCACCCGACCGCGGTCCGGCCGCAGCAGGCCAATCATGTGTTTCATAAGTACGCTTTTGCCCGATCCGCTAGCGCCGATGATAACCGTGGTCTTGCCTTCCTGCACCTCAAGATCGATACCACGCAGAACCTGCTTGTCATCGAAAGATTTGTGCAAACCCTGGATGCTGATCATCGCCGTCATGTTGGCAACCCGTGCTGTGCTCAATCATTCTCGCGGTAGAATTGTGGCCGCAGGACAACTCGCTTGCCATCCATCACCAGCAGACCGCGCTTCTTGAACTCGCTCAAGGCCCGCGAAACCGTCTCCCGCGAGGTGCTGACCAAGCTGGCAATGTCTTGCTGGGTGGGCCGTTTGCGAATCAGAATCCCTTCCTCCACCTCTTCGCCGTCTTTTTCGGCCAGATCCATCAGCACCCGCGCCACCCGACCGTAAACGTCAAGCAGCGCAAGATTGCCGATCACCTCATCTGCTTTGCGCAAGCGCCGGCTCAACTCACCCAGAATATTGATGGCGGTGGTCGGAGTCTCAACCAAGTGCTTTTTGAACTGCTCCCGTTGCAACACCAGTAAAACCGAGTTCTCGGTGGTGACCACATTGGCCGAACGGGGCATGTTGTCGAGCAAAGACATTTCGCCAAAAAATTCCCCTTCGGTAAAGAAGGACAAGGTAATCTCTTTGCCGCTTTCGCCGTAAAGCACCACCTTGACGCGGCCCTGGGCGATGATGAACAAAGCATCACCCGCATCTTCTTGCCCAAAAACCAGGGCATCCTTGCCCAACTCTTTCGACACCACCAAACTGGACAAATCACGGAGAGCGGGTTCATCGAGTTGACTAAAAATCGTCACGTTCTTGAGCAATTTGCAGATTTCTTTGTTATCCATCTAGACCCTCCCGGTCCGCTAAACCAACCCGTCGAAGCTCCCTGACGGGCGCATCAATCTAACCAGCGCCACCGGATGTGTCAACCAGAGAGAATTAGGTAGGTTGACAAGACCCTTGCCAGGGTTTAATGACCACTTAGTTTGCAGCATAAGGAGCAAACCAAGTTCCGATGGGAGAGCTAGGATGACACGCATTGAAGAAGCGCGCCGAGGAAACATCACCGATGAAGTCAAAGCGGTAGCCCAAGCCGAAGGAGTAGAGGCAGAAGCATTGGCCAAACAAGTGGCTGCGGGCACGGTGGTGATCACACACAATACGCAACGAGCGTCCTGTCCCGCCTTGGGAATCGGTCGCGGACTTAGCGTAAAAGTAAACGCCAACATCGGTACTTCTCGGGATTCCATCGAGGTGGCCGGCGAGGTGGAAAAGGCGAAGGTGGCCGTTGCCGCCGGCGCCGACACCATCATGGACTTGTCCACCGGCGGCGACCTGCCGCAAATCCGCAAGCAGATCATGGACGCAACCCCGGTACCAATCGGCACCGTACCTATCTACGAGGCAGTCGCGCGGGCCATGGACCGGAGCAGCTCCTTTTGTGAAATGACCGCCGAGGACATTTTCACCGTCATCGCTGAACACCTGGAGAGCGGCGTTGACTTCTTGACCGTCCACTGCGGCGTGAATTTGCAAGCCGTAGAACGCATGGAAGCCGAAGGCAGAATCATGGACGTGGTGTCGCGGGGCGGTGCCCTGACCATTGCCTGGATGCGTCACAACCAACAAGACAATCCCTTGTTCACGCAATTCGATCGCCTGCTTTCACTGGCTGCCGAATACGATGCCACCCTTTCCTTGGGTGACGGTTTCCGCCCCGGCGCTACGGCCGACGCCACCGACCAGGCCCAGATTCAAGAACTCATCACCTTGGGCTCATTACAAGCCCGCGCGCTTAAACGCGGGGTATCGGTCATGATCGAGGGGCCGGGTCATGTTCCTCTCGATCAAGTGCAAGCCAATGTACTGTTGCAAAAGCGTCTGTGTCACGGAGCTCCGTTTTACGTCCTGGGACCCTTGGTCACCGATCGGGCTCCCGGCTACGATCACATCACCGGCGCCATCGGCGGCGCCTTGGCTGCCTGGGCCGGGGCCGACTTTCTCTGCTATGTCACGCCGGCCGAACACTTGCGGCTTCCCAACCTCGACGACGTGCGTGAAGGCGTAATCGCCTCCCGCATCGCCGCCGCCGCCGCCGGCCTGGCCCGAGGCAACGCCCAAGCCCTGGCCGCGGAAAGAGCCATGAGCGAGTGCCGCAAGGCTCTCGACTGGGAAGGCATGTATCGCCACGCCATCGACGCGGAAGGCGCCAAGGCCAGCCGCTCGCAGATTCCCTCCGAGAATGAAGATGTCTGTTCGATGTGCGGAGAATTCTGCGCCATTAAAATTCAGAACGAAACCTTGCCCAAACAATAGTTTCGTGATCGCTCAGGCCAGACAGGGGTTGACATCCGGGTCCGGCGCTGTTAGTAAACGTCGCCACGTGTCGGTGATGCACGTTGGTACGCCGACGTGGCTCAGTGGTAGAGCAGCTGATTCGTAATCAGCAGGTCATCGGTTCAAATCCGATCGTCGGCTTTGAAAAGTAGGTGTAGCAAAGGCCCCATCGTCTAGCGGTTAGGACACCGGCCTCTCACGTCGGTAACAGGGGTTCAAGTCCCCTTGGGGTCAGTTCGCAGCGGGCAACCGAAAACCCATCGGTTGCCCGCAATTTTTTTGAGGCAGTTATCGAAAACAGTGAAAAAAAATACCGCCTAGAAGATCTCACCCACATCATGGCCCAGCTGCGTGCCGAAGACGGTTGCCCCTGGGACCGGGAGCAAACGCTCGCCAGTTTGCAGGGTTTCCTCGTCGAGGAGACTTACGAAGTCCTCGACGCCATCGAACAAGGCGATCCAGCCGCCCACTGCGAAGAGTTGGGCGATGTTCTTTTCCAAATTGTCTTCCAGTGCCAGTTGGCCAAAGAGGCTGGACATTTTGACCTTGAAGACGTTGTGGATCGGGTCGCGCGCAAAATCATCCGCCGGCACCCGCACGTCTTCGCTTCTGAATCCGCGGGCACCAGCCAAGAGGTTATCCAAGCCTGGGAGCGAATCAAGCGAGACGAAAAACAAGAAAAGTCTAAGCCCGGCCAAACGCGCCCGCTAAACAGCTTGGCTGACGTGCCCCGATCGCTGCCGGCCTTGATGGCCGCCCATAATCTGTCCGAGCGAGCAGCCCGCACCGGCTTCGACTGGGAAAATGCCGAACAAGTGTTGACCAAAGTTGAAGAGGAATATACCGAACTCAAAGAGGCACTAGAAAACCGACAAGATAGAGATGGTATTGCTTGGGAATTGGGCGATTTGATTTTTTCATTGAGCAATTTGGCCCGACACCTTAACTTGCGGGCTGAAGAATTAGTGCGCCAATGCAACCAACGTTTTCGTGATCGCTTTGGCCAGGTCGAACAATTTGCCGAAGAACGCGGTGTCGATATGGCTCATGCCGGCATCAAAACGCTTGAATCCCTCTGGCAAGAAGCAAAGAACAAGCTGGCTAAGAAATAAGCTCCCTTTCCTTTTCGCGATCGAATTCTCGGCCCGATTCTTGCTATCAAACCTTTTCCACAGCTACTGTTGGAAACCTGTGAACAGCTTTGTGGAAAAGCGAGACAACCCCCCCGAACAAACCGTTTTTGCTTAAAACGAACAAATTGTGTGCAAAAGCATAGTCCTTTACATACCTTGTGTTACGCATATTTCTTCAACAACAGTCCAAAATAGGCAGTGTAAGACCAGCATTCTGTGGGAAACTCATTTACCTGGGCCTGAAGAGGCTATTATTACACGATCTGCGACGTGGGGTAGTCGCATGTCTTACAACGATGGGTAAAAGAATCGCGCCTACCGATTGTTCCTCTACTATCAGAGGATTTGCTTTCCGGGTGCCGCCCAAAAGCACACCGTAGAGGGGTATGCTCGGCGGCTTAGGATTCGACGTAAGCATTGTCAGATTTTCGCTGCATTTTTTTGGCAGCAGGCTTGACATCAGGGCAAAGCCAGGGTAGAAGTGACATCCCTTGACGCCCGGAAACACAGGCGGGCAAAGGAAAGAATAGAAACCAGGAGGAGTACTCGTGGCCAATCACGCTTCGGCGAAAAAACGCAATCGCCAAACTGAAAAGAAACAAGCTAGAAACTATGCCCAACGCTCCCAGGTTCGAGCGGCGGAACGCAAGATGCGCCAAGCCATTGATGCCAAGGATGAAGGCGTCATCAAGGACATGCTGCCGAAAACCATCGCTGAAATTATGAAGGCGCGGAGCAACGGCATCCTTCATCGCAATACGGCTTTCCGTAAGGTGTCCAGGTTTAGCCTCGCCGTCAACAAGGCGCTGGCCAACAAGTAACAAGTAAGGCCTGCTTCTACTTTCGACACAGATGAGTAAGCAACTCCTGGAGTTGCAAGTCATTGGGGAGTGGACTGCTTTTCAGTTTCCAGTCCGTGCGCGCTAGGCGTTCGAGATGCGCCGTCAAGGCTGCGGTAGAAAACCGGCGGCTTTGGGCAAGAGACTTTTTCACTACAAATGGATGCAAGCCAAGTTGCTTGCGAATACTATCGGCGTTCTGGCCGCGCCCGGTCAAGGCCGAGACGCGCGCCAAATTGCGAAAATGCCGACTCAACAAGGCAAGAATGGTGAGCGCGTTTTCACCATCGCGAGTCATACTCGCCAAGATCCGAAGCGCACGATCTAAGGCGCCTTCACCCACCGCGTCGGCCAAAGCAAAAACGGACTGGCTCCGGGTGTCGGCCACTACTTCAGCCACGTGTTCCTCACGAACTTCGCCCTGGCCGCCCAGGAACAAGGTCAGTTTCACCACGGCTCGTTCCAGGGCCCCCAAGTCCTCGCCCACCGCCTCAACCAATGCATGCACGCCATAACGACTGGAGCGCAAGCCTTGCTCTTCGAGCATGCGCTCGGCCAACCAGGGCAATTCTCGCGCCTTGGGTTTCGGACAATCCACTTTCTCGCCCGCTCCGCGCTCAACTTTGGTCTGCATCTTTTTCAGTAACTTGGCTGCTTTGGCTTTGCCCGGTTCACGACTGCCGGCGCTAAACCCGCGCGCCACCAGCAACAGCGTGGTGGGAGACACCGGCTTCTCTAGATACTGAAGCAAGCGAGTCAACTCTGCCTCTTTTATCCGCTGACACTCGCGCACCACTACCAGTCGTCGACCGCCAAACAGTGAGGCAGTTCGCGCGGCTATTTCCACTTCCTCCGCGCTGGCAGTGGCGCCATCCAAGCGAGTCAAGGCAAACTCTCTTTCCTTCACCTCCGCGAGCACCCGCTGGGAAATCAACTCTACCGCCCGATCCACCAGGGCTTCTTCCTCTCCCGCGATCAGATAGACCGGTTTGGGGGGCGATTTCTCCAAGGCCTTGGTTAGCTGAGCTAAGTTCACCGGCAATTCCTTTGGCGCAGCTTAGAATCCGCGCGAGAGTTGATCGATTCCCTTTCGGGCCAATCGGTCCAGGACCAAGCGCACGGCCACCGTACGGTTGGCGATGGTACCCCGCAAATCGGAAGCGGAGAGATAGCTTTCTTGTTCCTGAAGCACGGTCTTGAATGCGTCTGGCGCGGGCAAAGCCAAGACCAGTTCCACCTTGACCGT
>JAUVBB010000501.1 GCA_030591445.1 Deltaproteobacteria bacterium | reverse complement strand
CGCCGAGGTCGATCCTAGCGAAATCATTGAAGAGCTCGAGCAAGCCGCCACCGGCCAACATCAAGACGTGCAACTGCGTATTCTGGACAAGGAAGTCAAGTTGCTGCGCGAGGTGGAGCGGGCGCTGAAAAAATTTGAACAGGATGAGTTTGTCCTGTGCGAGGGCACCCTTGAGCCAATTGGTTATGCCCGGCTCAAAGCCCGACATTGGGCCCGCTACAGTGTCACCCACAAGGAAGAGCTCGAGCGCATTCAGCGCGAGCAATCTACCCTGCGCCCGGGCCGCTAAGTTCTGCCGGGCGCAGCCATGCCGGCCCGTTTGATCACTTTGCCATCCCTACCCGTTTGCTCGCCGATGTCCAAAACAGGCCTTGGTTTGCGCTGCTTGTGCGCCCTGAGTTTGTTCTTGCTGCTTACGGCGGGGACGGCCACGGCCAGCGGCTTTGACCGGGAAAAGTATGAACAGGATCTGCTTGATCGCGGGCTTAGCGCCGCCGGCCTGGAAATCGACGCCCAGCCCCAGGGTAAATTCATCGAGCGCATTGAGATTCAGCGTAATCCCATCATCGAAGCGACCGATCCCTGGCCGGGTTTTCTCAACATTTTTCATATCACCACCAAGGAACACATTGTTCGCCAAGAGCTACTGTTTCAGAAGGGTGATCGCTACCAGGAAGAGACGGTGCGCGAAAGCGCGCGCAACCTGCGTTCCTTGCCCCTGCTCTTTTCGGTGGTGCGCATCATCGCCGCCCGTGGTTCGGCCCCCGATCGGGTAGTGGTGCTGATCATCACCAAGGATCTATGGTCGCTCAGGGTAAACTCGCTGTTTAGCATCGGGGGCGGGGTTTTCAATTACTTGTCCATCAAACCCACCGAACAAAACTTTCTGGGCCTCAACCAGCAGGTCAGCCTCTACACCTTTATTAATCGCGACACCTACAGCATCGGCGAGATCTACCAGGTGCCGCGCTTATTCGGCACTCGCCTGGCCCTGGTCGAAAGCCTGCACTTGCGCATCAATCATCAAAAAGGCACCCAAGAGGGCGGTTTCGGCAGCTTGAGCTTTGGGCAACCATTGTACGAGTTACGTTCGCGCTGGGCTTTTAGCCTGGGCGCTTCCTTCGATGTCGGCGTCCATCGCGAATACGAAGGTGTCAACATCCGGCAGATCCCAATCACCTGGGGCACTGAAAAACTTTCTCGGGACAAGATTTGGGACTACCGTTCCTTTTCCGCCCAAGCCCAGCTGGTGCGTTCCTTCGGCCAGCGTTACAAGACCAATGTTCTGGCTGGATATTTCCTGCGTTCGAGAACCTATACCTTGCCCTCTGCCTTTCCCGCCGATCCCGAGCCGGTGCGCCTTGCCTTTCGCCAATACGTCTTGCCCCGCGCTGATCAAGCCGGCGAGTTGGGCCTGCAAATCTCTTTCTTCGAGGCCCGCTATCAGCGTTTTCAAAACATCCAAACCTTCGGTTTGACCGAGGACTACCGCTTCGGGCCCCAGGCCAGCTTTACGGTAAATTGGGCCAGTCCCGCTTTCGGCTTTTCCCAAGATGCCATCCGCTACAGTGTCAGCCTCGGCTACCAATGGCTGTTGGGCAAAGAAAACATTTTCTCCGCCCGCGCCAGCGCCTCGGCCCGCCATTGGCCCGACAGCGGTTTGGCCGAAGCCGATGATGCCCATACCGACTGGGTTGACCGCCGTGCTGAGCTTCGCTTGGAAAACGTCTCACCGCCTTTGTTCGGCCTGGGCCGTCTCTTCGTTCGTTTCGCCTACGTCTATACCCAGTTCAGCGTCAACCGCGCCCTACTGGGCCTGGGCGGGGACAACACCCTGCGCGGCTTTGTCTCCGGCTTCCGGGCCGGCGAGCGCCTGCTCAACCTGAACCTGGAATTCCGCTCCCAGCCCTGGGTGTTTCGAACCTTGCACCTGGGCTACGTGCTCTTTTACGACGGCGGCGACGCCTACGGATTTACCGCCGACACCGACTTCGTCTACCACCAAAGCCTGGGCATCGGCCTCCGCGGCCTATTCCCCCAATTCGACCGCGGCACGATACGCCTGGACATTGGTATTCCCCTGGGCCAAGATTTCCATGCCCAGGTAATCGAATGGATAACTCTGTCTTATCTGCAAGCCTTCTAAGCTGACCAGCAAGCCCTTAGGGTAAGGGCACACAGACCTGGTTGGCATCGCACTGAAAATCGGGCGGGCAGAATTGCGCTGGGCAAGAAGACCAGGCGCTTACATTTTGACTGCCCCCGGACAGACCCGGCGTCCCGGAGGCTTGGGGGCCAACCGAAATGCCGGCTGCCCCGCCGCTGCCGCCGGTGCTTACTTCATTGCCAAAAACGAAAACATTGTTGTCCCGGTAATCATCGGCGGGCAGATTGAAAAGCAGAATGCCGAGGGAAGGACCACCCACCCCGCCACCGGCGCCGCCGCCGGGGCCGCCGTTACCACCGTCGCCCCCCTTGCCGCCCGCGGAAGAAATCCAGCTGGGGGGGTAACCACCGAAACCGCCGTTGCCGGCTAGCCCGCCCATGCCCCCAAAACCACCGTCACCGCCGTCACCGCCCAGGCCGCGTTCGATGAGGTTGTGCTCTAGGCGCGGGCCGGCAAGCACGCCGGCTACCGACGCATAAATCCATACCGCTATGGAAGCACCGCCAGCGCGGCCAGGTTGACCGGCCCCACCGCCGCAACCGCCGGAACCGCCCCCGCCCCCCGACGGGCCCAGTTCGAACATGTCACAATCATAGCTCTGCCCATAGTAACGCTGGGTGCCCCCACCACCGCCTCCGCCCCCGCCGCCAATGCCGGCTAGGCCGGGCTTGCCGGCAGCTGCCGCCTCTACCGCGGGAACCCAATCGCCAGCGCGCACCGAGCCCCAACCCGCCTCCCCGCCCAACCCGCCGAGGCCGTTTTGCCCGTCGATGCCATCGCGGCCGTCCTGGCCCACATTGAGCTGGATATTGCTCGGAAAACCGGACTCGGTGGCATGGCTGCAGCCGTCATAGCTCATGTCATCGAAGCTCCAGTCGTAACCGCCCAGGCCATTGCCATCGGTATTGGCCAAAAACTCGGCCTGGGCCCCCTGGTAGGGAGTCACGCTCCAGTCGTAGTGAGGGCAAAGCGTGGTGCCACCCCGATGGCCATCGGCCCCCGGGCATTGCGGGTTTTGCCCGGCAGCGCCGCCCAGCCGCTGACCGTCGCTACAGTCACCATAGAGGCGCTGACCGTCCAAGCCACCCGCACCATCGAGGGCCAGCGAGTCTTGGCGTCCAAAACCGGCCGCGCCCGAGCTACCCCGGCCGCCATCGCCACCGCGGCCGCCCAGGAAGCCATTCGAGCGCAAGCGCAAGGAAGAATCGCAATCGAGGATACGCACCGCCACCGAGGACCAGCCATCCAGGTCGGCCGGCGAGGCAGCTACCACCGGCTGGCCTTGAATAAAGAAACCAGACATCAGGGTATCGACTGCCTGGATGCCGACCGCCTCTACGGCATAGCTTGCTTGCCCTCCCTGAATCACCGCCGGATAGGTCCAGACATCCCGCTTACGAAAATCGCTGGCATAGCCTCCGTGCAACTGCACCCCCGGAGTCAAACGGATGCTCTCGCTGTAGTTACCCTCGGCCACCAGAATATAGGCCCGGCCCGATGCGGCAAAGGCCTGTAGGGCGGTCGTGATCTGGGCATAGGGTTCGGCCAAGGTACCGGCTCCGGGAGCGGCGGCACCAGCGCGCACAAACAGGGCATCGGCAATGACCCCGTCGATGCCATCGCAGTTTTCATCTAAGTAATCCAAACCGGGGGCCGGCTCCCCAATTAGATCGGGCAAATCGACCCCGGTATTGCCCTGCCGCCGCCGGCACTCACAACCGTCGTCGCTATCACCGTTGACATCGACCCATTCATACATCACTTGGTTGATCTGCTCGCTGGAACAGGGGCCCATCCGGCACACCGGCAGACCGACCACCGCCGCGTCGCATACTCCATGGGTGTGGTCAATGGCGTCCGACCAGAAAAGAGAACAGTCGTTGTGGCAAAAACCGCAGTGGGCATCACTGTCATAACGGCCACTTTCCTGGTTCAGGAAACCTTCATCCAGTTGGCCGTCACAGTTGTTGTCGTAGCCGTCGCAGATTTCGATATTGCTTTCGCGGGCATCGCATTGCGACCAGACAAAGGCCCCGGCGACCAGGACACAAGTCTGATAACCCAGACAGACATCGACCAGACAGGAGCGGACCGTACCCAAGGTGGCCACACTGCACAAACAGGTATCGGTTTGAGGGTGACACTGCCGATCGGCATCGTCGCCCAGGCAAACAAAACCCTCCGGGCAATCTGGTCCGTAGACCGACCCGGCGGCACAATCGCGGCCGCAGTATTGTTCGCTACCATTTTGAATACAACGCGAGCCCGGGGCCAGGCAATCGGCGTCCTGGTTGCAGACCTGACAAAGATTGGCGGGCAAGGTCAGACAGGCCACGCCATCTTGCCAGATAAAACTACCCGCCTGGCACTGGCTGGCCCGGCAGGCCGGCTCTTCCTCGACCAGGCGACATTGGGCGCTTACGGCTTTTGGGATCATCACCGCGCAGTCGATCGAGCAGGCACCGCAATGGGCATCGGCCTGGTAACGGCCCTGGGCATCACGGAAGTCTTCGTCGGTCTCGCCATCACAGTCGTTGT
>JAUVBB010000055.1 GCA_030591445.1 Deltaproteobacteria bacterium | reverse complement strand
GAAGCGATCTCAAGACGTCACTTCGAGATTACCCCGACCGAAGGCGGTTTTGTGCTGCGCGACCTGGGCAGTAAAAACGGAATCATGGTGGGACCGGTGCGAATATACGAGGCCCTGCTTACCAATGGCGTGGATTTTACCGCCGGCCAGTCGAAGTTGCGCTTCTCCTTCCAGGACAAACACGACGAATTTCCATTAAGTGACAAGTCTTCCTTCGGTCCGGTACTGGGACGCAGTGCTTCCATGCGGCGGGTTTTTTCCTTGCTAGAGCAAGTCGCCGAGTCAGAGGCCACGGTATTACTGGAGGGAGAATCCGGTACCGGAAAAGATCTGGTGGCCGAGACCGTACACCAGCTTTCCCTGCGCGCGGGCAAACCCTTTATTGTGGTTGACTGCGGTTCCATGCATACCAGCTTGGCTGAAAGCGAGCTTTTCGGCCATCGCAAGGGCGCCTTTACCGGGGCCGAGCAAGACCGGTGTGGCGCCATTGAAGCGGCCCAGGGCGGCACGGTTTTTCTCGATGAAATTGGCGAATTGACCCCCGCGGTTCAGCCCAAATTGTTGCGTTTCTTAGAAAAGCGAGAAATCAAGCGCCTGGGAGAAAACAGTTACCGACCGGTCGATGTTCGGCTGATTGCGGCCACCAACCGCGATCTGAACAGCGAAGTGGAGGCCGGCAATTTCAGGGAAGACCTGTTCTACCGGCTCTCGGTGGTTCGCGTGCATCTGCCGCCTTTGCGTGATCGTCGCGAAGACGTCGGCCCGCTCGCGCGGAGCTTCGTTCAGGTGTTGAGACCCAATGTCGATCCGGTTGAAATCATCTCCGACCAGGTTTTGTCGATGTTGGCCAGCCACGATTGGCCCGGCAATGTCCGGGAGCTGCGCAATGTGGTCGAACGCATTTTGCTGTTTCCCAATCGCCCCGAAACCGCCATCTCACCTCTGGGTGACAAGGACCAAGCAAGCCAGGAAGACCTCATGGGCCTTCCTTTCCACGACGCACGCAAGCGCTGGAATGGCCGTTTCGAAAAAGTGTACTTGTCATCCATGCTCGACGCCTGTGGAGGCGTGGTCGCCCAAGCAGCCCAGAAAGCCGGTATCCCTCGCCAGACCTTTCACCGGCTCATGACCAAGCACAGGTTAAGCAAGGCGTGAACGATTCGCCCACCAGCTTCGGTCGCTACCGTCTAATCAAACGTCTGGCCGTCGGGGGCATGGCCGAGCTGTACCAAGCCGTCTTGCCCGGCCCCTCCGGTTTCAGCAAGACGGTGGCCATCAAGAAAATCCTGCCGCAACTCAATCGGCACAGCCGCTTCCGCAAGATGTTTCTGCACGAAGGACGCATCATGGCGGCGCTCAATCATCGTAACATCGTACAAGTTTTCGAGCTGGGCGAGGAGAACAAAGAGTTATATTTGTGCCTGGAACTGGTAGAAGGCTGTGATCTGGCCCGGGTGCTCAAGTGGCAAAAACAAGACATCCGCTTCCTGGATCCACCCCTGGCCGCCTGGATAGCCCGAGAGTTGTGCCGCGGCCTGGCCTACATGCACAACATCACCGATGAGGAAGGACAAGAACTTCAGGTAGTCCACCGGGACGTCAACCCGCACAATATTCTGTTGTCTAACCAAGGAGACGTGAAGCTGGGTGACTTTGGCATCTCCAAGTCTTTGGTGCGCGAAGTACTCACCCAACAGGGACAGGTCCGGGGCAAGGTAGAATATCTCTCTCCCGAGCAAGCCGGCGGCGACAGCGTGGGGCCGGCTTCCGATATTTACAGTGTGGGTTTGATTCTCTTTGAAATGCTCGCCGGGGAACGCTACCTCCAGGGCGAGAGACAGTTGGACATCATCCGGCGCGCAACCAAGCCTATCTGGCGCCCCATCCTGCCCACCAACCCGGCCATCGCCCACAATCTCCAATCCATCGTACAGCGTGCCCTGCGCGCGGAACCAGAGCAACGCTTTGCCTCAGCCGATGCGCTGGCCGATACCTTGACCAGCTATCTCGATACTCTGACCCACAAACCAGGCGCCAAAGAGCTGGCCAGACTGGTTGCCCAGGCCCAGCAAGGCCCGGACTTCACACCCACTCCCCCCAACCAAGCGCCTTTGGCAGAACCGGCCCAAGCGAACACCGGTGTCACCACCAGCCAGGTAAAACCCGCGCCACCAGAGGGCGAATCACACCACACCCTGTCCCTGATGGACGCGCGCGCTGGCAGCCCACCGGCAAAGCAGCGATCCAAGAGTCGGCTCGGATGGTGGTTGGGCCTAGTGGCGATCTTGGCCGCGGCAGTGGGCTGGCTTTGGATGACGCCTAAAATGCCGAGCCTAGCCAAACCACAACCGACCCACTCGCTGGCCACCAAGCCCGGGCCAGAACCGAAACCGACCCAGCAAGAAACGCTGATTGCGCAGCCGATCACCCCGCCGAAAAAGAACCTGCGCAAACGCTGGAAAAAAACTCGCCGCCAGAACGGAAACAAGAAAACGCGGACCCAGGCAAGCAAGACCCCACTCCCTACCGCCGTTGATCAGACCCCCACCACGACGCCTGGACCCACCCGATCTAATCTGGAGACCAGGCTGCGCCGGCTCCGGCAGAAAACAATAAAATTGGGCATCCGCAAGGGAGACCTGCCCCAGCTCGACGTCTCGTTCAAAAGCATCCGCCAAAGCATTGCGGCCAAAAAAAATATCCGGGCCGATCAAAAACTCGCCGAACTTGACGCAAGATTAGGGCAAGTAAACATTGGCCGAGCCTTCGTCGAAACCAAAATCAAAAGGCTGCAAAAAGCGCTCAGTCGCGCCGGCTTAGAAACCCAATACTCTGACCAAAATCGCAAGATCTTGAGCCACGCAATCAACAACCGCTTTGCCGAGGCCAACCGGGTTATCAACAGCGTATTCGATCAAATCAGGAAGAAAAAAACATAGAAAACTGCCATGAACCGAGCCATCAGAAGGGGAGAGAAAAGATGACTGCCAAAAAAACATTATTGGATTGGGCATACCACTGGGAACAGAGAGCACCCGATCGCATGTTTCTCACCCAACCCATGGGCAATGGAGATGCCAGTTCTCGGGACTGGAACATCGAAACCGGGCTCGAAGAGTTAGAGCGCTTTTCGGCCTATCTGAAGAAACTCGATCTCCTCAACAATTTGAGCCTAGACACGGTGCTCACCGAGGCCCGCCGTACCAGTTCTTATATCAAGCATCTGGGCTTTCCCAAAACCTGGACCTTTAAGGAGGCGGTCGGGGAAGCCCGGCGCATGGCCTCTTATCTCAAAAGTTTGGATTACCCAGAAAAGAGCCAGATTGCTCTGTGCTCAAAAAATTGCGCTTACTGGATTATAGCCGATCTTGCCATCTGGATGGCGGGACACGTAACCGTACCGATTTTTCCGATCATGACCGCCGACACGGTATCTCACATTATTAAACACTCGGAAGCCAAACTCCTCTTCGTGGGCAAACTCGATCCGGTATGGAACGAGATGAAAAAAGGCGTGCCCGAAGATCTTCCCAAGATAGCCTTCCCCCTGGCTCCCGAAAACGATTACCCAAAGTGGGATGATATCGTCATGAGCCACCAGGAGCTCCAAACCCCCACCCAGCGCGAGCCCGAGGAAATGGCCACCATTATCTACACCTCCGGAAGCACCGGGGTGCCCAAGGGCGTCATGCTAAGTTTTAAAGCCATGCTCAGCGGCGTGGAAGGAATTTCAAAAGTAATCAACACCACCTCCGAGGATCGCATGTTGTCGTATTTGCCCCTGGCCCACGCCATGGAACGCTGGATTGGAGAGTGCCATGCGCTCTACCGGGGTTTCCAGATCTTCTTCGCGGAGGGCCTCGATACCTTCTTGCGCGATCTGCAGCGCGCGCGTCCCACCTTGTTTGTGTCCGTGCCCCGGCTTTGGATGAAATTCCAAATGGGCGTGAATAAGAAATTGCCGCCCGCCAAGTTAGAGAAACTGATGCAGATCCCGGTGGTAAGCGGATTGATCAAAAAGAAGGTCCTGAGCGGTCTGGGGCTCGACAAGGTACGCTTTGCCGGATCCGGCTCGGCGCCCATCCCGGCCGATCTCATCAAATGGTACTTGGATTTAGGTTTAGAGCTATTGGAAGCCTACGGTATGAGCGAGAACTTCTGTTACTCGCATGTATCCAAACCCGGACAGATCCGAGCGGGCTACGTGGGTTCACCCTACCAGGATGTCGAGGTTCGCATAGCCGATGACGGTGAAATCCAGGTCAAGAGCCCCTGCAATATGATGGGCTACTTCAAGCAAGAAAAGCTAACCAGGGAAGTGTTTTCCGCGGACGGGTTTTTCTATACCGGCGATCGGGGCGAAGTCGACGATAGGGGCCGGCTGAAAATCACGGGTAGAACCAAGGAGATCTTCAAGACTTCCAAAGGAAAATACGTCGCCCCCGCACCCATTGAAAACGAAATACTTAACCATCCGCGGATTGAAATGTGTTGCGTGTGCGGCTCAGGCTATCCCCAACCGCATGCCCTGGTAATGTTGCCGGAAGATGCCAAGAAACTGGCCGATAACGGCGAGAGAGCCAAGATTGAAAAAGAATTGACCGCGCACTTGGAAAACGTCAACCGCAAGCTGGAGCACCACGAGCAGCTCAAATTCTTCTCGGTGGTCAATGAAGAGTGGATGACAGAGAACGGGTTTCTAACCCCCACTCTCAAAATCACGCGCGCCAAACTAGAAGAAACCTACCGCCCGAGTAATGATAGCTGGTATAAACAAAAGAAACCGATTGTTTGGAATACTTAATCAAGGAATCTGTAATGCCAAACTTCAAAGGCTCTTTTCTAAAAGCTCTCAAGCTCTACGTCCTGGATCGCTTTGATGAGGAGTCCTGGCAGAAGCTAGTCGAGACCTTGCCCCCCGACGATCGTGAGCGGGTAGACAAACCCCTCACCATCTCCTGGTATGACGAAAGAATTCGCAAGCATCTGCTCGACACCATGTGCAACATTTTCGCCTCCAAGAAACCCGATCTGATGGAAGACTTCTCCCGTTTCGAGGCCGAAAGAGATCTGAACACCACCCAACGCCTGTTCTTGCGCTTGGCAAATCCCGGCTATGCCATTCAAAAGGCCGGTCAATACTGGCGACGCTTCATGGACTGGGGAGAACTGGTCATCGTCCGCCACGACGACAAATGCTCGGCCACCGCGACCATCAAGGACAATGAAAATGCTTACGATCTCTTCTGTAACCACATGTTGGTATACATGACGCGGGTGCTAGAGCTGGTGGGCGCGAAAAACGTAAAATTAGTCCATACCCACTGCCGTAACCGGGGAGACGCAGAGTGTGTCTACTCACTCAAGTGGGACTAATAAACATAGAGTGGACACTGCCGCAACGAGACCAACTCAGTAAAGAGCTCGGTAGCATCTTTGGCGTCACCCTGCCCCGCCCAGAATCGCTCCCGACTGATCCGGTGGCATTCATAACGGCTCTCGCCAATCATCTGGATGAAGGTCCCGGCCCGCGGCACAAATTGATTCGCTTTCTGGCCCCCGACAACCTGTCGCTGGTCTTTGCCCTGGCCGAAATCCTCTTCCTGCCCCGCCGGCAGCGAAGCGAATACCGACACAACCCACTACCCACGCCCCCCTGGCAAATCAAAAAGCTGCTGCTCGAATACGCCCTGTGGTCCCTACGGCTGGACCGCTTGCTTGGCAAACTCACCAAGGGTTTTTGTGCCCAGCACTGCGACCGGCCACCGGTAGGCTGCTGCTCGATACTGGGCTACGATCTGGGCCTGGTGCCCGAGACCATGCTCGAAGCCCAAGAACTAGAAGCCGCCACCCACGGCTGGCAAGCGCCCGCGGTGGAAGACAAATGCAAATACCACTCGGACACCGGCTGCTGCCTGGCCCTGTTCAAATCACCCGCCTGTGCCGGCATGCTGTGCGACGGCATCCTTGAAAAACTTAGAAGCAACCACCCGGCCAAAGCCATCGAGGCCTTCCTCGAACCGCTGGCCCTCTATCGCAACCACGCTCTGGACCGAGAACAGATCTTCGAGTTGATGCGCAAAACGGTCGATGCCGGCCAGCGCCTGGAGCTTACTTAGTTCCCAACTTGCTTCAATAACTCGTCTACTTTCTTTAGGTCGCTCAGTAGGTGAACGGATTTCTTGGTTTTGAAATATTCTCGGGCTTTTTGGGCAAGTCGGAGCGCGCGTTTGCGGTCTCCCCCGCGTTGCCATAACAGCTTGGCCAAACCGAATTGTGCTTTGGCAAGAGGTTCACTATTGGCGCCTTCACATCTATCACTCGCACAAATGGAAAGGACTCGTTCAAACAGAACCTTAGCTCTTTGGTCTTCGCTCTTATGGAGATGTAGCCAGGCAATTGTACTGAGAGGCCAAGCCAGCATGGGATGTCGAGAGTCTAGCTTTTTCTCCCAAATTTCGAGTGCCTTGTTTAGGTGCATAAATGCAAGATCGAAGTCTCGTTTTTCATACAGTACCTGGCCAATATTGTTATGAGAGGTTGCCAAATCCGGATCCCTCGCGCCTAATGATTTTTCCAATATGTACAAAGCCTTCTCTAGGTGGGCAAAGGCCTGGTCGTAGGCGCCCTTTTCGTAAAGCACGTTGCCGATATTGGCGTGGGCACGGGCAAGTTCAGGATGCTCGGCGCCTAGGGTCTTTTCCCTGATTTTCAGCACCTTCCGATAGTATTCCAGCGCCCGGTTGTAATCACCCTTTTCGCAATAGGCACTGCCCATACTGTTCTGAGAATAGGCTACTTGCAGATGGCCTGGACCAAAGACTCTCTCCCTGATTTTCAGCGCCTTCTGGTGGTGGGCAAGCGCTAGATCGAACTGGCCTTTTTGGTAATATACCAGTCCAATATTGTTATGCCAACTGGCCTTGATTTCTCCATTGTCACCCAGGCGGTCGATGACGGCCTTTGATCGCTTGATCACGGGTTCCACTTCTTCCAAGTAGGCAAGTATCCAGCCGACTAGAAAAATAAGAGCATTGTTTGCCTTGGCCCTGATTTCATCGTTTTTGGCCTCGTCGGCTAACAATACACAATCTTCCAAAGTCACCACCGCCTCATCGTATTTGCCGATAAAAGCCTGCAAATTACCTAGCATGAACAAGGCTTCGGCTTCGATTGGTTGGTAGTCGAGCTTTTTGGCAATCTCTAGTAACTGCGAGGCCAGCGCAAAACCCTCTTGGTATTTGCCGGACTTTTCAAATGCCTTGACCTCGTCCAGTTTTCCTCTTAGTGACTCCACCTTCTCTCTCATGATCGGGTCTTCGGGTGGCGGCATCTCGGCCATCAGGAACTCTTCATCCGCGCACTGGTCAATTGCGCTTAGGCCTAAAGTTGCGGCAACTGCCTTGTTCAGAACTTCTCCATCGGTTTTGGCCGCAAATAATTTACCTAGGGCATCCATCTCCGAAAGCTTCCGGTTCAAACACCTCATGCGCAAATCCAGCATCCGCTCCGATTGCTCCCCGCGCACATGGGTGGCCAAACAAGCATCGCTGCGCATGGCAGTCCATTGCGCAACCCGGTCATCCATGATTTTGGCTACCCGTTCATAGGTATTGGCCGCAAAATATCTCTTGGTTCCCAAAAATGCCTTCTTCACTTTAGCCTTGGCTGCCGGGTCCCACACCCCAACCAGCTTATCTTCGGCGCCTTTACAGAGACGACTGCCCTTTGTGCTTGCAAACCACATCCCCGAACCGGCGATGAGCAATGATAACGAAATCGAACCAACGACCGTAACGGTTCTCTTGCGCTTGTCGCGTAACTCCTTGTGCAGTACATCTGGATCGCTTGCCAAGGCCTCAATCAGCTTATCCATGGAGGCAAAGCGGTCCTGGGAGTCTATAGTAAGTCCGCGTAGTATGACATCATCCAACCTCTTGTGAATCTTTTTATCCTTCGGTCGTACAAAAGCCGCGCGCTTAATGCTACTGAATAATTGAAGGATATGTTTACCCTTAAAGGGTCTACAGCCATACAAAGCCTCGTACAGACTTACGCAAAAAGCGAATTGGTCGGAACGTTCGTCAACATGTTTTCGTTCCATCTGCTCTGGAGCCATGTAGTAAGTAGTGCCTACTACCGAACCCGCCTCGGTAAGAGGGCCGGTCAACATGTCCTTAGACAATTCGTTTGCCGGTCTGCCGCTTACAAAAGATTTTTCTAGCGTTTTTCGGGAAGAGGCATTCTCTGCAGAGGTCTCCGCGGACATGGCCAAACCAAAGTCCAGAATCCGGACTCGACCGTCCTTGCACACAATTACGTTAGCCGGCTTGAAGTCCCGATGAACAATGCCGGCCTGATGGGCGGCCGACAAACCTCTGCCGGCGTCAATTACCTTAGCCAGCACCTCATCCCGGGACGGCTTGTTTTCCTCTCGCCAGACATTCAGGTCACTTCCCGCCACAAACTCCATGGCGATGAAAATCGAATCCTGGTGCACGCCGACATCGTAGACCGTAACCACGTTGGGGTGGGTTAGCTGGGCAAGCGCTTGCGCTTCGCGGAGCATTCGATTCTTGGCTCTCTCCGCTTCCAGCGAATCTTGGCTTCTTTCTTTGGCAACGGAAAGAATCTTAATGGCGACCGGGCGGTTTAGCTCAGGATCGAAAGCCTGGTAAATAGCGCCCATGCCGCCGGCATCCACGAAATCGATCACCACGTAGCGACCTACGCTCGTGCCGCGTTCTAGGCGATGCTCTTCTCCATCCCGTGCGGAGGGAGATGCACTGGGGCAAGAGCCGGCTAACTCAGTGTCGTCTCTGGTCAAAGTCGAACGAGCTACTTACGGCGTCAGCAAGAAGGTGATGATGTCGGTTTGCATGGCGACGGTGCCGGCGCCGCAGTTTTGCAAAAGCATGGTGTGGGCACCACCGGGGACGGAGCCGCAGGCGCCGGGGTCGTAGGCTTTGTAGTTGTCGCTGCCGGTCAGGTAACCCAACAAGGCGGCAAACAAGAAGGCGCCGGAATTGGGAAAGACCATGTCGCCGGTAGCTTCCTGGATCAGGATGCGTTGGTTGCCGGCAGCTACTTTGGCGGCCAGGGCTGAGGCATAGTTAACTGGATCGGCCGGGTCGGCCATCCACTGGGCCACCACTTTGAACTGGGCAAAGCCGCCATCGGCAGCCAGGTTTTCGACCGTGCAATTCGGAGGCGTTTCCGCGCAGCAGGGGTCGGATACGATGCCGGCCGCGCACAAGGTCGGCACCAGGCCCGCCAGGAGCACCGGAGACTCGGCAATGATGTTGACCAGACCGGCGCCGGTGGCATTGAAGACCGCGCGCTTGACATCTGGCGACAGAGCGGCAAACAAACTGCCAATCATGCTACCCATGGAGGTACCCACGAAGAAGATCCGGTCGGGATCGATGTTGAGGCCACCGCAGGTGCCGGGAGTACAAGCCTTGAGCACCCGAACCAACTGCAATAAATCGACCACGCTTTGGCGAATGTTGTCGCGGGTGATCAGAGTGTCGGTATTAATGATGGAGTACAATTCGTTTTGCTGATCGATAGCATCCAAAACCAGCACTTTCCGATCACCGGCCAACACATGGTCAATGGCAATCACCCCCATACCGTTGGCACCCAAGCCATTGGCCATCGCCAGCAGGGCCATCTTGTTGGCACTGGCGGCCGCCGCCGGATCAGTCGGGGTCAGCGGATGCTGGAAAATGACGATGGGATAGGGACCCGCGACACCGTTGGGGATCGAGGCCAAGAAAGACCGGGTCTCACCCGCGCTGCCTTGCAGGGCGGGGCTGTGGGTGCTGGAAAACTTGCCGGGAACCTTATCTGGCTCGCCGGCCACCGGCATAAAGGGCAGGGCGATATCGACTGGCTGTTGGAAATTGGGGGAAACAAACTGGCCGGAAATGAACCCGCCTATGCCCGGACAAGCCGGGTACGGACCGGCGCCGTCAGGGTCGGGCGCGCCGATGGCATCGCAACTAAGTCCGATGGCAGCTAAGAAGTCAGCCGCCGGCAAGGGCGGTACCGGTAAAGTAGCGGCGGGAATGGTGACCGCGGGCGAATCGTAAGCGTTGCCGAAACTGCCCAGGCGAGCTGAGATGCTCTGCAAGGCGGTGTCTATCAGCTGGGTATTGAATACGTTGGCTAAAATGATTTCTTCGCGCTCGATGCCCATGGCCTCGAAGGCGGTGAAGGCCGGGCTGAATGCGGCTTGCACCGGGGCCAGCGCGGGCACTGGCACCGGCTCCCGGCTTCGAATCATCGGAAACAGGTAGAAAGGCTGAACCTTCTCTTGGTTAATGTCTAAGATGCCATCGAGAAAGGCAATGGCGTAGAGATGGTTGCCCTTGAGAACTTGCGGCAGCCCGGTAGCCGGATCCATGGGCACGATGATCATGGTGGGTACCGAAGTGGCTGCCTCGGAGCAGCCTTGTAGATTTTTGTCGGTCATGGTCATGAACGTCACCACGGGAACCGGCGTGGCCAGCGCTGCGTCCGAGCCATCGCCACCGAAGGTACCCAAGTCGGCCATGATAACTTTGCCGACGATACTCTCCTCATCCAATTCCCGACCAAAAAAAGCCATGATGTTGCCCAGGCTGAAAGTGGGAAACCCGTTCAAGTCTTCGAGGGCGATAACACTGGCCTCGGTTAATGAGCCGGGCTCCAGACACATGGTACTGCGAATACTCAAGGTAGGAGGCATCTGCGCCAGGTTGAGACCCAGCACACTGGGCGAAGGCAATAGCGAACGCTCGGCGTTTACGGCGTCTGGAGAGAAATAGGCGCTGGTGGGCAAATAAATATCTTGGGGCTCAACCGGGTCCGAGGAGCATCCATTTACCAGCAAGACTATCGGCAACAAGGCCACGAGCACGCCTCTGGCAGGCAACATCATCATTGACCTCCTGTTCCGGCTCTCATACTTCGCCAGAATTGTTCAAAAACCGTTGAGCGTAAATGATAACAAGCATGCGAAAATAGAGCAAAATTATTTTCTATGCTAAACTTTGACCTAGCTCGATCACTTTTGAAAATTTCGGAACTGGGGTTGGAGGAACGAAATGAAGCGGCACGTTCGAATCACAGTGTTTTACTCTTTCCTGATTGGCTTGCTCGGATTCCAAGTGGGCTGCGGCAAGGACAGCAAAGAAGAATCCAGCTATACGCTGCAAATGGAGTTTAATTGTAGCGATACCGTCAGCAGCATCTATGCCGATCCGGGCAGTATCTCCGCGGCTACCGGCAGCATCCTCCGCTGTGCCCAAGACACTGCCCTGAGCGCGGAGAGCCTACAAGCGCGAGCCCTCGAAATCGGCTATCAGGGTCCCGCTTTGCAAAGCGGTGCCCAAGTCTATCGGGCGCTGTTTGTCACCGAACGGGCCAATGGCTCCCCGGGTGCCTCAAGCGCCCTGGTTTATGTGCCCGACCGGCCGGCCTTCGAGCAAGTGCCGGTGGTGGTAGCCGCCCATGGCAGCCGGGGCCAGGCCGCCAAATGCGCACCGTCCCAAGATGACCCGGCCGGTGAATACGTCAAATCCGACTTTGATGCCTTGGTGCTGCCTCTGGTAGGCGCCGGTTATGCGGTTATCGCTCCCGATCTTCCCGGCTATGCCAACTTCGGCGGTCAAGACAACCCACCCAGTGGCTATTTGGTAGCCGATGACTCGGGCAAATGCACTCTAGATGCGGTCAGTGCCATGCGCCGTTTGCTGGGCGACCAAGTCAGCAGCCAGGTGTTTCTGGCCGGCCATTCCCAAGGCGGTCACTCGGTACTCTCGGCCCTTTCCATGGCCGAGAGCTACGGCGTGGATGGCGACTTGGCCGGGGTGATTGCCTATTCCCCGCTTTGGCTCAGTCAGGCTTCCTGGTCGGCTCTACTGTTGGCTTACGCGGACACGCCCATGCAATACTTTTACAAGCTAGCGGGAGTGTCCATCTTCTATCATTACACAGTTGGCGAGATAATGGACGGTCCAGGCCACGGCGTCGACGTGTTTGCCGAAGCAGTGCGTGACCAAATCAAGAACTTCGTTGAAAACACCTGTTGGTCGGCGGCCTACCCCAGCCTGGACGAATTGGGAACCTACTTGCCCGATCTTTTTGACCCAGCCTACATCGGCGCCGTCGCGCCGGTCGCGGTCGGCATGGCTGCATGCAACGACAATGCCTTGTGTGAAAAATGGACTGCCCAGTTTGCCCAGGATCGTCCCCACCTGACCGGCAGCGCCACCGAGGTTCCGCTATTGGTATTGTACGGCCTTTCCGACCCCACCATCACCCCAGATCGGATGGCTTGCGTTCTGGAACGACTGAAGGCAGACCAGGCCGATATGCAGTTGTGCATCAGCGGCCAGGCCGATCACGGTGGCATCATGCGAACCCGGGCCGACTTCGTCAACCAGTGGATCAGCCAAAAAATAGCGGGTGGCAAGGCTCCCACCTGCGCCGACGGCTCGTCTGTCTTCTTCGACGACAAGCAGAACCTGATGGTTCAATGTACCACTCCGCCCCCCAATGACTCAGCCCCCTACATCAATGAAGAGGAGACACGGCATGCTTAGGTTGGGACTTGTTTGTGGTTGGTTTTGTTTGCTTGCGACCGTGCCTGTTCAGGGGGCAGAAAAGGCCAAAGATCTGACCGTGACCGCGGAATTGGTAGAAATTCCCAGCAAATTTCCGCCGGACGATTTGTACGATTATGCTTTTGTCATGAAGTACAAAGTACTGGACGGAGAATTGGCGGGCAAAAATATTCTGGTGGCCCATTACAAGCCGCGCCAAGCACGGAAGAAAATCAAGGATGAGATGAAAAAATTCGTGGCCGGCAAACTGAAGCGTTTCAAGCAAGGGCATAAGCATAAATTGGTTCTGGCTGCGAATCTGGAGAAAATTTGGCAGGGAGCCGTCATTGACGACTTCTTCGCCACCGACCGCAAGAGCACCCGGTATTGGTGCCTGCAGGTAGACAAAGCAAAGTGAGCGCCAGCCAAGGCTGAATGGTCTTTACTTCTCACATCTTCGTTTTTTATTTTCTGCCGCTTTGCCTGCTGATTTATTACGCCCTGCCCCGACCGGCCAAGAATCTATTTCTCACCGTGGCCAGTTATGCCTTCTATGGCTGGTGGAAACCGTGGTTCGTCAGTCTGATGATGATCTCGACGGTAGTGGATTTCATCGCGGCCCGCCAAATTTCGGCCGCCGGTGCCTCCCCGCGCCGGCGCAAACTGGCACTCATCGCATCCATGGTCACCAACCTGGGGCTGCTCGGCGTGTTCAAGTACGCTGGTTTCTTCCAAGGTAATGTTAACTGGTTATTAGAAAGTTTTGGCAGCACCGGATTCAACGTGATGGAAATCACGCTGCCCATCGGCATCTCATTTTACACCTTCCAAACCATGTCCTACACCATCGACGTCTACCAGGGCACGGCAGCGCCCGTGCGCCGCTTCTCCGATTTCTCCTGCTTTGTGGCCTTGTTTCCCCAGCTGATTGCCGGCCCTATCGTACGCTACAATACCGTGGCCAAACAATTGGCCGATCGTCGCCACACTCTCGATCGCTTCGCGTCGGGCGTGTCCCTGTTCATTCTGGGCTTCGCCAAAAAAATTCTTCTGGCCAATCCCATGGGCATCATTGCCGATTTTGCCTTCGGCAGCGATCACCCGGGCGCACTAACCGCTTGGCTGGGCGCCGTCGCTTTTGCTTTTCAAATCTATTTCGATTTTTCCGGTTACTCCGACATGGCGGTGGGACTGGGCCGAATGCTGGGTTTCGAGTTTCCCAAGAACTTCAACGCGCCCTACCAAGCCGATAGTATCACCGACTTCTGGCGACGCTGGCACATATCGTTGTCTACCTTCCTGCGCGATTACCTGTATTTTCCTTTAGGGGGCAACCGGAAAGGCGCTCGGCGCACCTATCTCAATCTCGCCATCGTGATGTTGTTGGGCGGTTTTTGGCACGGTGCTTACTGGCAATTCGTCCTCTGGGGCGCCTATCACGGGGCGCTGCTAATCGGGGAACGACTCATCGGCAAGAAGGCGTTCTATGCGCGCCTGCCTCGTTCTATTCGCATCGCGGTCACTTTCTGCCTGGTGGTGATTTCATGGGTGCCCTTTCGCGCCGACAACCTCACCGAAGCCATGCAATATCTCGGCTGCATGTTTGGTCTACTAAACAACGGGCCCGCGGCGGCTCTGGCCGGCGCCGAGATCTTGGCCTTGCCCAGCCTGCTCATGACCGGCATCTGCGCCGCCTTCGTCTTGTTTAGAACCCAGGCCTGGGATTTTGCCGCCAAAATAACTTGGTCTCGAATCTTGGTGCTACTGGCCTTGTTTGGCCTGGCCCTGGGCACCATGTGCGCTCAATCCTTCAACCCTTTTCTCTATTTTCAGTTCTGAGCCATGAAAAACGCCCGCGCCCTCATACTGATCATCGCTTTCCTCGGCACCATCTTTGCCGTGCCGCTCTGGCAGGCATGGTCCGAAATCCAAGAAGACGAATCCCCACTTTTTCTTGAACTCTTCGATGACGGGCCCACGGAAAAACATCTGCGGCAGTTCGAAGAAAGTTTGGAAGAAAGCTCCTTTTTTGAAGAAACTCTCCGCCCATGGTTCCTGTTGGCCCGCTACCTCGTCTTGCGAGATCCGGGTACCAAGGCCATGCTCTCGACTGGAGCCTGTCCCCAGGGGCAAACAGACTGGTTCTTCTACCGGCCCGGCGTGCAGTACCTAACCGAACCGTATTATAAGGATATCGAACCATTTCAACTGGAGGCAGACGACCCGGTGGCGGTCATCGCCGATTTCGCCCGCCAACTCAAAAGCCGAGGCATAGACCTATTGGTGGTGCCGGTACCAGGCAAAGCCAGCATTTACCCAGACTGCCTGGAAAAGTCGGCTTTGGCCGACAAGCGCTTGACGGCTCACGCCTCCCGCTTACACGCCGAATTGCACAGCCAGGGAATCGACACCCTCAACTTGCATCCGCTGCTGCAAGCAGGACGAGTCAAAGCCGACCAACAAAACACGCCTTTGTATATGCGCTCGGACACGCACTGGACCGGGCACGGCATTGCACTGGCGGCCCGAGCCATGGCCGAACGAGTGCGCCAAATCGATCAAATTGAAAGCACACAGAGCTATCGACGCCAACTGGTCGAAGTTGTGCGCCGGGGAGACATCCCCCGCATGACCCAGATTCCATTTCAGCAGATACTTTTCAGAGACGAGACCACCCAAGCCTATCAAGTGACCAAAGAAAAAAGCGCTGAACCATACCAAGACGATCCGAACTCGCCCATCTTGTTCTTGGGGGATAGTTTCGCGCGGGTGTTTCAAACCGATTCTCCCCGCGCGGCCGGCATCATTGCCAACCTTGCCTTCGAACTCGGTTTGCCCCTAGACTCGATAGTGAACGACGGTGGCGCCTCTACCTTGGTTCGACAGAAGTTAGCCCAGCAGACCCAAGAAAGACTGCAGGGAAAACGCTTGGTGATCTGGGCTTTCGTCGAACGAGACCTTCGCTTTGGCATGCGTGGCTGGCAAACCATCGAACTTGAAAACCAGGAGGAAAAAAAATGACACTTAGAAAACCATGGATCCAAGTGTTCGGTCTCTGTCTGGTCTTCGGCTTCTCTGCCTGTGGCGGCGACGAGAATGAAAATCCACCCGAAGGATTCAATGTCACCGCGGCCGACATGGCGCTGATGGAATCCTACAACCAGGATTTCGACTGGTCGACCGACAAGATTGCTATCCGCTATCTGACCGGTCCTACTTACAGCGAGGCCCACAAAGCCCTGTACTCTCGCAATCCCGGTCTCTACCGGGACATGAGCACCGAACCGGACATCGTGCCCAATCCCCTGCCTGACATTCAAGCCGGCACGGCCAGCGGTTTCGATTTCACCCTGAGCGGCGGCGACAATAGCGGCCAACAGGTTCTGGACAACACCAGCATCGTCGACACCATGGCCGAGACAGCCATTTCCGGGCCAGAACAGGCCCAAGCATTGCTTTGGAGCCCGGCGGTGACGGTCTTCCTCAAAGACTGGGACATCACATTATCAACGAATTTGTACTATGCCGATTTGGCGGTAAAGGGACAAACCTGGGAAAATGCCCAGGCCAACCTGCCGCCACAAAAGATAGAGCACTGCTATTTACATGACGGGGATCTCTGGGTGGAGCTGGTCTTCGAAGATCACCTGTCTCTCGGCAGCGGCATTACCGATTCGAACGGCGACGGCTATCGGGAAATCTATGCCCAGATCAAGCCGGAGCATTTCACCGAAGCGGTCTACAACCAGTTGGCCGGCGACTACTCCACCATGAAGTACAATGAGGCTTCCTTGCATGATCTTATCGCCGGCGGCGCTAGCTCGGGTATCATCGATGAGTTATATTCCATCTTCCCCATGGAGCTTGGCAGTGGCATTGGTATTCCCTATGTAATCACAGACTTAGGCACCATTGCCTATCCCTTCATGGTCATCAACGGCATGAGCCCCAAACAAGACTACGCCGTCGTTTTACTGGTGGCGCCATAGGGGCCTTCCTGACGATATTAGATTTCTGGGAAATTCTTTGATCTCCTGGCAGCAAATCGTTATCATTTAACACAGTTAACTATTTTTCTGGGTCAGGTAATGTCCAGCTCAAAAGAGGAGAGCAAGTATGCTTTTGCCTGCGAGGTTTGCGCTTGCGTTTTTCTTCTTGGTGGGAATTCTGGTTTTCGGCGCATGCTCCTCGGAAGACCAAAATACCGATGAGGACTATTTAGCCACCAGTGCTTACTTTTCCCCGGACGCGGAAAACCCTGAGCGCTCGCTGCTGCCTTCGCCCAGTGTCTTGGGGCTCAACCTCGCTCACACCCCACCCACCCTGTCCATCAAAGCCACCATGTGCTTCGAGCCCGACTCGGCCACCGAAGCCAGCCTGGATGCCTTAGAGGACTTAAACGGTTTCCCCAGCTTTAGCGCCGGCAACATCGTGGCTTTTTTTGGCCGCGATCTAGACCCTGCTTCCATCGAAGGCCGGGTGGTCATGTTAGATCTGGGCACCTTCGGCGGCGACGGTTCAGACGCCGTCTTGGACACGCCCATCCCCATCGCCACGGTCATGACCAAGACCAACAAATACTTACAGGGTTGTGCGGAAGCGCCCACCCAGGTCCCCACCATGATCATCCTGCCGATTGATCCGAACAGCGGCTTGCCGGTCATTCTCAAGGGCAATCATTTGTATGGGATTGCCTTTCTCGACGGCATCCTGGATGTAAACAGCGAGAAAGTCAGTCCCTTCTACATCTTTTCGATGATTCGTTCCACGACGACCGTCGAAGTCCCGGCCCTGGTGCCAGTACAAGCTGCTTTCGCTCCGGCCTTAGACGCCTTCGAGGCCGCCGGCTATCCCCGAGATGAAATCATTCTGGCCAATGTCTTCAACACCCAGTTTACCGATACCGCCTTGCAAAGCATCGCCGGTCGACTGGGCTCGCTGGGCAACGCCTTTGACAGTACCGCGGTCACGGTCCCAGCCACCACTTTGCCGGTGCCCCCGCTACCGGCAGCAGACTTCCTGACCGCCCTTGGTCTTAGTTGCGCGGCCATTGGCGCTCCCGACCCCGACGGTGATGGTCCCATTCCGGCTTGTCCGGGCATCGATCAGTTTCTCAGCGGCGAATTCGTATCGCCCAATTTCCAGCAAAGTGTGGACATCGCCCTGCCTTTCCTGCCGGTGGAGGGTCAGCCCAGCCAAGTACCCGGGCTTTTTTCGAACAACTATCAACCGGCAGTTCGCGGCAACCAGGGCAAAAAGCTGACCTTCCTGGCCTCGACCCCAACCGGGACCAGCGGGTCCTATCCGGTGGTGATTTTTCAGCATCCCTTGACGCCTACCGACCCTGCCCAGGCTGCGTCGGCCAACAAGATGGCCATGCTGGCCCTGGCCAATGCCCTGGGCGCCAACGGCTTGGCCCTCATTGCTATCGACAGCGTGCTGGCCGGGGATCGGCAAGTACAGGTGTTCGACGCCCTGGACAACGCCACCGAGCTGTATTCCATCATCAACACCGACACCACGGTCACCCGGGACAACATCCGTCAGACCGTGGTTGATTTGCTGCAACTGGTGCGGGTACTCAAAACCTGCACCCCAGCAAAGTGTGGTGGTCTTAATGTAGATCCAAATAAGATCTATTTCGTCGGAAACAGTATGGGTAGTGTGATCGGCAGTGTGTTCACCGCGTTGTCACCCGACATCGAGCGGGCGGTTTTCAACGCCACCGGCGCCGGCCTGGTCAACATGATTGGCGGCTCGCCGGTGCTAAGCGCCGAGTTGGTGCCCACGCTGTGCTTGGCCGGGGTCCTGACCAATGAATGTTGCAGCGACACCCCGCCTTCTTGCCAAGTCGATGATTTGGCAGTCGATCCCGGCTTCGCCCAATTCAAGGTGGTAGCTCAGTGGATGGCAGATCCGGCCGATCCCATCAACTATGCGGCGGCCTTGGCCAGCAATGTGGCCGGCGGCGAAAAACGCCTGCTTATCCAGGAAGCCACCGGCGATATGGTGTTCCCCAACTCCGGTTCGGCCTTACTGGCGGGCTTGTTGGGCTTTTCTTTGGGCAGCGATTTCTATCGGGCCTACGATCCGGGCGCGTGCGGCCAAGTGCCAGGCGGCGCCCATACCATGTTGTTGAATAATTGCGGCAGCGCAACCGTGGACATGCAAACTGATTTGATAACTTTTTTCAAAACGCCCTGAGGCTCCCGGAAAGGAATCGCCTCACTTGTAGAACGGAGAATACTAGATGGACCCCAATACCTCGGGCAAGTTTCCGGTGGCGAATTTACAGGAGCGTTATCGACTCCTGGCCAAACTTGGCTCAGGTGGCATGGCTGACGTGTTTCTGGGCGTGCAATTGGGCGCCGAGAGTTTCCAAAGATTGGTGGTCATCAAACGAATTCATGCGCGCTGGCTGGGCAAGATCGAAGCCATCAAGATGTTCATTGATGAGGCCCGCACGGTTGCCTCCCTGAGTCACCCCCATGTGGTCAAGATCTTCGATCTCAGCAAACTTGGCAACGACATCTGCATCACCATGGAATATGTCGACGGTGAAAACCTCGAGTATGTCATGCGCGCGACCAAACGAGCCAAGGGAAGAATCCCCTTGCCGATTCTATGCAAACTAATGCTAGAGGCCTGCGAAGCCCTGCATTATGCCCACTCGGCCAAAACGCCGGATGGCAAGGACCTGGATCTGGTTCACCGCGACATCGGCCCCCACAATCTTATGATCGACCGCAACGGCTATCTCAAGGTCATCGATTTTGGCATCGCCAAGTCCTCGGCGCGCACCGACTTGACTTCGCCGGGCTTAATCAAGGGCAAGTTCTCCTACATGGCGCCGGACGTGTTCAAATCCTCTGCCATCGACGGGCGCGTCGATCTTTACGCCTTGGGTTTGGTCTTTTACGAACTATTGACCTTGCGCCGATCCTATCACTTCAAAAAAGATGTGACCGTGGCCGAGGTTTTTCAGCGCGTGCTCAATGACAAGTTGCCAAAGCCCTCTTCGATTGTGCCGGGACTGCCCAAGCAAATCGACGACATCATTGCCAAGGCCACCCACAAAGATCGTGACCAGCGCTATCCCAATTGCGAGTCCATGGCCGTCGACCTGCGCAGTTTTGCAAAAGAGCACGGCGGCCTGGCGGCCAATTCGGAGGTGGAAGCCTGGTTCAAGGAGAAGTTCCAACAGCGCATCGAAAAACGGCAAGTTTTCGAGCGCCGGGCCATGGAAAAAGCCAAAACGATTGCCGCCAAGGTCGAAGAGGAACAGTCCCAGGGCATGGCACAATCCTCTGGTGAAGTTCCATTGAGCCATGTGACTAATCTCAGCGGGATCGCGCCCGGCCTGTCCAATACCAGTATGGCCGGGGCCGCAAAACCCAAACGTTCGTTCAATCCTTACTTTCTGGTGCTGGTGATATTTCTTCTGATTGCCGGAACCATCGTGCTTGTGCAACAGTTGTTTTGGGCCAACGGGGACGTCCCCCTCACCGCCCCGCCAGAGATCACCAAACCCATAGCGACTCTGCCGGCAGTGACAAAAAAACCAGAACCCCTTGCTTCTGCGGAAGTACCAATTCCGCCCCAAAAAGATCCACCGGCCGCGGCCGAAAAACCGGATCCGGTCATTGAAAAAACGCCAGTCGCCGTCGCCAAAGCCGACCCGGCACCAGCGCCCACACCAAAGCCCAAAGCTAGCCAAAAACGAAGCAAGTCGAGCCGAAAGAAATCCAGCCGCTCATCCAGGACCACCCGCCACAAGAGTGCTCCCGAACCAGCCCGGCAGGTAGACCCTGCCGATGAGGAACGGGAAATCAAAGTGGCGATGATCGAAAAACCGCCGGCCACGGTCCCACCGCCACCAAGAAATCAGGACAAACTGATCAAGCCAGTCGAAAAACCAATTGCGGTGGCGAGCGCCCCCAAGGTCAAGCTCTTGAGCGGTAGCGGAAATTGGAACGGATCCCAGGTATTAACGCAGGGTTGCCGGCGATGTCACAACGGCAGTAAGGCTCCTAAACTAACTTTCGATCTGCGGACCAAAAGACAGTGGCAGCGATTTTTTTCGCGCCATCGTCACAAACGCAATGCCGATCTTCGTTTGCTTTTCTCACAAGGTGAATTAAAGCGAGTGCTTGAACACCTGCTTAAGCAACTTGGGCAAAGTAAGAAAAAAGGAATCACCGGAGTCAAGTAGGCGGTTGGCTGACTCGCAATTAGAACCCACAGCAAAACCCGGAAGGAAAGGAAGACCTCATGAATGCGTGGAGCAAGGCTTTTGGGACATCGAGGTTCTTGGTGCTGATGCTATGCATCTGCATTCCCTCTATCAGCCACGCCGGCTCGAAACGCAAAAAAAAGGCTCGGCAACCCAGCATCACCATGGAAGAAAGGCTCGAGCGCATTAAAGAACGCATGCAGGCCACCCAAGACGAGTTGGATGACATCCTCGCCAATCCGGGCGTGCTCAAGAGCGGTCAGCGCACAACCTTGGGCAACCTGGGCAAGCTGATGAAGTTGCTCAACAAGAACATCGCCGCCATCGGCGGTCACATCAAATACATCAACAACCGTCTGGATCGGCTGGAAAAATCCGGGCCCCCAGGTTCAGCCGCCCCGGTCATCGACTCAGCGGAAATCCAAGCCATACAAAAGCAGATGAACGAGCTAGACGAACGCTTGGTGGGTATTGAAGACGATGTGGATGGCATGGTTGGCGATTTGGACCGCATGCAGTCCAAGGGCAAACAAGACCGTATGCACTGGGGCGGTTCATACCGTACCACCCTCAACACCATCCACCTCAGAGACAAGTCACCGGTTACCCTGCTCGACCGCATTGAGTTGGTGGTTGACGATTTTGGCCAACCGGTAACCGACCCGGTCACGGGTAGTGCCATGGCGGTTCCGGCCTATGAAACCACCTTCCGCAATACTGACAAATGGTACAGCAACAGCTGGGTCAACCGCCTGCGCCTGAACATGGACTGGGATATCACCGAGAACCTGCGCTTTTACGGCCAGTTGGTGGTCTATAAATTTTACAACGAGATCCATGACGAACCAGTAAGCCTGGACATGCATGCCAACCGTTATCCGCGCAACTCAACCTTGCGCTTGTCTCGCGCTTACATCGACTGGTTCATCACCGACTGGCTGGTTCTTTCAGTCGGGCGAATCGCCTCTCCGGAGGGCCCGCCAGCGGAATTAAAAGAAAATACCGAGCGTCTCGCCACCTGGGGCGTGCAATTGGTGGAATCAGACCAGGAAACCATCGCCTTGACCATCCACCTGTCAAGAATTCTAGAAGGCACTTACCTACGTGCTTATTATCTTCCCTACTCTAACCACGAT